>JACPLT010000001.1 GCA_016186365.1 Candidatus Pacearchaeota archaeon | reverse complement strand
GACCGCATAGAAGTTTAACAAATGGAAAGCTTAGAACTCCTTATCAAGCTTTCCTTGAGAAAGCAAGAAAATAAACAAAAGTTATATAAATAATGAGGAACTTAAATCACCGAGAGGACGTTAATAGCGGACTACACAATGCAGTAATAAATAATTCATAAAAAAACAACACAGTTATCACTAATTTTCGAAAAAGAAAAAGAAAAAGAAAAATTAACTTGCTAAAGATGCGCCACTATCTGCTGGAGCTAAACATGCACCATTACTACATCCATTGCGACATCTTACTGCGGATGAATAAATTTGAGACATAGTTGTAGAACGAGGTACAATTATGTCTTTGTTCCTTCTGCAAAAGTGTTCAATAACATACTCTGCTCCAGAAACATCAATTTTATAACAATAGTCTGTTGACTGACCAAATAAATTGCCCTCTTCATCATACACTTTTGTAGTTCCAGCCACAAAGGATTGATCCCTTAACTTCACACTATTTACAGTATCTTCAGTATCTTCACAAAAAACTGGTTGATCAATACAAGATGCTTCTCCATCTGAGTCTATAGCACATTTCTGTGTTGCAGTACAGGTAGTATCTGTAAGGGCAATAGTAGTGCTATCGCTACAAGAATAACTTCTTGCAAGTCTCCTACTATCTAAACACTTATCAGTAAAACTAGTTGCTGCTCCTAATTCATTCACTGCAGTGGTAATTCCATTTTCCTTTGAACAAGTTGCAGTCATAGGAGTGCATGAACCCATCTTCATTGGCAATGCTCCAATACTAACATCAGTTTCTACACAAGCACCATCACATTTAATTGCTGTGCTTTTAATAGTGTTATCCGTATTACATTCATACTCTGTCAAAAAGTTGTCTCCTCCTTGAGAGAAACAACGATCTAAAGCGATATCAGAATTTCCTGCAATTACAGAAGTTACCTTTCCTGCTGTTGTAAATACTTGCCCACCATCATCATCACTGCAAGTTCTAGTAACTGGAACAACAGGAGGGGCATTATCACACCTATCGCTTAATGTAGGATCTGTAGATACAATACATCTAGAACTACATCTAATATTAGTTCTTATAGCAGTTTCGCCTGCATCATTACAAGACCACTGTCTCAATGTCCTTCCATTTGCACTGCATATATTGGTTTTACAATCTACTTTAGTGTTACTACTAACGATCCCCTTATTAGATTTATAAGTTATCTTTGTAACCAAAGCGTCACAGTGATTTCCCAAATCATCTTGTACATCTACCTGACAAGTAGATTCTACACTTGAGCCAGTAACCTGCCCAGTTATTCCATTAGCTGCTAAAACACCAGATACTGCAAATAAAGACATCACTAATAAAATAGTCAAAAAATAAATTTTTTTCATTTTTATTACCTCCTTTCATTTGTTTTAGAATACTATAGGTATTCTAGTTAAATATTAAATAAACAGGGAGTATTTAAATATTTCGTACTTCAATTTTTTTTATCGAGGCAGCCTTATTTTTGGATAACCTAATCATCAAAATTTACGATAACATTTAAAAAGAAATAATTCCCCATCTAAAAAAGCTCCTGTAGTATAGAAGCCAAGTATTCGGCCCTCTCGTAATAAATTTGGAGTACGGCTGAGACCCGGGTGCGAATCCCGGCGGGAGCATAAATTAATATTGAGCGAAGGCGAAATATAATCTGAATAAAGAATAAAAATTCCGCGGAATTTTTTTAACCAACAAATACATGTACGTCCACATACAAATATTTATAAATAATGTGCCCGTATAATATTTATGGCATATACTGAAATCAAAGAAAGAAATAATAAAAAATATTATTATAGGGCTAAGAGCATAAGAGATGGCAAGAAATTTAAAAAACACAGAGTTTATCTTGGAAGAGACTTGCCAAAAGAAAAATTATTTCTAAAAGAGAATATCGCAGATAATAAGCTAAATATAAAGAAAAAATCTCCCGCATTAAATAAAATAATTAACAAAATCAAGCAAGTCTTAAAAAACAACAAGATAAAAAAGGCAGGTATATTTGGAAGTTACGCTGAAGGAAAGCAGAAAAAAGACAGCGATATTGACATTTTAATAGAACCCCCAAAAGGGACAGGGTTCGGATTTGTTAGAATTCAGTTTGAACTGGAGAAAAAATTAAAGAAAAAAGTAGATTTAGTGAGTTATAATGGGCTAAGCCCTTATCTTAAAAGCAAAATTTTAAATCAAGAGGTGAGAATAATATGAAAAAATTTGACAATTTTTGCCTTTTAAACTCCAAAGGAGATTTAAAATGAAAGATGATTTAGCATTTATCCACCATATTTTAGACAGCATAAACGCCATAGAAGACTTCTCAAAAAATCTTTCAAAAGAAGAACTGGCATCAAACAGATTGAAGCAAAGTGCGATAGTAAGAGAAATAGAAATCATAGGAGAAGCAGTTAAGAATATGTCTGAAAATATAAAAAATAAGCATAAAGAAATTGAATGGAAAGAAATAGCCGGAACAAGAGACAAAATGATTCATCATTATTTTGGGGTAGATTTGAATATTGTTTGGGATATTATTAAGATTAATATTCCAGAATTAAAAGATAAAATAGTGAAAATAAAAAAAGAATTAATATTACATGCTTATTGACTAACAACAGAAGATAGAAAAAACTCCTATTTCTCCCTCAAATTTCCCTAAAAAACTGATAAAAATAAATTTAAAAACCAACCTAGCAAGATAACTAAATGGAAAGGCTAATTTTTGATTCTTCTGGAAAACTGATAGGCGTAGATGGAAAAAACATAGAAAAACCGAAAGAAAAAGAAAAAAAGCTGAAAACCTCAGATACTCTTTCTTTCCTCAAGCCTGAAAAAGAAGCAAATCTAGAAGAAATAAAAGAAGCAATGAGAAACCCTTACTGGAATCTCTATTCAGAAGGAAAATCAATTCTCCCTTTAAAATTTTCAAATGGAAAGACTCAAGAAGATATAATAAAGGAAATAGTAGATTTGATAAAAGCCGGGAATAAAATAATCTTTCTTCACGGAGCATGCGGAACAGGAAAATCTGCAGTCGCCCTTAACATTGCAAGAATATTAGGAAGAGCTTCAATCATAGTTCCTGTAAAAACTCTCCAGAAGCAGTATGAAGATGACTATACTCAAAAGAAATATTTAATAAAATCAGATGGAAAAAGAATGAAAATAGCGATGATAACAGGAAGGGATAATCACGACTCAATTATCTGGCCCTCTGTCCCCTGTTCAGACCCCTTTCTTCCGGAAAATATAAAAATAGCAGAAAAAAATTATCCAAAGCTTCTTTCTTATTATAGAGAAAATCCATTAATAAATTCAAAAAGCGAGCCAGAACTAAAAGATATCCGAAGATTATCAATCGCCCCGACAAATCCTTACTGGAGCCCCATACTCCCTGCAGATTTCGAGAGAACAAATTTAAAAGATGCAAGAAAAATAAAATATAAAGGGGTGGGGGGAAGAGAATATATTTTCTATCACAGAAAGCCGGGATGTTCTTATTATGATCAGTATTTGGCATATATGGATGCAGATGTGATAATATTCAACTCTGCAAAATACAGGGCAGAGCTTGCAATCGGAAGAAAACCTCAAACAGATGTAGAAATAATAGATGAAGCCGACAACTTTCTTGACAGCTTATTTGAACAGGATGAAATCAATTTAACAAAGCTGGCATCATCAATAAGGGCTATTTCAGTGGATAATATTGAATCAAAAGAAACGATATTCCAGATAACAGATATAATAAGCACAGAAGAAAAAAATAAAAAGTTTTCAGGCATAGATGAAAATAAAGTCTTTCATATTAAAGAGACGAAAATAAAAGACATTTTAGAGTTATTGAGAAAAGATGAAGAACTGGAAGCCGCAATTTCAATTGACGAGTTGAATTATTCAAACAGAGCTTTAGAAGCCTCAAGAACTTTTCCCAGCTTAGACGATGTTTACCTGACATACAGAATATTCGAAGGAAATCTTTTAGTAAAACTTGTAAGCACTAACCTTTCAGGAAAAGTTAAAGAGTTAATAGATTCAAATAAAGCGCTGGTATTCATGTCAGGAACCCTGCATTCTGAAAATGTGATAAGAAATATTTTTGGAATAAAAGATTATAAAATTGTAGAGGCAGAAGCATTAAATCAGGGAAATATAGAAATAATAAAAACAGGAAAAGAATTTGACTGCAAATATTCCAATTTTTCATCCAACAAGCATTCAAGAGAAGACTATCTTAACTCCCTCTCTCTGGCGATTCAAAAAGCTCCAACTCCATTTTTAGTCCATGTAAACGCTTTTCAGGACTTGCCTTCAGAAATAGAAAAAGAAAGATTTAGCATAACAAATATTCTTTCGTCAGAAAAGCTGAGAGAAATGCAAAAGCAGGATAAAGTGGGAGAGAACATCTCTAAATTCAAAAAAAAGCTTGCTAGCTCTCTTTTCACAACAAAATGTTCAAGAGGAGTGGATTTTCCTGGAGATATTTGTAGGGCGATAATCTTCACAAAATATCCCAACCCTAATATTTCAGAAACATTTTGGAAAATACTGCAGAAAACTCATCCTGAATATTTCTGGGAATTCTATAAAGACAAAGCAAGCAGAGAATTCCTGCAGAGAATTTACAGAGCAGTAAGATCAAAAGATGACCATGTTTATATTCTCTCTCCAGATTCACGAGTATTAGAAACAGTAAGGGAGCTGCAGTTAAAATCTCTATCCAGATCATCTAACTCATAATTTTTCCAATTTCTTCAATCGTCTTCGCCCTCATCAACTTTTCTCTCATCTCTCCAGCTCCATAAACATTCTTAGTGAAATACATTGCCTGCATTTTTATCTGGGAAAATTTAAGTTTATATTTTTTTGCTGTTTCGATATAATCCCTAAAAGTAAAATTTGTTTTATTCCCAGTCAAATTTGCAAATATGTTGGGGTTCCCTAAAGCTTTCCTTCCAATCATGACAAAATCAAATTTTTTCAGCAGTTCATCAGCATTGCGCTCATCAACATCTCCTGAATAAATAACAGGAATTTTTATATTTCTCTTTATTTTTTCTGCAAATTTAATATCTGCCTCTCCAGAATATCCCTGTTCTCCTGTCCTGGGGTGAATCGCAATAGCATCACAATATTTTTCAGCAAGCTTTGCAAGCTTCATGGCATTTCTCGACTTTCTAATTTTTATACTAAAAGGAACCTTGCTGTTCTCCCTGATTATTTTTAATATTTTTTCAACAGCTTCAATTTTATTATGCATAAAAACTCCAAACCCGCACTCTCTTGCAACTTTAGCAGGGCATCCTAGATTAAAGTCAAACAAGCTTACCCTATCATTATATTTTTCCACAAACTCCTTCAGCCCTTTTTCACTAGAGCAAAAAATTTGAAGTACAGGTCTATCTTCTAAATGAATCTCTTCCTTAGAAAGAGGATTAATCATTCCAGTATATACTAACCCTGCTCCTGATTTTCTGCACAGCTCTCTAAATGCAATATCATTCACTCCTGCCATCGGCGCTAAGAAATACCGATTCTTTAGCTTCAAATTGCCTATTTTTGCCTGTTTTTCCATGAAATATGCAGGTAGCATAAATTTAAAAATCCTTTTTTTCTCAAATATTCATGAAACGCTCAAGCAGACGATGGAAAAAGAAAAGGCAGATGAGATGGAAATGGCAGAGAAAACGCCTTAAAGAAGAGAAAAGAAGAAGAAAAATGCAAAGAAGCCGAATGAAGTAAAAACAGGTATATTATTCAAAAACTATGTTTTCTGACAGATAAGTGTTAAGTCTATAATCTAACTTAACATCCTCCGCCTAGCGTTAAATTAATAGTATAGCAGAAATTTTATTTGTTCTCCCCTACCAAAAAAACTCTATTGAATTGTGAGTTTTTAGGGTGCTCAGAAATGCACGAGGCAAATAGCATTTCTGACATAATGAGGGAGAAAAATCAAATTCTCTGTGAATAATATTCAATCCCCGGGATGTTAATTTACAAGGTTTACTTAACAATAAGATAAGAACTAAAAACTATTTAAATATTTAGCGCTTAGACTATAGAAATGTTTATAAAAAAGATTTAACCCCAATTATTATGACAAGTGAAATCTGGACTGAGAAATTCAGACCAAATACTTTCGATGAAATTACTGGGCAGGAAGACATTGTAAAAAGAGTGAAAGGGCTCACTAATTCAATGAACATCCCTCATTTATTATTTGCAGGTCCTGCAGGAACAGGAAAATCAAGCCTTGCTATCGTTATAGTAAAAGAATTATTTGGAAGCTCTTGGAAGGAAAATTATTTGGAACTCAACGCTTCAGACGCAAGAGGAATAGATGTAGTCAGGCAGGAAGTAAAGAATTTTGCAAGAACCAAAGCTATTGGAAAAGTTCCATTTAAAGTAATATTTTTAGACGAAGCTGACGCCCTGACAAGAGAGGCACAGCAGGCATTAAGAAGAACAATGGAAAACTTCACCTCAACATGCAGATTTATTCTCTCCTGCAACTATTCCAGCAAGATTATCGATCCCATTCAATCAAGATGCGCAATATTTCGCTTCAGGTTATTAGAAAAAAAAGATATAGAAAAAATAATTAAAAGAATAGCAGAGTCAGAAAAGCTCGAGATAGAAGAAAAAGCAGCAGAAGCAATTTATGAATCAAGTGAAGGAGACTGCAGACGAGTTATCAACCTTTTGCAAGCTACCTCTTCAATATCCCCAAAAATAACCTATGACTTGATTACTACAGTGGTATCATCAGCAAAACCTTCAGATATTAAGATAGTTTTAGAATATGCCTTGAGCGGAGATTTTGTCAATTCAAGAGAAAAGCTTCTGGATATAATGTTAAAAGAGAGCATTTCTGGACAGGACATAATCAAGGCAATACAAAAAGAAATCTGGAACTTAAATATAGAACCCGAACTAAAAGTAAAACTAATAGAAAAAACTGGCGAGATAGAATTCAGGCTTGTTGAAGGAAGCGATGAATTTATTCAGCTCGAGTCTCTTCTCGCTTCTTTTGTATTAGCCGGAAGAGGAAGATAGAGTCCCATTTTCAGGATTGCTAGTTTCAACAATTTCTCCATTCACTAAACTTGTATTCTCTTCGTTTTCACTCTCTTCTTTTGGCTTGTTCAATAATAAAGTGATAAGTGTTCCTACTACAATAATTATTAATGAAATCACAAATATAATAATTCCCCACCATAATCCTCCACCATCTTCCCCAATCAATATTGCAGATAGAGTTTCAGTGATATTAGTTGTAACATTGCTTGATGAAACACTATTAATGTTGACAGTATTTTCATTAGTTTGAGGATTTCCAGCGATAGTATCATTATTTATTAAGGAAGTTTCATTTTGGTCATAATAAACAGAAGAGTTGGCATAAGAAGAATTAACACTAAACCATAAATCTTTAACTATCACTCCTACTGGAGATTGTCCATAAGAAATAATATGATAGCTTCCTTCAGGATATATCCCATTAATTTGGCAGGAAGAAATATTAGAACAGCTATTATTGCTGGCACCATCATAAACAATAAGGGAAGTTAAATTCTGCCCTCTGATATCCACTAACACACTAGAGCTGGGATAAGTATCATTTATAGGGCTGACAATTAAAACCGCAGGAGGAATGCTGTTATTGCTTTCTCCAGGAGTATCACTCACCCCATTTACACTAAATGTAGAAACTTGAGAGGTTTTTTCAATTCTCTGTCCGCTGGAATCACTAATAAGAATTCCGCATCTAGCATAAGCAGTATGAATTCCTGCTGAAAGAGTTCCGGCATATTTGTCAATAGGTATTTTGATAATTCCTCCTTTAGTCCCGGAATCAGGAAAGATTATATTTCTATAAAAATTATTATCCACATAAAAACCGCAGGAAAATGAACTTCTAGGAAATGTAGAGTTAATCATAGCACTAAAATTTAAGGGTTGATTGAATGCCCAATTCAAACTTTCTCCCTCAATCTCGCCCAACACAATCTCAAAATAACCCGAAGGGGTTGCTATCTGCCCAGAACAATCAGCAGCACAATTTCTTTGGCTTTCATAAGGAGATTCACAATTAGCATTTCCACAGCAAGTATATCCTAATAAGCATCCTCCAAAAGAAGCAGTCATATTTATTAAAGTTCCATTAACACAAGAGGGAGGAGTTACAGAGGGGCAATTAACTCCTGGATTATATATCTGACTATAATTAACTACATTAAAATTTATCAAAGGAGAAGCCCCCTCATTATTAGCACTATTCCTGCATTTTACCTGCCAGCTATGGCTCCCAAAAGAAGTATTAATCTGAGAATAAGCCAATTGCGAATTATTAACATTCATAGATTTAACAAGACCGCTATCCAAAAAAAGATTACAACTAATACCGGTTGGAAAAATTAAATCGCTTGTCTTAAATGCAAAATTATTGCTTGTTGAATAAAATGTCTGGTTATTTACAGCAGGATAAACTAATGTAATTGTGGGAGGAGTTGTATCTACATTTGATACTTGAACAACCGAAAATGCTCTTGTTTCAGAAACTCCCTCATTTCCAGCATCATCTTTGCATTTAATCTGCCAGTTATAACTTCCAAAAGAGGGGAGAACATAACCAAAAACCCCATTTCCCTCAAGGGCTGTTCCAACATTAAACCTGCTTCCAGGATTAATGCTTATTCTAGCAGATTGGTTAAAGATACTCTTGACAAAAAATGAGCAATTGACATTCTTATTTATTCCAGAACCATCAGAAGCAAGAAACATAAAATTATAATTTGTTAAAGAGCTAAAATTTTGATTATTTGGCGGATAAACTAAGCTAATTGAAAGAGTATTCGTATTCGAACTGGGAGGATTTGTTCCAGAACAATCAGCAGCACAATTAATCAAAGTTTCTCCTGTTTCGCACTGGCCATTCCCACAGCACACAATAGAATAAGGACAGCCGCTTGAAAAATTAGTCCCAGTGCTTAATAGTTTTCCCCTCTCGCAATCCGGAATAACCACTCCAGGACAGTTAGGGAATACTATTGCTTTTCCAGTAATCTCCCTTTTAACTCCAGACAAAATAATAAAAGAAAATACCAGCAGAAATAAAGAAGCAAATATAAATACCAAATATAACGGGATACTCCCTTTTATTCCTCTTTTTTTTCTCAATATCATGATTGTTATCATAGAAAATATAGTTTATAAATATTTATCCAAGGGTTATTTTTGTATTTTATAGCACATATTAAGTAAACTATAAAGTTTAACATTTCCCCCTCCCAATAAAACTATTATTTCCAGAGAATTTGATTTTTCCCCCTCATTAATAGGGAGGAATAATAAAATTCCTGCTATTAATTAATCTTGGGACAAAGGGGTAGATGTTAAATTTGATTACATACTTAACAGCACAACGAAATTTATAAACACAATTATTTTAGTTTTATAATGGGATTATGCGAAAAATACAAAGCAGGTTGTTTTATTGATATAAAAGGGCAGGATTTTAACATAGAAAAATTAAAATATTTTATAAAAAATTTCCCTCAAAAAAAAGCAATAATACTGCACGGCCCCCCAGGAACAGGAAAAACCTCTCTGGCTTATGCTCTTGCCCTAGAGCTAAAATCAGAAATTCTCGAGCTGAATGCTTCGGATTTAAGAAATAAAGAAAAAATAAACCAGATAATAGGAGAAGCCAGCCAGCAGTCTTCTCTTTTTGCAAAAAATAAAATTCTTCTTATAGATGAAGTAGATGGAGTAAATTCTGACGACAGGGGGGGGCTGACAGAACTGATAAGACTGATAGAAATAACAAACTTTCCGATGATAATCACTGCCAACAAGATTTGGGACTCAAAATTCAGCGAGTTAAGAAAAAAAGCAGAGTTAGTCGAGCTGAAAGAATTAGGCTACAGAACAATATTTGAAATAATAAAAGATATAGCAAAAAAAGAGGGTATGTCTGTACAAGAGGATTTGCTTCTTAACATAGCAATAAAAGCAAGGGGAGATGTAAGAGCCGCTATAAATGACTTGCAGACAATTGGTTTAGAGACAAAGAATGAAGATATACATGAAAGAGACAAAGAAGAAAAAATATTCAATGTACTAAAAATAATTCTCCAGAATAAGCCTAACAGCGAGACGATTAATCTTTATGATAAAGTAGACATGCCATTAGATGAAATTCTTCTCTGGCTTGAGGAAAATATCCCTGCAGAATACAGAGGAGAAGAAATATATAATGCGTTCGATAAGATAAGCCGGGCAGATGTATTCAGGGGAAGAATTCACAGGCAACAGCACTGGAGATTCCTTATATATCAAAACCTGCTTTTATCCGCAGGCATTGCAGCATCTAAAAAAAGTGTTAAGACTGGCTTTGTTTCATATAAACGTCCGACAAGAATTCTCAAAATATGGATGAAAAATCAAGCTCAAAAGTACAGAAAAACAATTGCAGAAAAATATGCAGAATACTGTCATATCTCAATAAAACGGGCAATGAAAGACTTTCCCATGATAAAACTTCTTCTTAAAAATACAAAAGCAATAGAAGAGCTAAAGCTAGAGCCAGAAGAAATTGATTACTTAAAAAAAGGCTGAAAATAATTTTAGGATTAGCCAAATGTTATAATCTTATCAGATTCTTCAACTAATTTTAACAAATCTTTCATAGTTGAAATAGGGCATATATTCGCTCCTTCTTTTTGCCTTAACTTTAAGCAAGTTCCGCAAGCCAGTATTTGCCCCTTATTTTTAATGAACATGTCAATTTGTTCTTTTATATTATATTTTTCGCTTGGGATATCTTCAACTTCAACACCTTTATTTATTAGAAAAACTTTTACATTGTGGTTTGAATTTAAGGCGGTAACTCCAAATCTAAAAGCATTCCACACCATTTCTGGTTCGTTTGTGCTAATTATAATCCCAAATTTCATCTTTCCCCCTTCCACCTTTAATTTAATAGGATCATGAGAGATTAAAAATAAAATTATACTGCACAATTAGCAGCAGATGAACTTGAAGCAGAAGTTCCTGTTCCAAATCCTGCTGTTGCCTGCTGGTTAGATAAAGTCTGATTGCATTCTTCTGGAGCACTATTAAATGCAGAGCATATTACTGCCTGAACTTCACTTGGACTTCTTCCTGACTGTGTTTCAACATCGTTTATAACAAATGTAGGACTTCCTGATATTCCTAGTGAATTAGCCTTATCAACATCCGCTTGATATAATGCTTCAGCATCATTCTTCATGCAGGTATTAACTCTTGTCTTGTCAATTCCTGCTTTTGTGTATATAGCATCAATAAAAGGAACAGAACAATTTGCATCGCTTCCACAAGCTCCAATTTTAGTATCAGCATTAAACTGCTCGAGATAACTCCATAATTTGTCATTTCCATAAAGCTTCTTAACACATAACTGCCTTAAAGATTCAACTTTTTCATATTCTCCATGCATCGCTCCGATAAAGACAATGTCAATATCTGCTTTATCTTTTAATATTTTATAAACAGGCAGCAATGCTTTTTCAAATTGCAACCCATAAGGACAATATGAAAATACAAATGCCTCAACTTTTGGCTTGTCAGATTTAGGAACTTCTATAGGAGTATTATCAGTTGTATCAGAAACAGATTCTTCCATTGGAATTAATGACTGAATAAAATATTTGCCATCTTTTGTTGTATAAACAGGTATTTCTTCTTCCTTATACATAACATTTACCAAGTATAACCCTGAAACTTCTTCACTTGAATTATATTCAACTCCTCCCCCTGTTTTTGTATTAAGATATTCTACTAATTTTGTTCCTGCTTCCTGTCCTGATAAAGATCCTCCAGACTGGAATACAAAATAAAGTAATATCAATGAAACAATCGCCAGCAAAACAGTTGCAACCATCCACGGATTTTTTCTCACTTCAGAACTCGCTTCCTTGACTTCATGCTGAATTTCATTCTCAATTTTTTCTATTTCAGACTCAGATTTTTTCCCAGATTTATGCTCTTTTGTTTTTTCTTCAGCCATTTTTTGTAGATAAAATAAAAAGAGGTAGTTTAAAAACTTTATGGTAATAAAGTCTATAGAAGACAAACAGAAAGTTTAGTGTAACATTTATATATTCTTTAGTTTTATTTTAGCTATGCCATATGATATAATCATAGGAAGAGATTCTTCAGACAAAAAGAGGTTCGAAAAAAGAGGGTTGATTTATCTAGGAAAAGGTTTCGTAAAAATGGGGCAGTATACTTCGCTGTCAAATCCGATTTATATGGACATCGCAAGAAGCCATGTAGTCCTGGTTTCAGGAAAAAGAGGATGTCTGACTGAAGGAACATCTATCTTTACCGATAAAGGATATTTACCGATAAAAGATTTTAACAAAGAAAACAAAATTCTCTCTTTCAACAAAGATGAAAAAAAGTTTGAATGGGAAAATGCAGAGTTATTAGAATACCCTATAAGTGAAAATCTTATAGAAATAGAATTAGAAGACGGCAGAAAACTGCAGCTGACAAAAGAGCACCCCCTGCTGATAACTTCTGGAGAAAAATTGTTATCTCTTCTATGGATGGAAGCAGAAAAATTAAATAAAGGAGATAAATTAATATCAGTTAATAATAATTTTACAGATTTATTTCCTGTTAGGATAAAAAATATAAAAATTATAGAGGGGATAAAAAAAGTTTATGATTTATCTGTAGATAAAAATCATTCATTTATTGCTAATGGAATTATTTCACATAATTCGGGAAAGTCTTATTCTCTGGGAGTAATAGCAGAAGAACTCGCAACTCTGCCTCAAGAGGAAAGAGAAAACATTGCAGGGCTTATACTGGATACAATGGGAGTATTCTGGACAATGAAATTCGAAAATGAAAAAGAAAAAGATTTGCTGGAAGAATGGAAACTTAAGCCTAAAAAGACGCCTGTAAAAATTTTTATTCCATTGGGATATTTTGAAGATTATGAAAAAAGAGGGATTCCTGTTGATGAAAAGTTTTCAATTTCTCCAAAAGAATTGGAATCAGAAGACTGGATAACAACTTTTAATCTCTCTATAACCGAGCCAGTTGCTGTTTTGATAGAAAAAGTGATAAACACGCTGAAAGAAGAAAATCTAAATTTTTCAATAAAAGACATAATTAAAAAAATAGATTCTGAACACAGCTCAACAATTGATGCAAGAAACTCTGCTTCAAGTTTATTTGAAGCAGCAGATTCCTGGAAAGTGTTTTCAGAGCAGGAAACAGAAATTTCCAAACTGATAAAAGCAGGAGAAACTTCAGTTCTTGATTTGAGCATGTATTCCTCGACAGGGGCATTTAATGTTCGCGCTCTAGTTATAAGTTTGATATCAAAAAAGCTTTTCAAGGAAAGAATGCTGTCAAGAAAAACAGAAGAAGTTCAGGCAGTTCAGCATGGGATTGACTATCTTTCATTCAAGCAAAAGAGGGAGATGCCTCTTGTCTGGATTTTTATTGATGAAGTTCACGAATTCCTGCCCAATGATGGAAAAACTCCTGCAACAGATGCTTTAATCCAGTTATTAAGAGAGGGAAGGCAGCCAGGAATAAGCCTAGTTATGGCCACACAACAGCCCGGCTCTCTTGCAAAAGATGCAATAACACAAGCAGATATAATCTTGTCTCATAGAGTTACTGCCCTTCCGGATATTCAGGCACTAAATGAAATAATGCAGTCTTATGTTTATTCAAGCATAAACAAATATATGGATGAACTTCCGAGTTTAAAGGGCTCAGCAATTATTCTCGACGACAATTCAGAAAGAATTTATCCCATGCGAGTCCGCCCCAAGTTCACCTGGCACGGCGGAGAGGCTCCAACAGCAGTTAAAGTCGAAAAGCGACTTTAACTGATAGTTTGGAAACCTTTTCTAAAGGTTTAACTGCGATTAAGATTGATAAAAGAATTTGAGCAGTTGGAGAAAGGCAACCTTTATGGTTGCAAGTTGTATTGAGCATAGCGAAATACGACGGTTGGGTACCTGCGGAGAGGCTCCAACAGCAGTTAAAGTCGAAAAGCGACTTTAACTGATAGTTTGGAAACCTTTTCTAAAGGTTTAACTGCTATTAAGATTGAAAAGAGAATATAGCTTAGGGGCGAGCAGCACTTAAAGTGCTGACTTGTGCTGAAAGCACGAGAGTTGGGAATGTCAGAAATGCTATTTATATCGTGCATGTCAAAAACCTTGCATTGAAGCGTAAGATATGTTTGGGTTTTTGAGCACCTCGAAAATTCTTCTGGAATTTTCTCAGTTTCTGAGCACCTCGAAAATTCTTCTGGAATTTTCTCAGTTTCTGAGCACTGTCAAGAACATAAGTTCTTGAAGCCTTCTAAAGGTTCAATAGTGTATAGGTTCAGGACATATGTCCTGGTCTCGCACACCTAAAGGTTCAATAATAATATTTAAAAACCCGCTAAAAATAAGAAAAATATGACAGCAGAACCAGCACAGAATTATCAGGATTCCAGATTATATGAAGATGTAGATTCTCTTCCCATATCTTTATATGAACCAGAAAGAAGTAGGTTATATCATGATTCCAAAGAAGATTTAGATTCCGAAGTAGAAAGCCAATATGCAGATTACGGCTTAAACTAACTTAAACCTAACTAAAAACCTATATCTATACGGAGCAATATCTCCTGCATTTCTTTTTTCAATAATCCTGATTTTCTTTTTAGCTTTCCCTGCCTCTTTCTCTATTTCTGAAACTATTTCCTCAATATCCTTCCCAAATCCGTAATAAAATATTTCTGTATCTTTCTTGCAGAATTCCCAGATATAAGCAAGAAAAGTTTCCTTAAGTTGCGGACGAGGCATAACTATCACATCAAACTTTCTTTTTTTAATTAATTTTTTTAATTTCTTGACATCTCCCTGAACAATCTCCACCACTCTCTCAAGTTTATTCAGTCTGGCATTTTCTTTGCCATATCTGCAGCACTCTCTTCCAAGCTCAACAGAAACAATTTTTTCTGGCTTGGCAATTTTTCCAATAACAATAGAAAACGGAGAAACCCCTGCAAATAAAACCAAAACCTTGCTCCCTTCTGCTATTTTTTTTGCAACTTCTATTCTTTCATTGCTCAATCTAGGAGAAAAATAGCACTTTTCAATATTTAATTTAAACCTGCATCCAGATTCATTATGAATACTCTCTTTTGTTTTCTCTCCTGCAAGAAATAATGTTTTTATCGTCCTCAATCTTCCCCTTACCTTTTCTGACTTTTCAACAACAGTTTTTAGATTTTTGTGCTTTTCCAGCAATTCCAAAGCTGTTTTCTTCTTCTCGCTTTTCTTCATTCCCCTCGGAAACTTCAGTATTGCTATACTTCCAATAACATCATAACTTGTCATTTTGCTCCTTGTTTTGGAAGTGTTCAGGGATTAGAGCTTCAGCGAAAATCTCTGACACTTCAATAACATCATAACTTGTCATTTTTTAATTTTTCCTCCCTCAATTTTTTTAATATGGATAACTGCATTAGTTAGATGACAATTTAGTGCAGTTAAACAGATAGAGAACTGCTGGATAAATGTCATACAAGCTACGCAGTTCTCTATATCTCCCTTCCTTTTGCTGTTTTCTCAAGATCTTTATAAAATTTCCTTGCAATCTCAAATTGGCTGTCAAGAACCATACACTGAAGTGTATGGCGTGTACGCCATACTGGTTCTTGAGCATGCTCAAAAATTGATTTTATTTTCTCACGAGTTAAAACAAGGAGCTTGCATAAACCAATTTTTGACATGTCAATAAATTTAGTATGAATTTGCCTCCAATTTTCATTATTCTTTACATATTCTGCCCATCTTTCTATTTGCTCTTGATGAGTATTATCTTTTTTCATTTCAAATCTCCTTCCCTTAGCACTAATAAAATAAAAAACTATTTAAATTATTGCACAAAAAGTCTCTAGTTACGATTGTAGCAATTTAATGTTTACGATTGTAACTAAAGTATAGTTACGATTGTAGCAAAAGTTTAAATATGCCTGCAACTTGAGATATTTATGAAAATAGAAGATCACTTAAGGAATATAAATGAAAGCTTAGAAGTAATAAAAGAAAGTATAGAGAAAGGCATTCAAAATAGACAAAGGAATTTAAGTTTTAATATTTCAGTAGCTTCTGTAGAGATGCTAGAAGTTTTTTTGCATAAAAACAATTTAATAAATCCAGGAACAGCAATTAAGCATGATTGGTTCTCCTCTGAAAGAAGAGCTAATGAGAGATTGCCATTTGAATTTAATAATAAACTGGAGATAATTAAATTACTGGCAGACATAGAGACAAAAAGGAATATGCTGTGCTATGGAAAATTACAGCCAGTTGAAATAATATTATCCGTTCTAGAGGATTTTAATAAACTAAAAGAAATATTCGAAAGAGAGGGGTTAAAATGGAATTAATAAGTTATGCCATAGATTTTGTTTCTTTTTTTATCCAAAATTTTAGCAATAAAGATAAAATTAAGTCGATAATATTATTTGGAAGCGCTGCAAGAGAAGAAGCGGGAAAAGAAAGCGATGTTGATATTTTTATTGATGTTTTTGAGGAAGAAAAAACAATTGATAAAGAAACGAATATAATTCTTGATAAATTTTATAATTCAACAAAATTTAAAAATTATTGGAAGCCGCTGGGAGTCAAAAATGAAATAAATATTATTGCAGGGAAATTAAAAGATTGGAAATTAAAAGACAGCATGTTAGGAAGCTCAATTATTCTTTACCAGCATTATTCTCCTGTTCTTGAAAGCGGGGAAAATAAAGCGATACTTGAATGGGGAAGCATAAAACCAGAGTCCAAAAGAGTTATGTTGAATAAAAAGCTTTTTGGATATAACCAGCATAAAACTCATTATTCTGGATTAGTGGAAAAATATATGGGAAAAAGAATAGGCAAAAATGCCATAATAATCAACATAGATAATCTTAGCTTATTCTTAAAAGTATTTAATAATTTTAAAATATCAGTTAAAATTAACAGAGTATTTCTATACAAAGAATAAAGTTTAAAAACACATGGTTATTAATATAATCAACAAATAAACAAAAGAGGAACAAAAAAATGTCAAAATTACTCGGATATATTTTATCAATATTAGGATTGATTATAATAGTATTAAGCTTTAACACCTCCAGATTGCCTATTCCAGCAGCGATTACGCCTGCCTACGTGATGATTGCAGGCATCTGCCTCGTCATATTGGGAATAGTTTTTATCATGAACAAGCCAAAGTCCAGCTCAAAAATCTCCCAATCTTCTGAGGAAGTTCCAATTTATCAGGGCGAAGGTAAAAGCAGGAAAATAGTGGGTTATCAGAAAAGTAGATAAATATGAGTTAATTTTGATAAAAATAAGGGTTATAAATTATGTTTTGAATAATTTATTTTCTTCTCTGCCTATATAATTCTTTAATCTCATCTTCATATCTCTTTATAGTGTCCTTTACACTCTGAGAAGGCGATTGAATTCCTCGATAATGAACTAACTGCGCCTCTCTATCTGCAATTTGTTGGTCAAATCTGATTCTTCTAGCCCTAGTAGCCTCAAACATGCCAAAATATTCTTGTATCTTATCATCAAAAATAAGACACAACAAAACAGCTACAACCCCAATACCATATATCCAATTTCCAATGTTTCCAATTGAATCAACGCCTCTAGAAATCCATAATCCAAAAAAAACAGCTGCAAATAATATCCAGGCAATTCTTCTTCCCCCCTTACTAGGAATAGAAAGATTAACAAAAAAGAAATATATTAAAAAAGGCAGAGCGACAGAAATAGCTATTGCCAAGGTTCCGTAAGGTAGTAGTATCCCTTCAAGTATATCGATTTCAGACATATACCTAGCTCCAAGAAGAGCAACTATCAAAGAAACAACAAAAACAACTCCTTTATGATCCTTGAAAATTTCCACTTTTTTAAGAACACTCCAAACAACAACATAAACCAGAATAAGAATTAATATTCTTTCAAAGAAGTATTTATCCAAAGAGTCTGCACCTAAAAGAGCATGAAAGAACGGAGAAAAAATATCATTAATCCACTGGATGATTTGTTCTGAACTCGCTCTCAAATCATCATAAACTTGAGCAGAGGCAAAGTTCATAAATAAAAACAGCATAATAATAAACATCCCAAAAAAAATCATCAGATTTTTATTTCTCTTTTTCATTATTAGAATAGAAATATTAGGTTTATAAATATTTGGGAAATTTTGAGGGAAATTTTTATTTCCCGAATGAAAAATACAAAAAAGGAGTAAGAATTAAAAAAAGGGCTAATATATTTAAAAATTAAGAAAAGATAGAACCAAATAAAGCAAAGGACTCTAAAAGACTTACTTTGCTTTTATAACTTTTCTAATCTGTTTTTCCAAATACGCAGAATCTGCTAAAAAGGCATCAGTACCTATTTGACCAAATCCTCCACCTTGCGCAGCAGGGTATATTCCAGAATATCCCGCAGGATTACCGGAATAATTAGTACCTATATTTGTACGAGCAGTTTCAAGACTTAATAGTGTCGCGGATTTACCTCCCGCTAAAGCACTCTCTCTTTGAACCTTAAACCACCAACTTCTTATTGTTCCGTCTAATACTACCATAAGTAATGCTAATCCCGCAGTTATTGGATAGATAACATATGCTTTTTTTGCTTCTGCTGTAATTCCCGAAACTCCTGTTCTTGAAGCATATAAAATCAAAAATATTACTGCAAAAAATATCCAAGCAGTTCTTCTAGCAACAGACGCATTAAAACCTTTAACAATCATAAAGTACAATATAAAAGGAAGACCGGCAGTTATTGCAATAGCAAAAGTATTTGTGGGCAAAAGTATTGCATTAATCCATTCAGGAGTTAAAAATCTTACTCCAATCACAGATAAGATAATCGAAATAATCCATAATACCCACATTTTATCAGCAAAAAATCCAGCCATAGATTTAGATAATGTAATATAAATAATAGCTATCAAAATAATTAATAATAAGATTTTGGCTACAAACACACTAAAACCAGGAACAAGATCTGAAGCGGTAGATCCAACTAAAACTTTAAGATAAGGTTCCAATGTACTATAAACACTCTCAACAAAATCAGCCCCCATTTTTACAATTGCATTTTCAGCAGCACTAACAACAAAAGACAAAGCTAAAATCGCGATAAATAATATCGGCAAAATCACCAGCTTTTTATTTTTCATAAATAATTAATTTTCCCCGTCTTTATAAATATTTCGGAAAATATAGTAATTACTTAAAAGTTAATAAAACGGGGATATTTTGTTACCGCTATATTATATTAAAGGATATTAATAATTAACCATTTTCTGTCCTTTAATAGATAAGAAAAGAAAAAAGTTGGTTAAAAATTTTTTGTCTTTTACTATATACATAGAAAATCATGTCAAGAGCCATTTCCACAAGGGAACAAACTTAATTTTTCCTTTTAAATCAAACCATTCAGCTTCTTCTTCAGATTCATAATTTTCAGTTATTATAGAAAGATTCTTGCATTCCAAATCCTTGCTCGCTTTTAACAATGCACGAATTTCTCTTTGCTTAGTATTAATATCGCTTATATCTTTGCACACTTGAATTAATTCTTTTATTTTGCCATTTTCTTTAACAACAAAATCTACTTCTTCCTGCTGAACATTCTTCCAATAAAATAAAGTTTTCCTTTAAAATAGGAAATTTTTATATACTATTTTCCTTAATTTAAGGAAAACTTTTAGGAGTTTGAATGTAACAAATATGACATGAATGTAACAAAAACAAATATGACATGAATGTAACAAATATGACATGAATGTAACAAATATGACATGAATGTAACAAATATGACATGAATGTAACAAATATGACATGAATGTAACAAATATGACATGAATGTAACATTCTACAGATAAAAAATAAAAAAGTAATTATTGCTAAAGGCAATTATTTTTCTGAATTAAAAATAAATCTATTTGTAACTCAATAAAAGCCCACTATTATTGATGTTAAATAATTAATTCTCAAGTTCTTTTCTTAATGTTTTAATTGCTAGTTTAGCGTTTCAAAGTCATAACTGCCAAAAGACTCACAAATATAGGTAATCTCAAAGTTACACAAAATATAATATGGGTAACCTTAACATGTCAAAAATTGGTTTATACAACCTCCTTACTTTAGTTCGTGAGTAAATAAACGCAATTTTTGAGCACTTCAGAAATTTTTAATTTCTGAGAGTGATCAGAAACATAAGTTTCTGACATGCTCAAGAACCCGAAACGCCCTACACTTTTAGTGTAGGGTTCTTGACATAACACAAAAGAAAAATTAGTTTTTTCTTCTCTGTTATAATTTTTTAGTAACACTAAATTAGGGAGAAAGATTTAAATAGAGAATTATTTTCATTACAAAATGAAAAAAGAAAGTGTGAGAATATTTGCATTAATGTTTCTAGGTTTAATTATGATTTCGTTCGTTGCTAATTTTGTTGCTGCAATACCTGCATCTAGCATAGCAGATGCGATAAATAACGCATTTACCAAAATATCGGGACCCACTCTATTTGAAAAAGTTTTTGGAAAAACAATTACAGGGGAATCAATTTGGAATTTGGCTTTAACTAAATTCCTTGTTTTTGGTATGCTTTTATTAATTATAGTGAGTGTCCTTGAATATGTGCCGAT
This sequence comes from Candidatus Pacearchaeota archaeon, assembly GCA_016186365.1. Lineage (GTDB taxonomy): Archaea > Nanobdellota > Nanobdellia > Pacearchaeales > GW2011-AR1 > JACPLT01. Next base: position 59,403 of record JACPLT010000001.1, on the reverse strand, counting down.
AGTAGGACAAGGCACAGGAAAAGGAAAAACTGCGATTAGGTGGCTATTAGCAATAATAATATCCTACTTATCAATTATTTATATTGCTCCAGAAGAATTATATGCGGCATTAGTCAGCTATGGGGCAATGGGAATAACTTTAACATCAATTATACCATTTATAATCATATTTGGGATAACTTGGGAATTAACCAAAAACCCCAATCCTGCAAAAATATTATTACAAAAAATAATAATTTGGGCATTTGTGTTATATCTAGGGTATAGGATAAGTGTATTAATGTGGTTTCCAGGAAAGTTAGATAATGTTTGGAAATTTGCTCTTCCAATTTATATCCCAATATTTGGAGTCTTGATTATTTATGCTTCTTTTAATGCTACAATTAGACAATACCTTTTCAACACAAGGATAGCAGGATATGTAGAAAGTTCAAAAGTTATGTCAAAAGAAGAAGCTTTAGCAGACGCTGCAATGCTAAGAAAAAGAGCGAATGTGCTAGCAGAAGTAACAGGCGAAACTGAAGAAACGAAAAAATTGATTGAAACCGCAAAAAGGTTAGAAAAAATAGCCAGTGGAAAAATGGAATAATAAGATATCAACCCTTCTCTTACCCTTTCAACTCCCGCTAATCGGCAACTTTCTTCAAACAGAAATCTTTATAAACTATTGTTATCTTAAATTAACATATAAAATATTAAATTAACAATTGTTATTTTAAATAAACAAATATAAAATGAAGAACACAGACACGAAAGAAAAAATCCAGGAGTTATTATTTGATTTTCCAACAAGAAGATTCCATGTAAGAGAAATTTCAAGGATATTGAAAATCTCCCCCCCATCTATATCTGGCTCGTTAAAACAGCTAGAAAAGGAAAATATGATAACTATAGATAAAAAGTTTCTATACGAGGTAAAAGCAAATTTAGATAACTCAAATTTTAAAAATTTTAAAAGAGTAAGTAATTTAAAGAGAATGTATCTATCAGGACTAATTGAATACTTATATGATAAATTTCCCTTATCAACAATAATTTTATTCGGAAGCTATTCTAGAGGAGAGGACATAGAAAGGTCAGATATAGATATAGCCATAATAGGGTATAAAGAAAAAAATTTGGAACTAGAAAGTTTTGAAAAACTGCTCGAAAGAAAAATTAATATTAATTTTTATCCAGATTTGAAAAGTATAGAAACAAATTTAAAGAGCAGTATTTTAAATGGAATAACATTAAAGGGAGTAGTTCAATTATGAGCTTAAGAGAATTTAAAGAATACATAAAAGAGGGCATTGTAAGACAGATGTATCCTGATAAGAACAAGGCAAATTCATTAGCAGAAAACTCTGAAAAAAGAGATATTTTTCTAAAACAAATTGTTAATACTATAGAAATAACAGATAACAATGCCAATTTTATTATAGAATCAATTTATGATATTTTAATTGAATTAATAAGGGCAAAAATGTTATTAGATGGATATTCTGCCTCTGGGAATTATGCTCACGAAGCAGAAGTTTCATACTTAAATGAGCTTAAATTTCCAGATTATGAAATAAACATGATGAATGAGCTAAGGCAATTCAGAAATGGAGTAAAATATTATGGAAAAAGTTATATAAAAGAAGAAGCTGAAAAATTTATAATGTTTCTTAGTTCATTTTTTCCTAAACTTAAAAAACTAATAGAAAATGTTAAAATATAAATTAATATTTATCTTGAGTATATTAATAGCAAGTTTCCTAGTTTCAACCCTAACCCTAGCACAAGACGGAGCTAACCCTAATCCAACATCAGCTTATGGCGAATTAAACGAAAGAGGATTCCCAGAAGGAGTCCCCTCGTCAACAGAAGAGCTAAAAAATATAACACAAACAAAATGGGACTACTTAGGAAAAGAATGGAGAAAAATCCTGCTGGAAAACAGCATTATTTCCAAGATTGATTCTTTCTTATCAAGAATAAGCATTGTTTTCAGGATTTTGTTCGGCATGGATTACGCTTTATCTATGACACTACTATTTGTTATTATTCTCTGGCTGATAGTTTTCCTAAAATCTTCTAAAATGATCGCAGCTCTTGACTTTCTAAAAGGCTGGGCAGCTTATATTATCGGATTGCTATTTGCACTCACCCTAGCTCATCTAAAAGTTTTTAAAATAATAATAAACGCAGTAGGAGTATTCATCTTTAGCAAAGAAGCGGCCTGGGCAAGAACTTTGTTAATAATCGCTTCTGTATTAATCATCTTAGCATTTTATTATTTCTTAGATATTCTTTCAACATATATAAATAAAAAAAATGAAGAAAAAAAGAAAAGAAAAGCAGAACAAGAAGAGGGAAATATAATCGAATTTTCAGATAAATTCAAAGAAGGGCAAGAGATAGCTGAATAATCATCTTCCAGTCATTGTTTTTCCCTGTTGCTGAAGCATTCCTGCTGTAGCCCCTGCTTGTAAACCCGATGTAGCTGCTCGTGCACGATCAGAAGAAGTTATAATTTTGTTTGTAGCAAGACTCGCAAAAAGGACAATAACAATTGATAGAATTATTCCAATTACCAAGGTTACAACAGAATATTTATTAAATATCCCAAATAAACTTGACAAATCTAATAATAAAGCAACTAAAGCAAGCAATCCTCCAGCAATAGAAGCTAAACAAGTTATAATTAATGCTCCTGCAAATTTTTGTATTCCTTTGTTCAAAAATGGCATAAAAACCATAATCTTAATTATTATAATAAAAAGCATTATCCAAACAGCACAAAGAACAACAAATTCAGAAAAAGCGATATCCGTATTTTCCTTCAACCCAAATAAAACCCTAGCAACCAACTGCAAATTTTCAGGAACAACGATATCTCTCTCAAGAAAAGCATTCGTTCCTAAAACTGCGGATACCGCAGTTTTTCCTGCAATCTTTCCTGCATCTCCTGGTTGTTCTTCAGCATATACAAACGCCGATAAAAATATTATCAAGATAAACAATATTATGCTCTTTTTCATAATCTATCCAATAATTCTATATTTAAAACCCTTTTGCTGGTTCGTCCCAATAAAAATAAGTGAACTAAAAGACAAGTTTTTAGCAAGTGTAGATATTTTAATGCCTGCAAAATAAACATTTAGACTATAGTTTATTTTCTTGTTCTAAATTTCAGGTATAAAATACTGATTATTATAAGAAAAATTAATAGAAATAAATCAAGTTTAACCAGTTTAACTCCAGAAACAAACCCCGTTAATCTCAATTTTAAAAGATAGACAAAAACAAGAGGAAAAAGAACGAAAAATAAGGTTTCTACTGCTTTTTCTAATCCTGACTTTCTTTTATGAAAAAATCTGTCTCTTATCTCTGAATCAGAAAGCGAATAAGCTCCTTTTAATTCAGAAGGAGCATATTGTTGAGCATAAAGATAAGGTTTTCTATGAACCTCATGGCTATCATGAATTTCCCCAATTTGAAACTCTACATCCAAAACTCGAGGATCATCCAAATCAAATTTTATTTTTTTAGGGTTATACAATTCGTCTACAAATTTCATTGCCCCATCAATAATTTTTCTCTTTTCTTCATCTTTAGCGTTTCTAGTTATACCTAAAACTTCTCCCAAATATTCATATAAAGAGAGATACCCTTTTATTTCATTCTCATCAAATGGAGAAACACTCATCTCCTCATTACCGCTCAATTTTCTGGCTCCTTTCCTACTCTCTTGTTCTAATCTATGCATTTCGCTTATGAACTCTTGCTCATTTATTTTTCCACTTCTAAAACTTTTATAAGCGTCTTGCAAATTAAGATAATTTTCTTTTAACAGATTAAGCGCATAACTTCTTCCCTTAGCAAGTCTATCTCGTCTTTCTCTTAAAAGATCTTTAACATCTCTAATCCCTCGCAATCTATTCAAAAGTTTTTTCTTAATTCTAGGATCATCCATATCTCGAGGTTTTTCAGAAAATAATCCCATCATTTCTGTTCCAGAAGATAAATCCCTTCCAATACTCTCTGCTGCTCTCCCTAAAAATTCATGAACTTTCCGATCTTGCTTTAAATAATCTACTCCCTTTCTCCTCTGCACAACATCTCTTAAAGCATGCCCTGCCTCCTCAAAATAAGTTGTCCCACTGCCTATGTCAAGAGGGCGGATAAAAATAGAACGTTTCGTAAGATCATAATAAGAGTATTTTCCTTCTCTAACTTCCACAACAGGAAAATCAGAATTATTTATTTTTATTCCTTCACTTTCCGCAAGTAATTTAAACGCTTCTATAACATCTTTTTCAACTCTTTTTTTTGGAACAGCTTCTATACTCATTTTAAAACAACGTCCTCTGTTTCTTTCTCTCCCTAATCTCTCTCAACTTTTCCAGCTGATTATCAATTCTATCAGCTGAAAAATCATGTTTCAACAATATCTCTCTAACCTTATTCTCATCAACTCTCCCAAACTTCAGCTCAATATCCTCAGATTTATACTCATGAAACACTTTATAAATTTCCTGCCAATCAAAGTTAATGGAATATTTAGGATTATCTTTAACAAAATCAAATATCTTGACAGGATAAACATATTTCCTTACTATATCCAACGCTCTTTTCTGCCCTATACCTCTAACTCCACCAGGATTATAATCTGTTCCAACCAATATTCCCAAACAAATCAGCTGATCCCTATTAATCTGCAGCTGGTTCAATAAATATTCAATATCAATTATTTCTGGAGCAACTTCAACATATCCAGAAATAGTTTTCCTTTTTCTTGCCAAAGTCAAATTTCTAATAAGTTTAGGAACTCCATAAAGAAGAGAATCATAATCTTGTGATGCAGAAGCATACGCCTTCCCTATTCGGGCAAGATAAGCTGCCTCTGCCTCCCCCTCTCCGCTCGCCTGAACCACAGGAATCCCCATAGCCAGAAGCAATTCCTTGCTCTCACTAATAATTTTATCATTAATTTTTACAAATTGAGAAGAATACTTCTTCATTCCCTCAACATCTTCTTTCTCTTTCGCCTCTTCATATCTTTCTCTTGCTTCTTCTTTTGCTTCCTGCCTCTTTTCAATCTCCTCTCTCTTCAATTCAGGAGGTTTGCCGTCAAAAACATAAACAGGAAGAATTCCATCAGCCAGCAGATTAACATTTCTATAGAATAATCCAGATAAATGAGAGGTAATTTCTTTATTCTTATCCATCAAAGGAGTTCCATCCGGCTGTCTTATACTAGTTAAAAACTGATAAATCGCATTAAAAGCATCAATTGCAACTATCTTTCCAGCCAGCTCCTTAAAAGTTATCGGCTTTCTTACAACAATTTCACCTATCTGCAATCCCATTTTTTACACCTATTATGCTTCTTTCTTGTATTAATACAAGATGTTCTGCTTCTCTTTCCTTCAGGAATACATCCTATTCCTGATAGTGCTCAAGAATGCTTAAAGCATTCTGGACATAAGAGAAGGGTATTATTTAAGTTTTCTGTAGCTGCTCTTGCTGAGGGATTGCTTCTTCAGGAGAAAGAATTTCCCCATAGTTTTCCTGGAAGGTATACTCCCCATAATCCTCAAAATTAGAATAAATCAAAACCCTGCTTCTAGTATCAGGCAAATCAAATCTTTTTCTATATACCCTATCCCTTTCAAAAAAACCCCGCATTCTTATAATATCGCTATCCCTGGAAACAACAGTTACATTCCCATCTTTTTTGTCATCATAATCCTTTCTTGAAGCAAGGGTAAGTGCAGCAGCCATAACACTCTCATCAGTTAATATTATATCTTTATCCCCATTAGGCACATACCACAAATCATAATTCACATGAAAATCTCTTTTTAACTTGCGAATTCCAAGTATATGAATAGTATGAAAATAACAAAGAAATCTCTGGAAAGTTTGTTTGTCTTCTTCTGTAAATTCTGCAGAAACATCTCTCTGGCTAATTGTTCCAATCGCTTGTTTAACACTTTTAGCCAAGGAGTTTAGATGAGCTAATCTTTCATGATATTCCCTTCCAGGTTTTCCTCTCTCTTCTATCTCGGATATTCTTTTTTCCTTAGATTTATTATACGCTCTATTTCTGTCTTTTCTAAATCTAAGATGTGGCTCTTCGCGATAATAACCTAATATTTGGTTTATTTTATCAAGATATTTTTGCATCTCCTTGCCAACTTCTGCCAAAGAAAAAACCCCCTCTAATCTTAATAACCCAGAATTACGCTCAATCAATTCCTTTTCAGCTAATAAAATCTCAAGTGGGAGATCTCTGACGGATGAAATATCATAAATCTTATAAAGAAAAGACTCCTCTCCAAAAAAGATAGTGTTATCCAAAATTTTGGTTCCTGGCAAGGCCAATACTTCTTCAATTCTCATTTTCCTTGTTTGCCTTCAGAAAAATATTCCTTACAGTATAATTCAGGGTGATATCTTTCAAAATATTCTATTAATCTTTCTTTGATTTTCCAAGTTTTCTCTTCGCCACTTACTCTTACACCAAGCCCAATTAACTTTATTCTTAATTCGTCCATACCTTTAATATATCTTAATGCTGAATAAACCTTAGAAGGATTATACTTTCCACCAGTAAAATGAACTCTTTTTGCTACTTCATCAAGAATCTCTTGACTTTCATCAAACATTCTTAATTGAATAGGTTTTGGAACTTCCACAGGTCCAAATTTTTCATCCATTTCTTCTAAAGTCAACGCACCCCTCACCATAAAAGGATGATAACTTTTATGAGCTTTATTTGAAGCCACTCCTGCAGTCATTCTTCTTGTCATATCCCATAAACAAAATCCCTATTTATAAATCTTACTATTGTTACTCCTTATTAGTAACATTTAGTTTTAAGTAAGCTTAAATATTTATTTTATTTTAAAAGTTAATGAAACTAGAATTCACCCCCATATATTATGACTATATTGATTATCATGGAAAAAATTATGTAATAATGATAGGCAGGACTAAAGAGAATAAAAGAGTGTGTATAATTGATTATTTCCCTGCCTCATTCTATGCGATTTTAGATGAAAAAACAGGCGATAAAAAGATTGAGGAGCTAAAAAAAGAGATAGAAAAAAAGAGGATAGAACTGCCATCAAGAACAACAAAAGTAGAAAAAATCTCTTTAGAAGAAAAAAATTTCCTAGGCAAACAAGTAAAAGCATTCAAAATTTTTATAACAAATCATAAAGATTCCCATAAAATTGCAGAGCTGTTAGATTACAAAGAAATTATTGCCAGAAGAGAGTATGATATTCCCCTAATTACAAAATACATAAAAGAAAAAGAGATTAATCCAATGGAATGGTATTCTGCAGAAGGAGAAATTCTCACAGGAAGTTCGGATTTCTCAGGAATAACTTCAATTGATGCGGATTTCTGCATTATGGCAGAAAAAATAGAAAAAATCCCAGATAAAGAATTCAATCCAAAAATATTAGCATTTGATATAGAAGCAGAGGAATTTGAAATAGGAAAGGGTGAAATACTGATGATTTCTCTTTATTCTGAATCTTTTATGGATAATTCTGTTAATCCTAGCACGTTGTTCCAGAATTATCCAGATAGAAAATTCTGCGAAAAGAGGGATACCGCCAACAGAATTTTCTATAAAAAAGTTCTTACCTGGAAAAAATGCACAAAAAAGCAGGATTTCGTAGAATGCTTCTCAAGCGAGGCAGAAATGCTTGAAAAATTTGTAGAATACGTAAAAAAGCTCTCTCCTGACTTCCTAGTAGGATATTTTTCAGACGGATTTGACCTGCCTTATTTAAGAGCAAGAGCAGAATACAATAGAATAAAACTCTCCCTAGGATTAGACAACTCCCAGCCCTCATTTGCAAGAGGCAGGATATCCTCAGGTAATATCTTTGGCATTGTTCATATTGACTTATTCAGATTTATAGAAACCATCTTCTCACAATATCTTCAGTCAGAAACACTCGGCTTAGATGAAGTTGCTTCAGAATTATTGGGATTGGGAAAAAAAGAGTTTGAATTCAAACCCCAGAATAAGCTAAGTCAGGAAGATTGGAAAGATTTCTTTGATTATAATCTTCATGACTCAAAGATAACTTTTCTTCTTGCAGAAAAACTCTGGCCCGATGTCCTGGAGATAAGCAAGATTATTCAAGAGCCTATTTTTGACATAACAAGAAATGGCATGTCCCAGCTGGTAGAAAGTTATATTCTCCATAATCTTGATGAATATAATGAAATTGCAGAAAAACGCCCAATTCATGAAGAAATAGGAAAAAGAAGAAATCTCGGAAAATATGAAGGAGCTTTTGTTTTCCAGCCAACTCCAGGATTATATGAAAACCTCGCATTTTTTGATTTTACCAGTATGTATTCTTCTGTGATAGTAAGTTATAATCTATCGCTTTCAACATTTTTAAAGAAAAAAGAAAAAAATGCATTAGAAGTGAATTTAGGAGAAGAAGGGCTTGTATATTTCTCAAAATTAAAAGGATTTTTTCCAGACTTATTAGAAAAAATAATAGAAAAAAGAAAAAAATATAAATCCGAATACAAGAAAAATCCCTCCCCCATAACAAAAGCTAGAAGCAATGCTTATAAACTGATTGCAAATGCAGCCTATGGCTATCAGGGATTTTTTGGAGCCAGATATTATTGCAGAGAAGCTGCAGCTTCCACAGCCGCACTATCAAGAAAAAATATTCTTGAGGTTATAGAAAAAATACAGAAAGCAGAATACAAGGTTGTTTATTCAGATACAGATTCAATTGCATTTATCCTAGAAAATAAAACAAAAGAACGCGCCCTGGAACTTCTAGAAAAAATAAACAAAAATCTTCCTGGAATTATGGCTCTCGAATTAGAAGATTTTTATAAAAGAGGAATCTGGGTTGCCAAAAAAACAACAGACACTGGCGCGAAAAAAAAATATGCTTTAATTACCGAAAATAATAAGATGAAAATCCGCGGATTTGAAACCGTAAGAAGAGATTGGTGTCCTCTTGCAAGAGCGCTTCAGAGCAAAGTTTTAGAATTAATATTAAAGCAAGGTAATGAAAAAGAAGCTCTGGAACTAGTCAAGAAAACAATCAAAAATTTAAAAGAAAGAAAAGTGCAGAGAGAAGAAATAATGATTAGAACCCAGCTAAAAAAACCTCTTTCAGAATATAAATCAATAACTCCTCATGTAATAGCAGCAGAAAAAATGAAGCAGGTAGGAATGCCCGTAGATATCGGAATGTTAATTCATTATTTTATTGCAGAAACCCGCGAGAAAAAATCCCTTGTCAGAGAAAAAGTCAAGCTTCCAGATGAAAAAGGGGAATATAATCTGGATTATTATCTTAATCATCAGATTATTCCGGCAGTAGAAAACATCTTCGATGTTTTCAGCATAAATATCAAAGAGCTCGCAGAAGGCAGAAAGCAGACAAAGCTTTCTGGATTTTGATTGTTTTTAATCACAGCAATCCTTATAAGCCAAAGATACTTATAAAAACAATGGCAAAACAAACTCTTGCCAGTTATGTGTATTATAAAGTTAGTAGTGCAAATCAGGTATTATCCGAAGGAAAAAGAAATGAGAAGCTTTTATCAGTCAAAGTTGATGAAAGCTCTTTTTCAGAGCCTCTAATTCTCTCTATGGACCAGGAAAATCAAGAAGATTCTTCTTATGAAGGAGAATCTCAAGAATGGTATAATTTAATAAAATCAGGAAGCAGATTAGTATGCAAGGCAGAGGATTCAAGAAATTTTGATTTATGGGTATTAGAAAGAAAAAAAGGATTAACAGGAAGATTAAACAGATTATTAAATCCCGATTTTGAAAAACATCCTGCAAAATATCTCCCTGCAAAAGAGGTTTCAGGATATAAAATATTAAGACATATAAGAGCAGGAACATACAGAAGAAAAAAATAGATATAAAAACTCAAGTTTTCTTCTAAATTTATGTATACCCCAAAACCCCTATTTGAACAAAGAATGAACTCTTTGCTGAAAGATGAAGAAGACAAGAAAGCTTTCTGGCAGATTATCCATATTCCCCCTCAAAATTCAATAAGATGCAACACAATAAAAATTTCTCCTGAAATTTTAAAAAACAAACTGGAAAGCAAGGGCTGGAAGATTTCCCAGCCATATCCGCAGTATAAAGAGATTCTACTTGTAGAATCAGAACTATCTCCAGGAGAATTAGGAAAAAGCATAGAGCACATTCTTGGAGAATATTATGTTCAGGAAATTTCAAGCATGATGTCTATTATTGCCCTCAACCCCAGTCCAGGAGAGTTAGTCCTGGATTTATGCGCCTCACCAGGAAGCAAAACAACTTATGCAGTATCGCTGATGAAAAATACAGGAATAATTCTGGCAAATGACAAAGATAATGTAAGGACAGCTATTCTTTCAGCTAATCTTCAGAGATGCGGCTCAACTAACAGCATAATAACAAGGCACGACGCAGTAATTCTATGCAAAAAACTTGAAAAATTAGGGATAAAATTTGATAAAATATTGCTTGATGTCCCCTGTTCAGGAGAGGGAACACTTAGAAGCTCACCAAAAACACTGGAAATGTGGAACCTTAACATGATAAAAAAGCTAAGCAGAATTCAAAAAAAGATTATCTCATCAGCAGTTCCATTGCTAAAAGAGAATGGCAGTTTAGTTTATTCCACCTGCACTCACTCTCCAGAAGAAAACGAAAAAAATATCTCATTTCTAATAGAAAGATTTAATATGGAAACAGAAAAAATTTCTCTCCCGATAAAATGCAGGCAGGGAATTGCAGAATGGCAGGGAGAAATATTTAAGAAAGGAATGGAAAATTGCCACAGGATTTATCCCCAGGATAACAATACAGAAGGATTTTTCCTTGCTAAACTAAAATTCCGGGGTGAAAAATGAAAATAAGAAAAGCAACAATAAAAGACGCGGAACAAATTGCAGATATAGAATGTAATAGTGGTTATAAATGGAGAGAGAGTAAAAAAGAAGAATTAAAAATTGTAAATAAATTTTTCAAATCAAAAAACCTAGTCTACATAATTTCAAGCAAAGAAATAAGTGGTTATTTTGTATTAGCATTTAGAAATAAAAAAGCACATTTAGATTTTCTATCCATAAGAAAGAAATATCATAATAAAGGAATCGGAACAAAACTTTTAAAATTTGCTGTAAATCTTGCAAAGAAAAATGCAAAAGTCATTCAAGTGCAAGTATGGTCTAAAAATTATCCTGCTATTCATGTATATAAAAAACAGGGTTTTCAAATATCAAAAATAAAAAAGAGACATTACAAAAATGGAGATGATAAATTAGTTATGGAGAAAATATTAAAATGAGAATAGAACTGATAAAAAACACAGAAAAGAAAAAAATAATAGAGAAAATTGAAGAGAATTTTGGCATCAGCCATCTTCCATACTTATTGATAAGATTTGGCAGCGATATCTATGCTTATTCCGGGATATTCAGCAAAGAAGAGCTTTCAAAAATGAACAATGAGATAAGAATAGAATCCATAGGACTGCATTTGCTAAGAGAGGAAAAGGACGGAATTCTTCTTTCTTTTGACGCAATAAACCTTCTTAATCCCACAAAAAATATAATTGACCTTTCAGACAAGCAGGCAGAAGACTGGCTCACAGGAAAAGATATTGAATATACGAGTTCAGAAACCGCTTCAAGATTTATAATACTAAAAAACAAAAATAATCTAATTGGCTGCGGAAAATACTCAAATAATAGAATATCTAATCTTATGCCGAGAGAAAGAAGAATAAAACCATAATATATATAAAATAGAGCATCTTTAAAAATTGATGAAACAAGAAGAAATAGAACAATATAAAAAAGCCGGGAAAATCGCCTCTCAAGCCAGAAGTTTCGCAAAATCAATTATCAAACCAGGAGTTCTATTATTAGAAATAACAGAAAAAATAGAAAATAAAATTCTAGAGTTAGGAGGAAAGCCCGCTTTCCCTGTAAACTTATCGATAAACGAAATCGCAGCTCATTACACCCCCAATTATAATGACAATGAAACAGCAAGAGGATTGCTAAAAATAGACATAGGGGTTCATGTTAATGGAAAAATTGCAGATACTGCTTTTTCGTTAGATTTAGAAAATAACGAAGAAAATAAAAAACTGATTGAAGCTGCAGATAAAGCTGTTGAATCAGCATTAAAAATAGCAAAAAAAGATGCAGAGTTATGCAAAATAGGAGAAACAATCCAAAAAACAATCGCCTCTTATAATTTCACTCCAATAATAAATCTCTGCGGACACGAGCTTGATAGTTATAAAGTTCATGCAGGGCTGACAATTCCGAATTGCGACAACAACAGCAAGACAAAGCTAAGAGATGGGGCTTATGCTATTGAGCCATTTTCAACAAAAGGAGAGGGCAAAGTTCATGACGGAAAACCTTCTGGAATTTATATGTTTAAAGAAAGAAAAGCAATAAGAGACGCCCTAGCCAGAGAAATTCTAAAATATATTGAAGAAAATTATAAAACTCTTCCTTTCGCTTCCCGCTGGATAATTAAAAAATTCGGAACTCGTGCAGTCATATCTCTATCATTGTTGGAAAAATCAGGAGTAATTCACCAGTTTCCCCAGTTAATAGAAACCTCAAGAAAAAATGTGGCTCAATCCGAGCACACTATAATAATATACGATAATCAGATAGAAGTTACTACAAGATAAAAAATGACAAAAGATAGATTGATTCAATTACTTCAAGAAAGAAATAAATATTGGGACAATAGAAAAAAACAATTTCCAAGTAAATATGGTTTTCCTAATGGGCTTACACGCGGGGGATACCACTTTAATCATATAGTAGGGAATACTAAAGCTTGTATTAGTATAGTAAAAGAAAGCAGTAAAGAAAAAATAAGAAACAAAGCACTAATGGAAGATTTTCTTTTAGCTATTTACTTTGACTTATTAGAAAATTTTCCTGAATTTAGAAATGGGGAATTCACGCCATTTGTACAAGGTGACGGATTTTTTCAAGATATCAGGGATACTGGCAGTGATGGGTCGGATAATTACATTTTTGAATCAGCAAAAAGATTAATGGGAATGACAGACCTGCCTACATTGCAAGAAATTATGCTTAGTAGTTAAAAAAATAAAAATGAGTGATACCAGCTTATACGCAAGAATATACAAAAGAGTAGAAGGCATATTCGGAAAAACATGCCAAAAGCAAGATTTAAGAGTAATTGCCTATGGAATAACTGGAATTGCAGGAACACTCAAAGAGGGAGAGTTAGAAGATTTCTTGAAATATTTGAATGAACAGCAGATAAAAGAAATATTATCTGAATAAAAAACTATCCTAAATTATGGCGTGGACAATTTTCTTAAGGAATATTTAAATATCAAAAAAACATAATTATTTTTATGGATTACGCTGGAATAATATTAAAGAAAGAGAATAAAATTCTTCTTCAGCTAAGAGATGAACATTGCAAAAATCCAAATATGTGGGGGATTTTTGGAGGAGGGATAGAAAAAGGCGAAACTCCCGAAGAAGCAATTATAAGAGAGATAAACGAAGAGTTAAGCATTCATCTAGACATGAATCATTTCAAATTGTTGATAGAAAAAGATATTAAAAATAAAAGATATTATATTTTTATTGCAGATTTTGTCTGGGATGGCAAAAAAGTTATCTTAAACGAGGGCAAAAGCATGAAATTCTTTTCCTGTGAAGATATAAAAAATAAAAAAAATGTAGTTAAAGAATTAAGAGAGTTGATAGAAACTCATTCAGAACAAATTTTTAATCAAAAAAAGTTATCCTAAATACTGCGCCTCTTTCTCAATCGCCGCCTTGGCATTCTTAAGATAATCTTCCTCTATCTTTTTATATTTATCAATCAGCTGCTTGCTTACAGAAGGTCTAACTTTTTTCATGGCATCCTCAAAATTTTTCTTTGTAACCTCTTTTGCATCTTTATTCTCTCTTAAAGCAAGCATAGCCGCCTCTCTAGCCAAGCTCTCCAAATCCGCACCAACATAACCTTCAGTCAGTTCAGATATCTTATCTAAATCTACATCTTTTGCAAGAGGCATATTTTTTGTGTGAATTTTAAGTATAGACAATCTTCCTTCTTTGTTAGGAGTTGAAACCAATAAAATTCTGTCAAATCTTCCAGGCCTTAATATAGCGGGGTCAAGCATATCCGGCCTATTAGTCGCCCCAATTACAATAACATTATTCAGCTCTTCCAATCCATCCATTTCAGCTAACAACTGATTTAACACCTGCTCAGTAACTCTTCCTCCCCCAGCATCCGCGCCTCTCCTAGAAGCAAGAGAATCAATTTCATCAAAAAATATGATGCATGGACTTACCTGTCTTGCTCTCTCAAATATTTTTCTGACACCTTCTTCACTATTATGGGCAATTACTCCTCCAAAACCAGCAATAAAATTCTGCCCTGCCGGAACAGATATATCATAAACATAATTTTCAGCATTAATTATTTTTACTTCTTTAACTAAATCAAAAAATAAATCTCCTTCAACTAATTCCCAATATTCTTTATATCTACTTTTATCTTTGTCTATCAAAATCAGCATGTTCTTTAGCGCCTCTTTTCCTATAGACTTATTAGTTGAATAAACACTTTGACTTTGAGAAGCTAGCTCATAAAGCTCGCCAGACAAAGGAATAACGTCAGACCTATTCCACTTTCTAGAATTAACATAATCCATAATTCTTTTATTTTTCTGATTTTCTATAAAACCTATCTCGCTAAATCTCTCAAAATTTCTTACTCCTAAAATGCTGATTCTATAACAAGTGCTTCCGGTTTTTAGCTCTTTTTCATAGCAAGTGGCAACAATCCCAAAATCTAAAAATAAATACATCAAATCGTTAGCGAGTTCTTTGCTTATGGTGCTTGCTTCTATTTTAAATTTTCCATTTTCAGCAGGATAAATTGAGCCATCACCGCTGAAATATCCTTTCAAAAAATTAGCCTTGCTTCCCTTGTCTAAAGTAAATAATAAAGCAGGAACTCTTTTAGCATCCGAGCCAGAGAATAATTCAAACACCCTTTCCAATATTTTTTGTAAAAATAACGAATTTATAGTGATGCAAGTAGGCATTTCAGATATACTAAACTTATATTTTGTGCAAATTCTGATTATATCCTCCCTAATCTCATTGTTTGTATTGTGAATTCTAACTGTAGAACTGTTAAAATCCCCTTCTGCAACCCATAACCCGATTAATCTCCAAAAATCATTATCTATATTTAATATTGCAGGATATTCGTTTATGCTTCCCTTCAATTTAATTTTTATATCATTAAAATCAAGAGCTAATTTTGCCTCGTTTATCAAATTTTCAAAATTAGTTATTTTTACAGGAAGATTTTTCAGGATTATATCTGCCAAATACTTTTTAGAAACTTCCATTAATTCTGCAGTTCTTCCCAATCCCAATATTTTTTTTGCTCTTATAAGATAATCTTTAATATTGGCTAAAAATATAGTTTCATCATTTTTAAAATAGTTATATAAATTAACATTTTTTATCCTATCCTTAGGAAGATTCAAATTTTTAGGGATTGCAATATAACTTTCTCCAGCTATTAAATGGCTTGCAGGGATATCTGTAAATTTGCCGTTGATAAATGAAAATAAAGAGTGATAATCTGTTACTTTTATTTTTCTCCCTGTTCTTGTGGTTATTTCAAGTAAATTAGTATCTAATTTATGTTTGATATAATCGTCTATTCTGGAAAATGCTATCTTTTTATCCTTGTCAAAAGCAAGAATTTCCACGTCTGCTCTTTTCTCAACTATCTCCCCTATTTTCATCTTTTTTACCGCCCCATTTTCTTTAACAATCAACTCTTCATTATAGGGAAGGCTTTTGCCAACCCACATTGACAGCAAAGAAGGCCCCTTAACCTGAATAAAATTAGCTTCACTCTCCTTTGCAACTGCTTTAGCTAATAAAGTTTTTCCTGTTCCTGGTGGCCCATATAATAATATCCCTCTTGGGGGCCTTATCCCCATTCTTGTAAAACTTCCTGGGAATTTCATCGGCCATTCAACAGCTTCTATTAATTCCTGCTTAATATCACCCAGCCCTCCAACATCATCCCATTTAATATTGGGAGTTTCAACCAAAACCTCTCTCATAGCAGAAGGCCGAACTGTTCTCAAAGCTTCCATAAAATCTTTCTTAGTCACTCTCAAACTTTCAAGAATCTCCTTAGGAATTTCTTCTCCGTCCTGCATCTTAATCTTAGGAAGTATTTTTCTTAAAACATTCATCGCAGCCTCCTTAGCCAAAGAAGACAAATCTGCCCCGACAAATCCGTGAGTTATTGCTGCGAGTTCATCTAACACTCCATTTCTAAAAATATTAATTGCAGTTTCTTGTTCTTTATGTGTTAAATCTTTGGATGTTTTCTCATCTTTCTTCTCTTCCCCGCTAAACTTATCACTGATTTTTTGAAGATAATTTATCTCTTCTTTATTGTTAAAAAATTCCTGCATTTTTTGTTTTTTTAGCTCGCTATCATTTTCTAATTTAATAACTAGTTCAAGCTCTTTATTTTTCTGCGATAGTGTTTGTATCTGATTTTCAAGATAATCCTTTTTAATTGGAGGCTCAATAGGCATATTTCTCGTATGAATTTTAAGTATAGACAGCCTTCCTCTTTTATCCGGAACATTAATGCTTATCTCTCTGTCAAATCTTCCGGGCCTTCTTAAAGCAGGATCAATTGAATTCGGTCTGTTAGTTGCTCCAATTACCACAACTTTCCCTCTTGATTTTAGCCCATCCATCATAGTCAATAACTGAGAAACAACCCTTCTCTCAACTTCCCCATAACTTTCCTCTCTTTTTGGAGCGATAGCATCAATTTCATCAATAAAAATAATTGAAGGCGCAGTTTTTTCAGCTTCGTCAAATTTATCTCTTAAATTTTTTTCACTCTCCCCATAAAACTTGCTCATTATTTCAGGCCCATTCAATAAGATAAAATTCGCTTCTGCTTCATTTGCAACTGCTTTAGCAAGTAAAGTTTTTCCTGTTCCTGGCGGACCGTGCAACAACACTCCTTTTGGCGGCTCTATTCCCAGCTTTTCAAATATCTCTGGATGTTTTAATGGCAGTTCTACCATCTCTCTTATTTTTTTAAGCTCTTCATCCAATCCCCCTATATCTTCATATGTAACTTCAAAAACCTTATCTTCTGAAATATCCATGGCCTTAGGATTAAGCGTAATCTCAGTATTTTCAGTTATGATACAAGGCTGGGTGGGATTGCATGAAACAATCATAAATTTAGTTCCTGAAGCTGAAAATCCTCCAAATCCTCCCATTCCACCCATTCCAGAAAAAGCTTCTGCAAAAATATCATTAAATAAATCCATATCAGACATTATATCTCTTCTTCTTGCTGTCCCGCCCAAAACAACTATATCTCCCTTGACAACTGCTCTCCCCAATAATCCTGGCTTTAGTGCTTCTGGGTCTCCCTGAACCATGATTCCTTTTTGTGCAGGTGCAATTGTAATTTTTTTAGCTTCTTTAATATCTGCCCGTCCTACAACCACCACCTCTCCAATTCCAGTTTTAGCATTTTTTCTTATAATTCCGTCAACTCTTATTATATTCTCGCCTATATCCGCAGGATACGCTCTATCAACAATCGCAACACTCTCCCTGCTCCCTTTAATAGAAACAATGTCTCCTCTTTTCAGCCCTAACTTTCTCATTATTTCGGGGTCAACTCTTGCAATCCCCTTATACGCATCATCTTGCAGTGCTTCTACTACTTTAAGTTTTATCTCTTCTTTTGCTGTTGCCATCTCAATAAACCCCCGGTTTTTGAGAGCCAGAAAATTTTAATTTTCTGGATGTCGAAAATCTCTGATTTTCGAACACCTCGAAGTTATAAAAACTTCTTAGTATTAAATTTTCTCTCTCAAACCTGTTTGAAAATTTAAATAACATCTTTAACTCAACCCAATCTTCTGTTTAATTTCATTCATAGCATTAATCGATAATTCAAATAATTCATCTAAAGTTATTCCTGCTTTCTCTATTTCTTTTACTAGTTCTCTATTGCAATTTTCAGCAAATCTTTTGTCTTTAAATTTCTTTCTAAGCCCCGAAACATCCATATCGCTGATTTTTCCCCTCATCAAAGCATAAGCATAAATTATTCCTGTCAAAGTCTCTGCAGAAATTAAAGCATACTCAATTTTTTCAGTTCTTTTCTTATCCATCAAAGCCGGAATTTCTTTATATCCATACCCATGGCTTTGTATTATTTTTATAAACTTTTCATCAAACCCTTTTTCTTTTAATATCTCTACAGCCTTAATACAATGCTCTTGCCAATTACTTTTAGTTAATGCCCAATCAATATCATGCAATAACCCTATCATTCCCCAATATTCAATATCTTCCCCTAATTTTTCAGCTAATTTTCTCATTATAGCTTCTGTTTCTAAATAATGATTCCAATCAGACTGCTCTTGAGGCATACTTTTTAACAATATTATAGATTCTTCTCTTGTTATGGGTAATTCTTTACTCATGTTCCTCTCCAAACATTAAATTTATTCTTTTAGCGTCATGAAAACATAATCTTACCATATCATCAAACATCTTTTCCTGTTCTTTCATAAAATCCACCACCTCTTTAGGAATAGAAACAGCATAGCTGTTTCCAACAAGTCTTAATTTAACTCTGAACTCTTTATTTCTCAAGTTCAAAAATTGGTTATATTCCGCTTCATCTTGAGGATGAACAATTTTATTCTCGCATTTATCACAGACTAATGCTCTTAACTCAAATCCACTTCTGATTATCTTTGCCTGTTTCATCTTAGTCTGGCAATTCTTGCATAATACAGTATTTTCAAATAAGTCTTCCATTTTAAATCTCCATCAGGAATTTAAAAGCTTGGGGATTCAAAAACTTCAAAGTTCTCGGAACTTTGATAGTCGTCAGAATCCAAAGATTCTGAGATCTCCAAGATCTTAAAAATTTTATTTGTTTTTGAATTTTTAAGTTTCATTTAGCATAAACTGTCTCGTCTCACGACGAGACAGGAAAGGAGATGTGTATACATCTAGGTGTATACAAGATATGTATATTTATAAATCTTTCGATATTTTAGAATATATTTAATGAATCAGCTTATGCAAATTTTCTGCTTTTAAAATCATTCTATCGCATCTTTCTTTATTGCCGCTTATAAATGTCATTCCTAAACTTTCATAAAATTTCCTGGCTTTCTCAAATTCAGGAATATCTCTTCCAGGCAGCTCAAGAAGAATATCGCAGGGATAATAATTTGCATTTAATCCTATTGATTTCATTAATCTTTTCCCAATCCCTATTCTTCTAAATTCTGGAGAAACATAAACTTCGCGAACATGAACTCTTCTTTCAGTTAACTCAAAAAGAGCATATCCCTGAGAAATTCCAGAAACATCTGCAACAAACCCCCATTTTTTATTTACTGCTTTCATCAGCATTTGATTATGAGAAACAATATGTCTATCCTTGCCTTCCAGGTCTAATTCAGTATATATATCAGAATAAAGATGGTAATGAAAGCCTGTAACTCTTGCCCAATCCGTATTTTCAATATTTCTTACTTTTATATCTGACTGAACAAGCAAAGCTAACGGCAGCTGAATCATTTTTCAGTCTAGATTATGCAGCTTATAAACTTTATTAATCCCCTCTCTTTCTACTAAACAATTTTTTTCTATACCCCCTAAATTTATAAACCAAAATTCTCTTTAATAAATATGAACTGGAAAGAAATAAAAGAGGCAGCAAAAAAAACCTGGAACTTCTTATGGAAAGATGACTCTCTTCTCTCCTGGATAGTCAGCATTATCCTCGCATTTATTATAGTCAAATTTATTTTCTTCCCCCTATTATCATTAATATTTGGCTCGGCAATGCCTTTAGTTGTAGTAGAATCCGGAAGCATGCATCACCCCGGAAGTTTTTTAGGGAACCTGCTGGTTTTAGAATCAAACTTTGACAAATGGTGGGTTCAATCCGAAATTTGGTATACAAACATAGGAATAACTAAAGAGCAAGCAATCAATTGGCCCCTAAAGACAGGAATAGAAATTGGGGACATCATTTTAGTGGTAAGAGCTTCCAACTTAAAAGTAGGAGATATAATAATATTTAATGCGGGCCAGTCCCACCCAATAATACATAGAATTATAGAAATAAAAGAACAGGATGGCAAAAAAGTATACTCCACAAAAGGAGACAATAATTCAGGCCAGCTTCAAATTGAAAAAGAAATTCAAGAGTCTGCTATAATAGGAAAAGCCTATCTGCGGCTTCCAAAACTTGGCTGGATAAAATTAGTATTTGTGAAGATTATACAATATTTTAGTTGATAGGAACATTTAAAAGTATATATTAACAAGAGATAAAATGGAATTTTGCCCAAAGTGTGGAGCTGTTTTAGTTGAAAAGAGTAAAAATTATGGCTGTCCAAGATGCAGTTATTCTGCCAAAGGAAAAGTAAAGATTGAATCAAACGAGCAGGTTAAATCAAAAAAAGAAGAAATTAATATTCTAAAAGAAAAAGAGACAGATGTCATGCCAAAAATAACCGCGACCTGCCCAAAATGCAAGAATGGCGAAGCTTATTTCTGGAGCTCTCAAACAAGAGCTGCCGACGAGGCAGAAACTCGCTTCTTCAAATGCACAAAGTGCAAGCATACATGGCGAGAATACCGCTAGGAAATGTGGAATATAGCTAACCCTTATCTACGATAAAATCTAACAAATTATATTTTTCTTACATTTTTTATTGCAAAATATAATTAATTATATTACTTTTATCGAAGGAAAATATAATTTATTATATTTACTAGAGTATGACAATGTTTATATATCGTCGGTAATCTTATTTTTAATGGCAATAAAAGGGGATAAAAAACAAGATTATAATAAGGTTATTTCTAAAATAGAAAATGATTTGAAAGAACTATTAAAAATCATTAATTTAAAATATGAATTTTATAAAGCAACTGGAAACTTCAGAATTAACAACGACTTCTATAAAATAACTTACACAATCCGATTATTGTCAGATCCACCTTTGACTGTGGGTTATCCTAATGGGCTAGAACCTGGAGAAATACGTCTAGATTTAAATTATTTCAAGAAACATATGATTATTGATGATTCTATTAGATATAAGGAAAAACACCCATTTCTATCAGTTTCTAAAGGAGGTATCTTAGATGGCTGAACCTGTTTTTTGCTTTACCTGCAAAAAGCGGATAGAAAATGTGTTTAAGTCATTCTGTTGTTATACAATTCATTCAAATGATTTAATTTATCCAGAGGAAAGGTGTTTTTGTTCTAGAAAATGTTGGTCTGATTTCTTAGAAAAAGAGGTTTTGACTATTAAGAAAAAATTGAGGATTTTTGGTAATAACTATGAAAATAAATATAAGAATATAAGAGAACCTATAAATGAACTTAAAAAAACATATAAAATTTATGAATTATATGGAAAACCCATGATAAGATTAAATAACCTTATTCTTCAAAAATTCAATTTTGATATTGGTGAAAAAGTGGTTGTTACATATGGATTAAACAAAATAATTATTGAAAAGAAATTAGAATGTTCAAAATTAATGAAAGGAGGTGTTGTTCAAAATGGAAAACGAAATAGTAAATGCTATGAAAGCTGAAATCAAGGCGTTGAAGAATCAGTTTGAAAAGAAAAAAGCAGAACTTCACAACTTAAAAAGAGATTTATATAGAAAACAACGTGCTATGACTTTATTTATTGGTGAAGATAAGAAAAGATTTGAAAATCCAGTAGTTCAAATAGTTGCTCAAAAATAAAATTTTTTTGCAACATGCTTTCCAAAGAAGATTAATTAGCGAGTCTATTATTGGAAAAACAACTGTCACTTAAATTGTATCAACAATATTTTAAGGAATTCTTTTTGCTGTTAGAAATGGTTTTGAAAATTAACAAAAAAAGAAAGGGAATAATCTTTATATTGTTTATTGGTATTATAGTATTATATAATTATAAAATACTATAAATAAAGATTTAAATACTACTTTTTATATTATAATATTAAAAAAGAGGAATTCATGGTTAGAAAAACAACTAGTTTAAAGATAGATGAAGAGTTGTGGAAAGAAGTTAAGATACATTCTATTCAAATAGGAAAAGATATTTCTGAATATTTAGAAGAACTTTTGAAATCAGATTTAAAGAAAGGGGGGAGAAAATGATGAATCTTTTAAAGAATAAAAAAGCTGATGTAAGATTAAAATTCTTTCTTAGTATATTAATTATTTTATTAATGATTGGAATTGTTTTGGCTACTTATGCCTTTCCGGGTGCAAATTCACCCAATACGGTTCTAGTTTCTCAGGCATGTAATACTGAAGTTGCTCAGACAACTTCTGAAACATTTACTAGTGCATGTACGACTACTAGTATAGATACTAACAATGCAGTTACGCAGACAGCAACTGTTTCAGGAAATAATCAGTATATGGGAATAAGGACTCAAAATTATAATAGTAGTACAACAAGTTGCGGTGGAATTACAAATGTAAAATTATGTTATGAATGGTGGTCTTCTTCTGCTTCGATTGGGACTTGCACTGTAAAAGTTGATGCTGATGGTGGAACCTCATATACTACTGCTTCTGCAACTTGTCCTGGAACAGGCGCTAATCCTGGAGAAATTTGTACAGATGTAACTGCTTTAGAATCCTGGACTTGTAATAGCTTTTTTGGTTCTTCAGGCACTAAAGCTCTAGCTTATCTGCAAGTCATTTCTACTACTGGCGGTGCTAAGACTTTGACTGCAGATGACTTGTATTTTAATGTTACCTATACGGTAGATAATGTTGCTCCTGTAATTAGTATAGTTTATCCTGCTAATATAACTTATACAAGTCTTCCCCTTACATTAAACACCAGTATATCTGATACAAACTTACAAGCTTGTTGGTGGTCAAATAATTCTGGGACAACTAATAGAACTTTTACTTGCAATACAAATGTTTCTCTTGGAAATAATATTAGTTCGGGTAGCAATACTCTTAAAGTTTGGGCAAATGATAGTTATGGAAATTTAAATTCTTCTTCTGTTACATTTAATGTTAATTTTCCTCCAGCAATATCTAATGCAACTATTCTTCCAAATCCTGTTGCAGGCTCAACAGCAATAACAATTTATGCTAATTCTTCTAATAACGTTAGTGATACTGAGCAAGCAACTCTTTATTTTTATTGTGATGATTCTTCATTACCTGATTCAGTAAATACAAAATGTACTGGAGGGACAACTTCTTCAGCAGCCCCTTATACTCTAACTTGTGGGTTTACTTCTCAAAGTGGAAATGGGAACTATACAAAATATTGCCGAGTTTATGATGGAAATTCTTATTCTTCTACTGTTCAGGTTAATTATACTGTAAACGCAGATACTTTAACTACTTCTATTGTAAGTGTAGCAGGAGACACAACTCCAAGTTATTATGATACTGTAAATGATGCTTTAACTGAAATAATTGTTTCTGGAGAATCTGGAATGAGTTGTAGGTGGAGTTCTTCTGATTTAGCTTATTCTTCTATGTCTAATACTTGTCCTGTTGTTAACACTCAGGCAAATTGTTCTGTAAATAATGTTGCTTCGCAAGGATTTGCAACAAGATATGTTTCTTGTCAGAATGCATTGGGAGTTGGACAAACAGCTTCTAATAATTTAGATGTTTCATTTTATTTAGATTATACTGCTCCTACAACTAGTGATAATTCTGTTTCAAGTATTCAATTACCAAATTATGCTGTTACTATTTCGGAAGCTGATAGTGTAGATTCTGATCCTAAATCTTATTATTGCAGTTCAACAAGTCAGGGCTGCAATCCAACAACTTCAATTGATAATGGGGGACAAATAGTTTTAACAACCAGAGGAGTTAATTATCTGAGATATTATTCTCAGGACTTTGTTGGAAATAGTCAGACTATTGTAAATAAAACCATAAACCTAAATCAACTTCCTGTTTTAACTTCAGCAAGTGATAATGCTGTAACTATTCTTGGAGGAACAACCGTAACAATAAATAGTGTTTCTTCTGATGCAGATTCTCAGACATTAAAATTATATGTTTGCAGCAGTTCTGGAGCAAATTCTTCTGGATGTACTGGAACTCAATATTGTTCTGCAACTGCAACTGTTAATCTATCATGCGGATTTGCCTCTGAAATAGATTCTGCAACACATACCTGGTATGCTTATTTATTTGATTCTCTTGGAGAGGCTGCATCTGCAAATCCGTTAACAGGAAGTTATATAACAGATTCAACTGCTCCAAGTATAACAATAATTAGCCCAGAAAACACAAATTATACTCAAACATCTGTAACAACTGAGATTGTAACTTCTGAAGCTGCATCAAGTGCATGGTATAATCTTGATAGCAATTCTACTACAAATGTAACACTCTCAAATGTATCTTCTAAACAATGGACAGCAGTTATTTCAGGATTATTAATTGGAAATCATAATATAACTTTTTATGCAAATGATAGTTTTGATAATTTAGGAAGTTCTTCTATTAGATATTTTACAATTGTATCC
This sequence comes from Candidatus Pacearchaeota archaeon, assembly GCA_016186365.1. GTDB lineage: Archaea > Nanobdellota > Nanobdellia > Pacearchaeales > GW2011-AR1 > JACPLT01. The sequence continues at coordinate 34,743 of JACPLT010000001.1, read as the reverse complement.
CCTGCAGATACAACACCTCCTGCAATTACAATATTAACTCCTGCAAATGCAAGTTATAATTCATTATCTCCCCTTCTTAATATAACAACTGATGAAGCACTGAGTTGGGCAGGATATAAATTAAATTCAGGAGCATTAACAAATTTAACTAATTCTTCAACAACAAATTGGTATGCAACTTTAAGCCTATCTCAAGAATCTACAAATAATTTAACTATTTATGTAAATGACACATCAAACAATCAAAATAATAAAACAATTATTTTTTATGCTGATACTCTTGCTCCAAGATATTCAAATGCGGGGGCAAGCCCAAGTTCTGCAAATCAATCTCAAAGTGTAACATGTTCTATTAATTGGACAGATGGATTTAATATTACAAGTGTTATTATTGGAGAAAATTCTTTAGGAAGCTATGAAAATCATACAATTAGTTTTTCAGGAACATCTGGAACTGCAAGTTATTTGATTTTAGGAACAAAACTTGCAAATAAAGGGACTTATAATTGTATTTTTTATGCAACTGATATTGTTGGAAATTTAAATTCAACAAATGTTTCATTTAATATAAATGATGTAATTTCTCCTACTTTGACTATTATTAGTCCTTTAAATTCAACTTACAATACAGATAACATCAGTATTTCAATTTTAACCTCTGAAGCTGCAGGTTCTACTTGGTATTCATTAGACAGTGCTGTAAATGTTAGTATGGGAAATACTAGTTCAACTAGTTGGAATGCAAGCTTGACAAGTTTATCTGAAGGAAGTCATAATATTATTTTTTATGCAAATGATTCTAGCAATAATATTGGAAATTCATCCAGAGTTTATTTTTCAGTAAATACTGCATTAGGAGATACAATTCCTCCTGTAATAACTATTGATACAATTACAAATGCATCTTATAAAACTTCAACAACTGTTGGATTAAATATAACAACAAATGAAAATACAGTCTGGGCAGGATATAAATTAAATTCTGGAAGTTTAACTAATATGTCAAATTCTTCAACTAGAAATTGGAATGTTACTCTTTCTTCACTTGGAACAGAGTCAACAAATAATTTGATTATTTATGCAAATGATACTAGTAATAATCAAGGGAACACTACAATAACTTTTTATGTTGATACAATTGCTCCAAGATTTTTGAATGTAAGTGCAAGCCCTTCTGTTGCAAATGAAACTCAAAGTGTTGTTTGCAATGCTTATGTTAATGATACTTTTGCTTTGGGTTCTGTAAAAATAGCTGAAAATTCTTCTGGAACTTTTGTTAATCATACTATTGATTTATACTCTGCTGGATATGCAAATTATACAATGACTAATGTACAAAAAGGAGGATATGCTTGTATTTTTTATGCAAAAGATGCTGCTTTAAATGAAAATTCAACATCTACAACATTTACTGTAAATGATGTTACTCCTCCAGTTATTAGCATAAATTCTCCATTAAACCAGAGTTATTCAACAAATTCTATTTTATTAAGTATTACAACAAATGAAAATTTAACAAGTGCTAATTATTCACTCGATGGAGGAGTTACAAATGTTAGTTTGATAGGAACCGAGAAAAGCTGGAGCAAAACACTTAGTTTTAGTGATGGAAGCAAAACTTTAATCCTTTATGGTGTTGATAGTTCTGGAAACCTTGGAACTAATACTATTAATTTTGTAGTTGACACAAGTGTTAATGATATTACTCCTCCAACAATAACAATAAGAAGCCCGATAAATAGCACTTATTATACTTCTGCTTCTGTTTTATTAAATATAACAACAGGTGAGGCATTAAGTTGGGCAGGATATTCAAATAATTCAAATACCATTTATAATCTTGGAAATATTTCAACAACAAATTGGAATAAAACTTTGACATTGGCAGAAGGTGCGCATAATATAACTTTTTTTGCAAATGATTCTTCAACTAATAAAAATCAAGCAAACAAATCAACGATAATTTATGTTGATTTGAATAATCCTTCTGTGAATTCATTTACATGCACAAATCCTGTTAATAATTCGCAAGATGTTAACTGCTCAGCATCTGTTTCTGATGCAGTTGGCTTGAGTTATGCAATAATTGGTTATAATGCAACAGGAACTTGGCAGAACTCCTCACAAATTTCCTTATCAGGAACTTCCTCTAGTTTAAGTTATATAATTGCAGCAGGAAACACAACCATGCCGGGATTTAATAGCCAGATTTATTTATATGATTCATCAGGAAGAGGAAATTTAACAACTAGTTATAATATAAATATTACAGATGATAGTTTTCCTCAAATTTATAATATAAGTTATACTCCTAATACAACTGCAGAGCTTGATCCTGGAGTAACAGTAAATATTAGTGCAGATATTGTTGAGGATTATCAGATATCAAATGTTAAGTTGATGTATAAAAATTCTTCTGCAATTTCATGGACTTCTTTGTCAATGTCAAATACAACATTAACAAATTATAATGCTTCTATTACTTTGGGAAATGAAACATGGTACTTTAAGATCAATGCAACTGATTCTGCTGGAAATTCAAATATTTCTTCAAATTACACTTTAGTTGTTGAGAATGATACAAGATTTTATAATTCAACAACAATTCCTGATATTAAGTCATATACTCTTGCTCAAGAAACCAATAATAATCCTCTTGGCTTGCTGTATTTGAATAATACTGGTGATACTCCTTTGAATTTTAGTATAGTTTTATCATCAACAAGTTTGAATGGAAAATTAAGTATTAATTATACTGGCAATTCTTCTATGAATTACAGTGTTTCAAGTGGAAATGCAATTAATATTTCTGTTGAAGTTAATTCTGTTAGTCTTCCTACAGGTTTGTATGATTATAGTATTACAATAAATTCTAATGCAGGTACACAAGCTTATTCAAAGCAAGTCTATATTCAAACAGCAGCAGGACCTTATCTTGTTGCAAGCATTGATACTTATTCTAGTTCTGTAACAAGAGGACAATCTGGAGTTGAATTAGTTGCAAGTGTAAAGAATCTTGGAACAAGTGATGCAACAGGTGTTGTTCTTAATTGGAGTTTGCCTTCTGAATTTTCTCTAAGTAATGGAAATTATACAAGAAATATTGGCAATCTTCCTATTGGAGTTTCTTCTACAAATAGCTTGGTTATTGGTGTTTTAAGCTCTGTTTCGTCAAATACTGTCAATATAACTGCAATGTCTAATTCAAATGAGAATTCAACTAGCAATGCAACAAAGCAAATTAATATTTTAGATCCTTTAATAGTAACAATTACAACTCCTGGAACTGGTGGTGGCGGAGGTGGTGGTGGAACGGCAGGTGCAGGTGGAGAATCAATTGTTTATTCAAAAACAATTGAAATCGTAAGAGGAGAGCAGGACAGTTTTGAAATAGAAATAAATAACAAATATTTTAATTCAAGTTTGGAAGATTTAACAATGACTTTAGATGGATTTCCATCACAGTATGTTGACATATCTCCAAGTAAAATAGACAGAATTAATTCAAAAGAAACTAAAAAATTCACAGTAAAATTAAAAATTCCTTCTTACAAAGAAGGTTATGAAGAACATACACTGAAAGCAGTTATATCGGGGTATAAAGTAGATGGAACTGGAAAAATAAGTTATACAGAAACCCAGAATATAAAACTGATTATTCAAGAGGTTAGCAAAGAAAAAAGCAATTTAAGTTTAGCAGAAGCTGAAAAAGCGATTTTAGAAATGACGAATTCTGGATTTAATACAGACGAGGTTAATAAATTACTTGAACAAGCTAAAAATAAACTTTCTGAAAACAGAAATAAAGAAGCACAGGTTTTATCTGAAAAGATTATTAGTATAAAAGACAAAGCGGTTGGGGTTGATAAGTTAATAAATAAAATTTTAGAAGCATTAAAAGATCCAAGAAAAACTAATTTATTAACAGGAAATGTAGCAAAGGATATTGTTGATGAAAATGGGGATAATGTTTCTATTAATTCAATGTTAACTGGAAAAGTTATTTTTAGTGGGGATTCTGCTGAAAGTGTTTTAAACATGGCAATAGCTGCATTTAAAAGAGGAGATTATGCAACTGCAGAAGAAAGAGCTAAATCATCACAGGTTTTGCTTCTGCTTGAAAGAAAAGGCAATTTTGGTTTATTCTTGTATTTATACTGGCATTTTGTTTTAATAGGATTTGTACTTTTAACAATGTTTGGAATTTTTTCTTATAAAACCTATCAAAAATCTGCAATAACTGGAAAGATACAAGACATTGATAAAGAAGAGGACAACATAAGGGGGCTTATCTTGTCTGCTCAAAGAAATTATTTTTCTGGAAAGATTTCTGTTGGAGAGTATCATAGAGTAATGAGCCAGCATCAAAACAAATTAGCGAAAATAAAACAAGAGAGATTAAACTTAAGAAATAAAAGAATAAAAATGCTTAAACCTCAGCAAATTTTGCAGGATTTAGTAATAGAAAGAATTCAGGTTGAGAATGAAATTAAAAAGGTGCAGGAGCAGTTCTATAGAGATAGAAAAATATCTGAAAGTGAATATAACACAGAATTTAAAATTTTGAACGAGAGATTAGCAGAGATAGAAGGGGAGAGAATAACTTTTGAGATGCTAAAGAAAAATGAATCAGGCAAAATTCAATTTGAAAATACTAACAAAGAATTGGAAAGAGCAGTTATCAAATCCGAAAAAGAATTTAAAAAACAAGGAAGAGTTAGAATATTTTTCCTTAAAATTATAGGATTTATAAAATACCCATTCTACAATTTTAGTAAAATGAGAGAGAATAAAAGAGCAAGAGAGGAAGCTAAAATAAGAGAAAAAATAAAAAGAATGAACATACTATAACATGAAACAACAAATATTTATTATGATTGTAAGCATTTTCTTAGTCTTAGGAATATCCTTCTTTATTTTTAATATTCAGAATTCAAATTTTACTGGATTTGCTGTTTATAATGATTCTAATAGTGATCTCAAAAGTAATAGCAATCAAATTGTAAATGAGAAGATTATCACAAAACAAGATGCATTGCAAGCAATAAATGACTCTGAGCAGATAATTAAAGAAATGCAAGAAAAAAACTTTTCTGTTGTTTATATGAATGATAGTTTAATTGAAGCAAAACTAGTATTTGAACAGGCAAGATATGCGGAAATATTGCGAGATAATAATTCAACAGATAAAGAAAAGACAGATGCAAGGAACGCATTAAGATTAGTTAAGTGGCAAGATATAGATTATGCAGATGTTTTAGTATATACTAATGATATTCAGAGCAGGAAAGAGATTGCATATCTGCTTTTAGATAAAATAAGTGTTGAAGATAATAATCTTAATAATAATGCTGAACTTAAAAGTGTTGGATTATTTTCCTCTTCCTCTGCAGGTATCTCCAATGAAACTCTCAATATCTTAATCCAAGCTAAACTGGCTTTTTCAGAAGAAAGATACAATGATAGTGAAAATTTATTGACTGAGTTTAATCTTGCATTAGAAAAAGAAAAAGCACAGTTATCAACTTTATCTGGAATTAAAAAAGGAGCAATGAACTTTTTCCAAAGATACTGGATTCACATAATACTCTTATTGATTATCTTGGGAATTGTGGGTTATTTCACCTATAAAAGATATGAGAAAAAATTATTAATAAACAAGATAAGAAAAATGAAAACAGAAGAGCGGGTTTTGAATGATTTAATGAAGAAAACACAAACAGAAAGATTTAAAGAAAATAAAATTTCAGGTTTAGTTTATAACATAAGAATGAAGAAGTATGAAGAAAGGTTGCAGGAGATAAAGGAGGAATTGCCTGTGCTGGAAGAAAGGCTGAGATACTGTCAAGATAACGGTGCATAGTTATCTTTGACATATTTAATCAGGTTCAACAACTTATTTCTCTCTAACTTCAAATTAATGCCTGCATTTTCAGCAGGAGTTTTTCCCTTCAATTCTTGATGAGGATTTACATAGTTGTAAATTATTCTTCTTAAATCTATAAAACATTTTGCATCTTCAAAATTTTTGAATCCACTTCTTATTGATTTTATCCTGTCTTTTGTTTTTCCATTATATCTTTCAATTGGATTATTGTTATGCTCAAAATTATATTTTTTACATGCAATTGGAACTCCGAATTCCAATTCAGCAATTCTATAAAACAATTTGTTGAATGCGGATTTATAATTTGCAAATTTGTCGCAGACAAATTTTACTTTATTTTTACTTTTTGTCTCATTGTATTTTGCAATATAATATTTTGTCAGAATTTGATTATAGCATGTATCTTTAATTTGTTTCAAAAATTCTATACATTTCTTTTTTGTTCGTTTCTCGACGAACAAATGAGCAAGAATAAATTTAGATTTGCTATCTATTGCATTCAAATCAAATGCATCATCACCATTAACTTTAACATATTTCTCATCATAATGAATATTTCCTTTAATTATTGGAGAAACATTATCATTTATTCTATTTTAAAAAAATACTATACTTATTGCACCATTCTCTTACTGCTTCTCTACTTACTTTTATTCCATCATGTTGCCATAAATGGTCTTTCACTTGAAAAAGTGAAAGCCCTTCATTATGAAGATGAATTGCTCGAACAATATGTTTTTTATTATACCTCATTCTTTCAAATCCATTTTGTTCAACAAATTTTCTTTTACATTTATTACAAAGATAAAGTTGTTTTGTTTCCGATTTATTAAATCTTTTACCTCTTTTAGAAATATTTTCAGATTTACAATAAGGACATTTCATAATATTTTACCTCCTTTCACAAAGGTAAAATTTCATGGATTTATATATTTATCCCTTTAAGTTGACAGTATCAAAGGCTGAAAAGGTTTAAAAGTAAGCAAAACCTGGTTAGATAAGGAAAAAGAGAAAAATAAAAATGCAAAAAAGATATTTATTGTGGATGAAGAAATGACCCTAGCAATTCTGCCTCTCCAATTAGTTAAAAAGAGGATAAAATGAAAAAGATACTAATTGTGGATGATGAAGCGGATGTTTTGGAAACTATGAGGACGATTCTTGAAAAAGAGGAATATGGAGTTACAACAGCAAAAAATGGGGCATATGCCATTGATTTGCTTAAAACAGTTAAACCTGATTTAATTCTACTTGATATTATGATGCCCACTTTGTCTGGATATGATTTATTGAGATTATTAAGAGAAAAATTGAATCACAAAGTTAAAATGGTTTATGTTACTGTTGTTCCAAAATCGGAGGTTGATATGGCTGATATAGACGGATTTATACAAAAGCCATTTTCACCAAAAGAATTTGTGAAAAAAATCAAGGAGGTTTTAAAATAAAGATCAATATGGCAAAAATCAAGAAAATTGAAGATTTTCAGGCTTTTCATTTTAAAAGCTTAGGAAGAATAAAATGAAAACAATAATGATTGTGGATGATGAGCCTGACAATGTAACTACTGTTAAAGCAATTTTGGAAAGAAATGGGTATAATGTCATTACAGCAGTAAGCGCCGATGACGCTTTAAAAAAATGGCAAAAGCAAAAACCTGATTTGGTTTTAATGGACATAATGATGCCTGGAACTCCTGTAAGAGAAATAATTCCAAAAATGATAGGAACAAAGATAGCTTATCTTTCCGTTGTAAGAACTTCGGAAGCTGAAAGAGGCGACTTGATGAAGAGCAAGAATATTGTCGGGTTTATACAAAAGCCATTTGATATAGATGATTTGGTTAAACAAGTAAAAAAATTTGTTGGAGCATAGAAATGAACATAAAAAAAGAGCTTTCTAATAACCAGACAATACTTTTAATTATGTCTAGTGCAGACTATAATAAAGAAATAGTAGACATAGTCAAAGAATTGTCTAAAAGTAATATAGCTTATGTAACTTTGAATAAAACAAAGGATTCTTTAGTTGAACTTTTTAAGAAAAATAAGATTAAAACAGAGAGCATTGTTTTTGTTGATGCTATTTCAAAGACAATTAAGAATGTTCCAGACCAATCAGAAGGGGTTTATTATTGCTCTTCTCCCGGAGCATTAACTGAAATTTCCTTGGTTATTTCAAAGTTTGTCAGGCATAATTTTGATTATATTATATTTGATTCTTTGACTAATTTGCTTGTTTATCAGAGCAAGGCGCCTGTTTCAAAATTTGTGGCAAGTCTTGTTAATAAGATTAAAGAAAGCAAAACCAAAGCAATTTTTTATGCTCTTTCAGTAAAAGAACAGGAAGCTTTGATAAAAGAAAGCGGAATGTTTGTGGATAAGGTTATTGATTTGGGAGAATAATCTAATCTGATAATACTCAGAGGTTATAAACTCTCGATTATTAGTTGGTTAAACAATAAAAGGAAGTTAATATGTCGGAACAAAAAATAGTGATGGTTGTAGATGATGAAGAGGATATAAGGAGAACTATGAAACTTCTTCTTGAGAAAAATAAATATAAGGTAATTCTTTGTGTTGATGCTGATGATGCTTTAAAGAAATTAAAGAAAGAAAAGCCGGATTTGATTCTATTGGATATCATGATGCCTGGAACTCCAGTAAGGGAGATGATATCTAAAATTTCTAAAGATGTCAAGATTTCTTTTTTAAGTGTTGTGAGAATGAGTGATGCTGAGAAGGAAGGGTTGAAAATTAGCAAAAATATAGTTGATTATATTCAAAAGCCCTTTGATAATTCGGATTTATTAAAAAGAGTTAATAAGATTTTGGAGAAAAAATAAATGGGATTTAAATTTGACAAAACAAATCTTGTATTAATACATTCATTAGATTACGGAAAAGTAACTACAGATATTGGAAAAAGCCTAAGTGGAAAGAGAGTTTTATATATAAGCTATAATAAAACCTGGCCCGCAATAGAAGAGCTTTTTAAAAATAGAAAAATAAGTGAAAAAAACTTTTTTTATCTTGATGCTATTTCTGGTTCTATGAAAAAAGTTAATTCTTCTGATAGATGTTATTTTCTTTCGTCTCCTTCTTCTTTAACTGAACTGAGTTTAGCAATAAAAAAGATATTAAATCAGGAGTTTGATTTTATTGTTTTTGATTCTATAACTAATCTTTCAACATATAACTCTAATATTATCGTTGAAAGGTTTTTTTCAAGTCTTATTAATGATATGAAATCTGTAGAAAATCTTCGGTCAATTTTCTTAGTCTTGGATGTTGAAGACCAGCAGCAAATTATAAAGAAAGCGCAAACTTATGCCGATAAAGTTATTGATACCGCGCAGAAATCTAATAATTAATCTTTTTTAATTAGTTTGGTTCACGTTTTGCACAAGAGGATTTATAAAGTTTATTTTCTATGCTTAATTATAAAAGAGGAAAAATGAATAAAGCAATTTGGATAGTTATTGGGGTAATTTTAGTTCTGGCAATAGCGGGGGGGATTTATTACTATAGTTCTAGCACAAAGATAAATCTTGATGAAACTCCTGTAAAAATATCAATTGGTCAATGGCCAGGTTATGCTTTTGCATTTGTTGCACAGGAGAAAGGATTTTTTGAGAAAAATGGAGTTAAAGTTGAGCTTATATATGATCAAGATTATTTTGTGTCTAGGGAAAGATTTAAAGATGAAAGGTTAGATGGGATTTTTGAGGTTTATTCTGATGCAATTAAAGATTATTCAGAAGGCATAAAGACTAAATTTGTATATATTACGGATTATTCAGAATCTGGAGATATTATAATAGGAAGAAAGGAGTTTAATTCTCTCTCTGACTTGAAGGGGAAAAAAGTTGGGATTGATGGAATAAATAGCTTTTCCAATATATTTGTGCTTGCTTCTTTAGAAAAGGTAGGGTTAAAGGAAACCGATGTTCGATTTGTAGATGTTTCTGCAGATGATGTTTTAAGTGCTTTAGAAAACGGGAAGATAGATGCAGGGCACACATGGGAGCCTACTAAATCAGCTGCTTTGGCAAAGGGATATAAGCAATTAGGAAAAGCAGGAGACATTCCAGGAATTATCGTGGATGGGCTTTTCTTTAATTCTATGTTTGTTGAAGAAAATCCTGAAAAAGTAAAAGCAATTGTAAAATCGCTGGTTGAAGCAAAAGAATTCCAAAAAACAAATAGGGAAGAGGCACTAAATATAATGGCAAAAGCTGAGAACTTCACAAATGAAGAATTAGCTTCAGGATTAAGTGGAATTTATCAGCCCAGTTTGGCAGAAAATATAAGGGCAATGTCCAAATCGCCAGAAGGAGAGTTGTATTCTAGTGGAAAGTTTATATCAGAATTTTATTTTAATAGGGGGCAGATAAACAAACTAACAAATTTGGATGATATAATTGATTCTCAATTTATAACCTCTATTACAAAGTAATAAGAAGATATCCGCAAAAGCAAGCTACATTTAAATTGCTGATGGACCATCACTCAAAGTGAAGCTATTTAAAGGGATTTAGTTTATAAATATAAAAGAGGGAAGATGAAAGATAAACCGAGGAAGAATAGATGAAATTTTCACATAAGTTATTGCTGTTATTTGGAATATTCGTCTTATTTATTGGTGTTATTCTTTCTTTTTATATTTATACAGTCAGCAAAGCTTCTCTTGAAAGAGAGATAACCAATAGATTAGAAATGGAAACGCAAGAGATCATGCTTAGAATTGATATATTAATGCATGAAAAGTATTCTGATATCCAAGTAATGGCTACTGGTTCCTTAATAACCAACCATGATTCTAATCCTGAAGATATAACAAAAAGGCTTATTGAATATAGGAACTTTTACAAAAGTTATGCCTCTATCTCTCTTTTTGATATAAATAGAACAAGAATAGCTGATACTTCTGGCTTGATGATAGGAGAACAGCATGAGTTAATTGGTTATTGGAGGGGTGTTTTAGATGGAAAAATAGTCTCTGGCTCAGATATAAGGGTCGCAGAGGAATTAAAAGCTCCTATAATTTATTTTGCAGCACCTGTTAAGGATAAAGACGGAAATGTATTCAGAGTTATTGTTGCAAGAGTTCCTATTACAAAAATAAATAATGTTTTACTTAAAGGGGTATTAGATAATGATGTAGATTTACTCAATAAAGAAGGGGCCACTTTATATTCTTCTCATGGTTCCGGAGACTTATTTATGGAAACTTCTCATATGTGGAATCAATTAAATGAAAAATCTAAAGGCAAAGAAATTGGGAGCTATGTTGAATTTATTGAAGGGACAGAGAGTATTGTTGCTTTTGCAAAAGAGCCAGGATATCTTGACTTTGAAGGAAATAATTGGATAGTAACATATGCTATTCCTACAAAAGAAGCCTTTGCTCTTGCTAGTAAACTGTTATATGCCCTTATTAGTGTTTTAGTATCTGTATTTATTGTTTTTTCTATTGCTATTTTTTATTTATCAAGGAGCATGTTAAGACCCTTGAACCAGCTCTATATTGTAACAAAAGAGATTGAGAGAGGAAATCTCAAGGCGAGGACAAATATCAAAACAGGTGATGAGTTTGAGGAATTGGGAAATGTATTTAATAATACAATTGAACAAATGGAAAAAACAGATGAGCAGAGAAAACAGGTGGACAAGGCAAAAACAGAGTTCCTTTCTATAACTTCACATGAATTAAGAAGTCCTATGACTCCTATGAAAGCTCAATTGCAGATGGTATTGGGAGACTATTTTGGTAAGCTAACTAAGGAGCAAAGAGAATCACTGCAAATTGTCCTTAATAATACAGAAAGATTAGACAAGATTATTCAAGACTTTTTAGAAATTTCAAGAATTGAAGCAGCAAGATTAAAGTTTGAGTTTGTCAAAACTAGCTTAAATGAACCAATAAAAAGAACAATTGAGGAAATGAAGGGATTTATGCCTGAAAAGAAGATTAAAATAGAACCTTATATTGATAGCTTGCCTGTTATTGAAGTTGATTCTGACAGAGTTATGCAGGTTTTGAGAAATTTATTGAACAATGCAATTAAATTTTCAAAAGATAATGGCAAAATTGAGGTTTATGCTAAAAAAGAGAAAGATTTTATTTATTTTACTGTCAAAGATTATGGAGATGGAATTGCTGATGAAGAGCAGGGAAGAATTTTTGAGCCATTTTTCCAAGCAGGAGGGATGTATGCAAGAAAATTTGGAGGAACAGGACTTGGATTAGCAATATGCAAGGGGATTGTAGAAAGCCAGAATGGAAAAATATGGTTTGAAAGCAAAAAAGGAGTTGGCACGGTGTTCCACTTTGCTGTTCCTCTTGAGCCTGTGAGAGAAATGAGACCAATAAAAATCTTGTTTTCAGGAAGAGCAGATATAGAAAAAGAAGTTAAGGAACTTTTAATTGATATTCTTGGGCCTCTTGGAATCAGTGAGTTTTATAATCTGCAGAAACAAGGAATAACCGAAGAGAGAGTAATTAAATACCTTGAATCATTGAAAAAAGATAGAATAGTAACTGAACGCTTCGAAGAGTTTAAAAAGAGAATTAAGCTTATATTTGAGGGAGAGAAAAAAGAGGGCAGGCAAGCAAAAGCAGGGAAAAAAACAAGGTCTTATCTCTTAGTGAAGTAGATTTAAAAGAAAGAGGGTTAATAAAATAAAATGATGAAGAAAAAAAGAGGTTTATCAGTAAAAGAAATGAAAATGGGAGAAAGAAAGTCAAAAATAAAGATTCTTATTGTTGATGATGAAGCAGATGTTTTAACTACAATGAAAAATATAGTTGAGAGAGAGGGTTATGAAGCAACAGCAGAACAAGATTCAAGAAAGGCAGTTATTCTTGCAAAGACTATAAATTATGATTTGGTTATTTTAGATATCATGATGCCTGGCTTAAATGGTGAAGAGACTGCAGAATTAATGAAAAAAGATGCAAAGGGAAGCCCTAAAATGCTTTTTTGCACAATTGTTCCTAAAAATGAAATTGAAAAATTATTTTTAGTGGATGGATTTATACAGAAGCCCTTAGATTACAAAAAATTTACCGATGAAATAAAAAGAGTTTTGGGAGAAAGAAAATGATAAAACAGGTGAAAAATGGGTGAAAAAATAAATAAACAATCAAACAATAAACAGCTTGCTGTAAGAATAATTGCAGGAATTGTTATAATAAGTGCTGTAGTTGTTATTTTTGGATGGATTTTTAACATTCCAATCTTAAAAAGCTTTTTTCCTGGAATGGTTGAGATGAGGTTTTTGGCAGCAGTTTCTTTCTTATTTTCCGGGATAATGCTTTTGTTTATGTTAAAGATTTCTGGGAATATGGATTTGAATAATGTTATTGTTCTGATTGGTTTAACGTTGATAATTTTAATCATGGGGCTTTTGCTTATATCTTCTTTTTTAGGAATTAGTCTTGGAATTGAAAATACTTTTATAAATGAGGCATCTGGAGCGGTAAAAACTGTCTCTCCAGGAATGCCTTCAATTGGAGCGATTATTAACTTTATTTTAATAGGAATTGCGGGTTTTCTATGGTTTTTCCCTTTAAAATCTAAAGCGATTAGAATGTTGGGAGTAATTGTTGTAGTAATCTCCGCGATTGCTCTTATTGGATATGCTATCAGTCAGCCCTTTCTTTATTATTCTTTTGAAGGTTTTAGTAAGGCTCTAGCATTAAATGCTTCTATTCTTTTTGTTTTAGTAGGAATTGCCCTTTATATTATTGGAGGAGATGAAGTATGAAATTAAGGATAAAATTGATGATAATAATCATACTTTCACTCCTCTTAGTTTCACTGTTTCTGGTTATATCTGTGGGGATTATAACAAAGAAGATTGTTGTAGAAAGTCAAAATGTTGTAGCTCAAAAGATTATAGAAACTAAATCTAAAATAGTTGAAGTGTATCTTGATACAGTTATGGGCAGGCTTCAAAATCTTGCAAACGATGAAAAATACATCAAAGTCACGATTAATCCGGATAATGAAACTTTGAATGATATAAGTCAGGAGTTTGATGTAATAGTCGGATCAAGTAATTTATTCCAAACTATGTCTATAATGGATGAGAATTGCAAGGTAATTGTTGCTGACAAAAGAGTTACTAATTCAATACCTAATTTAAAAAACCTTAATTTTACTTATAGGGATTATTGCAAGGGAATTTTAAAAACTCAAAAGCCATATGTCTCTGCTTCTTTCATAAGCTTAGTGGATAATAAACCTGCTATAACAGTTAATGTGCCAATCTTCTCTCAAAACAGAATGGAGGGGTTTGTTCTATCTTCTATCTCGCTCAATTCCCTCTTTAATGGACTTATTGATTCAGATAAAGAAAGTCATACTCTCTTTCTAGACAGAGAAGGAAATCTCACTATAGATACGAGAAATAATTTAGACAAATCTAATCCTGCTGAAAAACATGATAAACTTATTGAGTTAATAAATAATAAAATTAAAAATAATATACTATCTGAAACATTTATATTTGAAAGTGATGTTGTGAGTTTTAAGAAGTTGGATTATGGTGTGATTGTTTATCTTGAACCATCAAATAAAGTGTTTAAGATTCAGCGTAATATTTTAATGGTTATGGTGTATTCTATAATAATAAGCATTTTAATTATGGTTGGTTTAATATTGGTTTTCTCAAAAGGAATTACAAATTCGATTGAAAAGCTATCAGCAGACGTTGTTTCAATAACAAAAGGAAATTTAGATGTTCAGCTTGGAAAAAGCACAATAGATGAAGTTCAATTATTGATAGATTCATTTAATAGAATTCTAGCTTCAATGAAACTTGCTATTTTAAGGACAGGAATTTCTAAAGAGGATATTGGATTAGGAGAAATAATAAAAGCGAAAGAGGAAACTGAACAATTTAATAAAGAGATTCTTGCTTCTATGGGCGAGGGATTATGGGTAATAGACTTAAATGGAAATACAAAAGATGTGAATCAAGCTATGGTAAAAATTCTTGGATATAGCAATAAAGAAGAATTAATGAAGAAAAGTCCTGCAGATATTACTGCTAAAAAAGATTTGAAACTTGCAGAAACAGGTATTAGAACTTCCCTATCTGGTAAGGCATCAGAGTTTGAAATAACAATTATTAAAAAAAATGGAAAAGAAATAAAAGTAGTTATCAGAGCGTCTCCTATTAAAGATATAAAAGGAAATATAATCGGGGGTTTTGCTTTCATACGAGAGATATCTAAGGAAAATCTAACTTCAATTTCTAAGAACTATGAAGCTAAAGATGTTGTTGATAAACTTGTTAAGGGAACAAAGAAAAAAAATAAATAATATTGAGATGATGTTTTGAATCAAGATTAGTGAGCTGTAAAGTAAGCGGGTGTTTGGTATAAATAAATAGGCCAAAAAGGTAACCTTTTCTAACGAGCTACTTGTTTTTCTTCCAAGAATTATTTTGAATCAAGTAACCTATAAATGCAAAAAATAATCCACTCAATAATAAGGTAAATATCACTATTCCAGCTATTTCGTCCCCCGGATTAAGTTTAGATATTATAAATAATAAAAGAAGACCCACCATCACACCAAAAACAAAACCACCCATTGAGCCTTTATTTCTCATGATTAGCCAGTACACGATAGCTAAAATGCCTGCGAAGATGAATCCAACAAATGGCTCACCCTCTCTGTAAAAAATACCCCGAATACCTACAATTATAAAGAATATGAAAAATCCCAAAAATATTACTTGAAGCAATCGAAAATACCATTTATTGTGAAATGTTCCCTTTTTCATATTAAAGTAAATCGAACTTTAATTATAAATTTTTCTAAATGGCTTAATCCTACAAACCGACTTTTAGCTCCCTTTAACTTTACAGCTCAAAGATTAGATGCATTTAAATAAGTAGATTTATTATATTAAACATGAAAAAGAAAGTGAAAAAAATAGGGGGAATTGCTTGAGATGAAATTGAGAAATATCTTTATTGTTATATCAATTGTTTTTATTGTGTTTTTTTCAGTTCAAACTGTGTTTGTTTTGAAGAATAATTCTTCAATGAAGAATATTAACATTGCTCTAAGAAGTAATATCGATGCCGTGTTGATAGAAGCAAATATCAGAGGACTTTCTGCGCATCTCCAGGCAGATTTAAATGAGAATAATACCCCCCTTATTCATAACCAAGAGCTTTATACTTTCTATAATGATAATGTGCTGAGGTTTGGCGAAATTGTTTCTGAGATAGAGAATGGAGAGTCAAAAAGAACACAAACTGAGATTTCAGAAGAACTTAGTGCACACAAGAAAACTTTATCAGATGCTCAAAGTTTATCAGTCGCTTTGGGTGATTACTTTTCTGGAAAATCAGGTATACCTACAGATAGTCTTTTTGATGATGTTTTTGAAAGCTCAACTATTTCTTTGAACCTTGACAGCAAGCATTCGGAAATATTAAAAGAAGAGGACAATGCGATTTTGAGCTCTGTCTCAAACACTACATTTTTGGTGATTGGGCTGGAACTATTGATTGTTATAATCGCTCTTTCTATTCTCTTTTTAAGAGTGATAAATCCAATCAATAAACTTACAGAAATAGCAGAAGATATCGGCTCTGGAAATATTGATGTAAAGATTCCTACCAAATTAAAAAAATCAAAAGATGAGATCGGGGAGTTGGCAAATGCATTTAATATTCTTCTTCAAAGTTCGCATGCATCATTAAGCTCTTTAGTGGAATCAAAGTTTAAAAATAACAGAAAAGTTGGTAAGTATTAATGGTAATAAAATTTTCTGAATTAAAAGAGGGGGAAATTTCTTTGGTTATTACTTCTGCTAAGAAGTATGTCATTACAAATCTCGCAATTCTGAAATATTATATTAATAATAAAAAATACAATTGTGTTTATATTAGTGTAAATAAACCTTATGCGGCTTTGATGAAACTTTTACAGCAAGAAAGGATAAACACAAAAAATGTTTTTTTTATAGACGCTATAACCCCTGCGTCTTTTAAAACACAAAAAGCGGAAAATGCGATTTTTATAGGAAGTCCTCGAGGATTAACAGATATTTCAATAGCAGCTACAAGTGCAGTAAATAGCTTGCCTGCTGACAATAGACTATTATTCTTAGATTCTATCTCAACTTTAATTTTTTATAATAATACTGGAAGTGTAACAAAGTTTTCTCATTTTCTTATAAATAAGATGAAAGAATGGAATTGCTCGGGAACAATAATTTCTTTAGAAAAAGAAACTGATGATGAAATGATTTCCAGGCTTTCTCAGTTTTGTGATAGGGTGATTGAAGAAAAGTAAAATAAGGTTTAAATATAAGGTTTTCTTTGATTAATTAAGATGGTAAAAAAGATGGTGAAGAAAAAGACAGAGGTGAAATCTAAAAAAAAGGAAGAAAAGGATAAGATTTCTATTAAATTAAAAAAGCAAGATATTAAAAAAAACATAAGTATTAATCCCGGGAAAGAATTTGTTTGGACTTCTAAACTTTCGGTTCATGAGGAAAAAATTGATAATCAACATAAAAGACTTTTTGAATATATTAATAAATTAATTAAAGCAGAGGAATCTTTTGCTAGTTTGGCTTTGGTTAGAGAGATAATGGGTTTTTTTGAGAGTTATGTCAAAGAAAATTTTTCTTATGAAGAAAACTATATGAAGAAAATTAATTTTCCTGGACTTGAAGAGCACAAGGAAATGCATAGAAGTTTTGTTAAATTTTATATTAATTATGAAAAAGAATTAAAATTAGCTTTTTCTTCTAAAGCTCCTGTTTCTGGAAAAATAAAAGAATTAGTTGATAAGGCAAGAAAATTTCTTGGAGAGTGGCTTGTAAATCATATTGGAATCGAGGACCATAGGTACGCAGAGTTTGCTGCTTCTAAGCAAAAAAAAGAAAATAAAGGTAAAGCAAAAAATACTAAATTCGACATGGCTTCTATAAAATCTGAAATTGAGGCTGAATTAAAGGGTGGGAAGATTGAACCTCACGAAGCTGAGATAAAAGAGCAAAGAGCTCCTGCTTTACATGTTATTCAGAATATGAATGAAAAAGATACAAGGTTTGTAAAGGAAAGAGTAAAAACAGGTGTTCCTGGATTTGATGATTTATTTAGTCTTGGAATTCCTAAGGGATGTAGTGTGCTTGTTGCAGGTGGTGCTGGAAGTGGAAAAACAATATTTTGCCTTCAAACACTTATTAATAAGGCAAATGAAGGCAAGAAATGCTATTATATGAGCTTTGAGGAAAGTGAGGACAGATTAATTGAGCATATGGAAGAATTTGGTTGGAATCCAAAAGAATTAATAAAAAAAGGAAAGTTAAAACTTCAGAGAATGAATCCCTTTGATATTACAAGAAATGTTGATGCTCTTCTTGCTAAGCAAAAAGGGGAACTATTAATTGATATTGATCCTGTAATAATGCCTACTGATTTTAAACCTGATTTTGTTGCTATTGATTCACTTACTGCTATTGCATCGGCTTTTACTGGAAAAGAAGATAGCTATAGAATTTATATTGAGCAGTTGTTTAGATTTTTTGAAAAGCTTGGCTCAACTAATTTACTTATTACAGAGACTGAACAAATTCCTAAAATATTCTCACAGACAGGAGTTGAAGAATTCTTGGCAGATGGAGTAATTGTATTTTATAATTTCAAGAGAGGAGATGTAAGAGAAAAAGGAATAGAAGTTTTGAAAATGAGGGGAGAGAATCATCAAAAGAAAATTGTGGCTGTTACTATTTCTGATAATGGGATAACTGTCTATCCTGAACAGGAAGTTTTTAGTGAAATATAAGCATTGAGTTAGTGGTTATTATTAGACGATAAATTTACTAACAGCCCTAAAATAATTAATAAAATTACTTATATTCTTAATCTAATTAATTATATTTTTATTTGTCTCAAAAACTTAATACCCTAGTAATTATAGAATTGAGACAAATAAAGTAGGTTTAAAACAAAGAGATAGATAATAAATTATATATCTATCTCTCTTGTTTAAAATAACCATATCATTAGTCTTAGAAGTTTATAGTTCTGAGAAAAAAGAAACAAATCAATCTTCATGTTAATGCCTCTAAGAAACTAAATCAAATTAAAGAAGAAACTTTTAATTTTATAAGAAAAAATAAAAACCATGTTTCAGAATTTGAAGTTCAGCAATTTATTTTAAAAAGATTTGATATATTAAACTTAAAACCTGACAAAAATCCTCCAATTGTCGCATTTAATGAACATTCTGCAATTCCCCATTACTTTCCAAAGAAGAAATCAAAGCTCCTAACTCCTAATTCTTTAGTTCTAATAGATATTTGGAGTAAGTTAAAACAGAAAGATGCGCCATTTTCAGATATAACTTGGATGGCTTATTATGGAGATAAAATACCTGAAAAAATGTCCAAAGCATTTAATACAATAATCAAGGCAAGAAATTCTTGCATAAACTTAATTAAATCAAACCTAAAGAGAAAAAAGCTTGTTTCTCTTAAAAATGCAGACTTGTCAACAAGAACAATAATTATTTCTGAAGGTTATGAGAAAAATATCTGTCATAAAACAGGTCATGCAATAGGCACGATTTCCTGTCATGGAAGATATAAATCCCTACATCATAAAAATTTAGGGGTTTTAATAAAAAATCTAGGGTATACTATTGAACCAGGCATTTATTTAAAAGGCAATTTTGGAGTGAGAAGTGAAATTAATTTTTACATTTCAAGAGAAAACAAGCTAATTATCACAACTGATATACAGAAAAAAATAGTCAAAATTTAAATCTAACGAGAATACAAATAAAAAAGCAATTTATCTTCCATTTTATCTCATTGTTCTAGGAACACCAATAGGATGTTCATCAATTTCTTCGCTGAATGCTGCCCAATAGTCGGGGTCGCCATTTACTTCTCTGTCTGCTTGTTTATGTAACTCTCTTTGCGTGTCTTGTTTATCTCTTTCACAATATTCAGAAAATTCTCTTGCAGGAATTGCCATAATATTTATAGATATTTGGAATTAATAAATCTTTTTAAACTATAAAACACTCCACAAGTTATTTTCCAAAAATTCTATCTAATCTCCTTCCAATTTTATCTGCAAATTCAATTTGAATATAAAACCTGCTCGTATGAACTCCCATTAAAATTGACCGATTTGGAGTGCCTAATAAAATAGTGTGCAATAAGATTTGAGAAAAGAGCATGAACACCCAAGGAATCCAAAAATAATTATAGTCAAATATTTTTACAAGTGCTGGAAGAGAAAATACTGATAAAAAAATATGGAGTATAACAATTAGAATAAATCTAGGAATCATAAGAAAAGGCGATTCAAATTTTCCATTCTTCTTTTTAATAAAACCTCTGCCTCTTAATATTTTAATGTCTAACAAAAAAGAGTATATTAACAAAATAAACCATCCAAAAATACACAAATAAGAAATCCAAATATTAGGGAGAATAATTTCATAGATACTAATAAAGATATTCATAAATATTAAAGTCTTAGTCAATTTATAAATGTTATTAGGAGTTTCTAGCAACTTCTTTCCCGCTTAATATAACTAGAGTTTATTCTTGGAAAGAAGCCTTAGAGAGTGTTCCATCATCTTTTTAAATATATGATTATTTCCTGAGCTACGGCTCCGTAGCTCAGCCTGGTTAGAGCACCGGACTCTTAATCCGGTTGTCGAGGGTTCAAATCCCTTCGGGGTCATATCTGTCAAAAATCAAAGATTTTTGAGCAGTCAGAAAATTAAGAATTTTCTGAACCTCGGGGTCATTTAAAATATATTCTGTAATATAATAATGTATATAAACAATTTTAAGTTCTATTGAATATGAAACAATCAGAATTAATCAGAAAAGTGGAAATGATTAGAAATCAAATTTCAGCATCTGGGCTTATAGCAAGATGCATTAACGTGGCGCAAAAATTAGGAAAAAAAGTTAATACTTCTGACTTTAAGGAATTTACTTATCATTCTGAAAAATTGCATGTAGGTTGTGTTTTATCATATCTTTTGGGAGATGGATTGAACATCCATGTTCTTTATGAAGTAGATGGCTCTCCTGAAAAAGTGTTTCTTGCAGAAAGCGACTTTGGAAATACTGAGGAAATTTCATGCGGGATTAGAGATGAAAAATATGGGAATTTTAGAATTATGGCATATCGCCCTGGAGGATGGGAAGCGCAGCTAAAAGCTTTAGAAGAATCAATTCCTGCTGCAGGAGAAATCTCAAAAGAAGACAGAGAGATATCTTCAGAAGAATTAGAACACTGGAAAGATCAATTTTCAGGGATTTAGAAATTTTTATATATCTTGATAATTCTTTATTTACAACTGATTATGGAAAAAATAGAATCAATAATGCAAATACTGAAAAAGCATTTCGCTTTTTCAGAGAGAACTACCTTAAACAGGATGAAGCAGAACCAAAGAGTAAGCAACTCTGAAGCTTTCAAAATACTAATTTCCTGCCTTCTTTCTCTTAGAACTCAAGATAAAAATACTGAAAAAGCATCTAATAATTTGTTTCAGATTGCTTCTACTCCTGAAGAGATTTTAGCTTTAGATATAAACGAAATGGAAAAACTAATCTATAAATCCGGGCATTACAAAAAAAAGTCAAGGATACTAAAATCAGTTTCTTCTGAAATTCTAAACAGGTTTAATGGAATAGTTCCAGACACAGAAGAAGAATTATTGTCCATAAAATTTGTAGGTAGAAAAACAGCAAACATAGTTTTGAATTTTGCATTTGGAAAAGATGTTCTGCCTATAGACACTCACTGCCATAGAATTCCTAATAGAATTGGAGTAATAAATACTAAAAAACCAGAAGAGACAGAAATAGAACTGCAAAAAATTCTGCCAAAAGAATACTGGAAAGATTTTAATGGAATATTTGTATTATTCGGCAAAACAATCTGCCTGCCAATCTCTCCAAAATGCTCATCCTGCCCTATAAATGAAAATTGCCAAAAAATTGGTGTTGAGAAATTTAGATAATTTTAATCTTCAGCTCTATCTTCTCTTTCATCACTCTCTTCAGAATCAATAGCACCAAATATCGCTTCTCTCGCCCTCTCTTTTTGCCTTCTCCCTTCATATCCTTGAGTACTAATCCCGTGTTTAAGCTTTACTGCATCTTTAACCAATTTCCCTAATTCACCATTCGAATATTCTTTTCTCATTTTATATTCAAGGACACATTTAATTAAATAAGTTGGGTGTCTTGAATAGATAGGATAAGAACTAAAAACTGCTCAAATATTTAGTTCTTAGACTATAGAATTCTTACCCAATTACCCTTCTTATACTCTCTATATTATCTGCGATTTCCTCGCCTCTCTTAGTCAGCTTGATAAGCTTTACTCTTCCTTTTTTCTCGAACATAACCAGCCCTAATTTCTCTAAAATCTGAAGAATCTTAACAGCATGAGAATAAGTGCAATCAACCTCTTTAGCTAACACGCTTCCATACCTCGCTCTTGATATCTTCTTAAGAGCTATCAGCATTAAAGCCGGTTTTCTTCTGAAAAATATGTCTAAATTGTCTTTCATTTTAATTTTTATTAAAATCCCCTCTTTCAGTACTATATGTTCTAAACTATATGTTAAGAAGTATATTTTTAAACCTTTCGTTTCTAACCTTCATTTCCTATGGAAAAAACTCTAATTCACAAGATTTAAATAATATGTATGAAAAGAATAGCTATGATAGACATAAAATTAATCAGGGAGAATTCTGAAATTGTAAAAGAAAACTGCAAAAACCGAGGTTATGATGAAAAGCTAGTGAATACTATAATTCAGCTTGATAAAGAATGGAGAGATTTAAAAAAAATAGATGACGATTTAAGAAGTGAAAGAAATGCAGTTTCTGAAAAAATAAATCTGGCTAAAAAACAGGGGGAAAAAGCCGAAGATTTAATTAAAAAAGCAAAAGAGATTCCAGAAAAACTTGTGAAAAATGAAGAAAAAGAAAATAAGCTTAGGCAGGAAATAGATGCTCTTCTTTCATCTTTGCCAAACATTCAAAAAGAAGATGTTCCAATAGGTGACGGAACCAAAAATAAAATAGTTAAAGAATCGGGAAAAATATTAAAGATTAAAAATGCCAAAACTCATCTTGAATTAGGAGAAAAATTAGATATTCTTGATATAAAAAGAGCAACAAAAATTTCAGGAGCAGGCTTCTACATATTGAAAGGGAAAGGAGCAAAATTACAAAGAGCATTAATTCAATTTATGCTAGATTCTCATGAAAAAAATGGTTTTCTTGAAATTAATCCCCCTCAATTAGTAAATAGAAAAACCGCGTTTGGAACAGGAAATCTCCCTAAATTTGAAGACCAATTATATAAAACAAATGATGACATGATGTTAATTCCAACTGCAGAAGTCCCTGTAACAAATATCTATTCAGATGAAGTCCTTGCTGAAAAAGAGCTTCCAAAAAGATTCTGTGCATTTACAGAATGTTACCGAACAGAAGCTGGCAGAAGAGCAGGAGAAGAGGGTTTATTCAGGCTTCACCAGTTTGAAAAAGTAGAGATGGTTTATATTTGCAAGCCAGAAGAATCATGGCAGATGCTGGAAGAAATGACAAAGAATGCTGAAAAGATTTTAGAGATGCTAGAAATTCCATACAGAAGGCTTCTTCTTGCAACAGCAGACGCAGGTTTTGCATCTGCAAAAACTTATGATTTAGAAGTTTTTGCTCCTGGAACAGGGAGATGGCTAGAAACCAGCTCATGTTCAAACTGCACTGATTTTCAAGCTAGAAGAATGAATACTAAATATCAGTCAAAAGAAGGAATAAAATTTGTTCATACTCTTAATGGCTCGGGGCTGGCTCTGCCAAGAATAATGATAGCGCTAATGGAAAACAACCAGCAAGAAGATGGCAGTATAAAAATCCCAAAAGCACTATGGAAATATACCGGATTCAAAGAGATTAACACTTCTGAAAAAAAAGCAGGCGAAAAAAAATCAGATAAAAAAAATAAAAACTAGAGTTCTAAAATGCCCGCAGAAAAAAAGCTCAACCATCTTGCGATTATTCTTGACGGAAATCGAAGATATGCAAAAAATAAAAATCTTCCGGTTCATAAAGGGCACGAATTTGGGGCAAAAACTCTTGATAAATTATTAAATTGGTGCAAAAAATTAAGCATAAAAGAAATGACTCTTTATGTTCTCTCTACTGAAAATTTAAAAAGAGATAAAACCGAACTAAATTTTATGTTTTCTTTATTCAAAAAGTGGTTTAAAAAATTCAAAAAAGACAAAAGAGTAAAAGAAGACAAAGTTAAAATAAGATTTATAGGAGATTTATCCTTAGTTCCAAAAGACATAAAAAATCTGGCAGAAAAAATACAAAATGATACAAAAGAGAATAATAATTACATAGTAAATTTCTGTTTTGCGTATGGGGGCAGATTAGAGCTTCTTCAGGCACTAAATAAGCTTAAAAATAAAAAGGGAAAAATAACAGAAGAAGATGTTTCAAATTCTTTATGGCTCAAATCAGAGCCAGAATTAATTATTAGAACAGGAAATAAAATAAGAACCAGCAATTTTCTCCCCTGGCAGTCGGTTTATTCAGAATGGGTTTTCCTGGAAAAAATGTGGCCAGAGTTTACAAAGCAGGATTTAATCCAGTGTATAGAAAATTTCAATTCCAGGCAGAGAAATTTTGGAAAATAGACTCTATCTCTCTTTATAAAAAACATCTTCTTCAGGAGGAAAAACCATTTCACAAGTTTTGGTAATTCCTAACAATCCTTTTTCTTTCAATTTTTTTCCTCTATGTTTCTCAACAGAATCCAAAAGTCCTCTGTGCTTTACTACCATCATTACTGCATCATAAATTTCAGAATATAACAAACTGGAACTTCCATCTTTTCTCCATCTTAATGTTCCGCGAGGAATACTATCTTCAGCACATTTCCATTGTTCTTCAAAAATTTTAAAATAACTATTTTCTTGATGATATAATCCTCTTAATTTTTCAGGAATAACTTCTATTCTTGGTTTATCTAAAAAAGTAGCCATATCAACAAGTTCTTTTTGAAAAACAGAAAGTGGATCAAATTGCCTGGCACAATATCCAACCCATTGCCTGATGCAGGTTTTCCCTTCTTCAAGCTTTGGCAAACAGTCAAGATAATACGAACCACATCCTAGTCTTATAACCATAAATAAAATAAAAATAATCTCTTTATAAGTATTTATATACCAAAATAGATTCTACCACTCATCTTGATATTTGGAAGAAATTTCAAAAATATAATTTTCCAATCCCGCTCTTCTCTCATTCATCCTTATCAAAAATCTTTCTCTAAAAACTTTATAATCCAGATTGCTCTGAATTTCTTGTATAAAAGATTTAAAAGAATAAAGTATCTCCTTATCATCCAAACTCGGAAGCCCTCTCACAACAGGGAGATTAGTATCTATTTCTTCCTTGCTATAGTCGAGGACTTTAATATTTCCCCAGTTTGTCCTCGACTAGATAGGGAAAGACTTGTGTCTTTCACTATATCTGATGCTATTGCAGCCCATCTCTCTGTTTTAGGTTTAAGCTCTTTCTTAGATATTCCGGGAAGCTCTCCATTTCTTATAAACTCAAAGGCAACAATCTCTTCAAAACCTTCAGGAACAGCATATTTTCTTTTTTCTCCAGTTATATTTCCTTGTTCATCCCGTTTATATCTTCTTATTGCATATACCATAAAAAATAAGAAATCAAAGATTTTTTAAAGATGCTTATTCTCTATTATATATGGCAGAAAAGAAAATAAAAATCCTGGCGGCAGGCGACATCCACGGAGATTCAAGTCTGACAAGAAAGCTGGCAGAACAGGCAGAAAAAGAAAATGTTGATTTAGTTATTCTTGCAGGAGACATAACTTCCCCAATAGAAGTAAAAAATCTTCTTAAGCCATTCAAGGATAAGAATAAAAAAGTTTTAATTCTTCCAGGGAATCACGATTCCTTCGCAACTGTTGATTTCCTTGCAGAATTATACGGAATGAAAAACATCCACGGATATGCAATAAAATCAGGAGGTATAGGAATATTCGGAGCAGGCGGAGCTATTGGATTTGACACAACAGAAAAAGAGATTTTTTCTACTCTAGAAAAAGGGAATAAATATATAGGAGATGTAAGAAAGAAAATAATGGTGACTCACATGCACTCTGCAGGAACTCATTCAGAATTTTCGGGAATAAAAGGAAGCAAATCAATTAAGAAAGCAATTGAAAAATTTCATCCTGATTTTCTCCTTCACTCTCATATTCACGAAGCAGAAGGAATAGAGCAAAAAATAGGAAATACTACAATAATTAATGTAGGAAGAAGAGGCAAAATTCTGGAAATCTGAAGATTTCCAGACTCTTTAAGTCTTACGACATTAAAGACTATTGAAATCTAGCCGTCAATTCCCACGCTGGCCAAATCTCTGAAATAAACCTGCTTCAAATTAAAATATCTCTCGCTAATTGCCGGCTTCTCGTCCATAGTTTTAGCATCATCCCAAGTTATTGGCTCAAATGGAAGCCTGACAGAAACCCCAGTTATATGAACTGCATTAACACTGGTTCCTGCCCCCCTGCAAATAGTGCTTCGGTGTATTCCATCAAGCAGAACAACCTTATTATCATGAATCTCTGCTATAGGCGGAACATAAATAGCCATGATTTTTCTTCCCTCTTTATCTGCCCCATATATTTGAACAGGGGGCATTTTAGAAATTCCTTGAGTCGTGAATTCTTCAAATATCCCTTTTTCCAGCCCAGTCATTATTGAAATAAGTTTCTCTTTCAAAATAAATCTCTGCCCAAGATAAAAGCCCCTCGGCTCTCTAGCGAAAACATCTATCTCTGCATCTTCATAAGGATAAATTTTATCTTCACTTTTGCTTCTTAGTGGAATTCTTTTTATAAGTGCATAAAAAACATCTCTTCTAAAAAGCGCAATCTCATCAACTTTCACCAAACTTCTAGGAGAGCTCACAATATCATAACCCTTCATATTCTTGTTAAGCTCTACTCCCAAATCTGCTTCTAACTTCACTCTTGAAATTTCAAAAAACGGATTAAGTTTGTCGCTCATATTATCTTGGTAACTTCATTTATATTATTAATAACATAATCAGGGATAACATCAAAAAATTTTCCTTTTCTATTGAATATTAATATTGTTTTCATTCCTGCAGATTTTCCAGCTAGAATATCTTCCTCCATATCTCCTATCATAAAAGAATTTTTCAAAATTATGTTGTGTTTTTCAGCTGCCTTAAAAAACAGCCCGGCCATTGGTTTTCTGCAGTTGCACTCATCCTCTTTTTTATGCGGGCAATAATAATAATCATCAATTACTACCCCCTTACTTTTTAGTGTAAAAACAATATCTCGAAATATTTCTTCCACCTCTTCTTTGCTAAGAATATTCTTTCTAATCCAAGACTGGTTAGAGATAATTATTATTTTATACCCTTTCTTTTGAATGTGAAGCAATCCTTCCAAAATATCCCTTTCTAAAAGCTTGCTTTTAGGTATCTCCTCTGGATACCTTGAATTATCTACAATTGTGCCATCCTTGTCAATAAATACTGCTTTTTCCATTTTTCTTCTCTTTTTATGAAAATATAAATTATTTTCCTTTCTCTCTTGTTCTAAAATCTTTCAATCCAGGAATTTGATAAATAACTCTACTTCTAGAAAAATCTTCTCTGGAAAATTCTCCAGGATAAGCCAAATCTATCGCTTCATAAACACTAGAACCCAAACCCAAATCTCTTCTGGTTAATAACCCTGAAAAACCCATTCTCCAAAATAAATCAAGAGAAGCATATCTTGGAATATCCTGATTAGGAATTTCAAGGTAATTATCAAAAAGCCATGCTATTGCTTTCTTTCCAAGCTCTTTAATATTGCCATTTCTTTTATAGCATCCATAAAAAAACCATGGATAAGTTTTTCCAGGGTAGGTATAATCAAAAATTTCATAAATTGCCTTATGATGTCTGGCAAGAATGCCTCTCAATCCTGCATCCATAAAATGAGAGGTTCTCAATCTTCTAGGATTAGCATCATAAATTTCTTCAGGAGTTAAAGAAGAAAATAAAGGGAAACCCAACTCAAGAAGCAAACTATCAACTGCCTGTCTTTCATTCTCAACATTTCCATAAAAACCGCGCATAGTCTGTCTCATTTGCCAGGGTTTTAAACTAGGAAATACTGATTTTATAGCAAGAAATATACTATCATGAAAATGAAGGTGCAACATTCTTGTAAAACCAGTTTTTTCAAATTCATCCAAACCAATATTTACAAATCTTTCACTTCCATTAATTTTATGTTTCTCGCAGAGCCATTTAACTGCGTTTACTGCATTCTTATATCCCTGTTCACCCTGCCAAAAGCCATTAGAAACCCTGCCGAGCTCCCACTCAAAAAATTTTCCAGGATAAGCATCTTGTATCGCTCGAGCAGGGCTATTTCCATAAAAAGCAAATAAAAATGACTGCATTCCAGATTCAACAAACTTCTGGTAATCCACTTCAGGTATTCTTGTTTCGTCTAATTTCCAGACCTCTTCAACCAAAGCTCTTACAATCTGCCCTGGAAGCTGTTTTCTATTTCCTTTTATAAATCTAAGATAAGTTCTGCCAAATTTTTCTCTTAAACAAGATTTAATAAATTCTGTTTTCTCCAATTCAGAAATATCTCCATCCACTCCTAAAGATTCTTCTATAGAAAATTCTTCACCTTCATATTTATGTATGCTAAGAGGTTTTCTTCCAGAACCTCTTTTTTGTGTTCTCTCTTTTCTTTTTTCATCCAAAAATCTATTTTCTACTGCCTTAAGAATATAAGGAGTATTTGCTTCAGGATTTTTTTCAAGAACCTGCCAAACCGCAATCCTCCCTATTTGTTTAAAATCCTCAATCTCATCAGGATTAGAAGAAAATCTTCTTGCAATCGCCCATATTCTAGGCTCCAAATCTTCTAAAACCGAAATTTCTAATTGTTCAACAGCCATACAATACTAAGTGTTGTATAGCATATACACTTTTCTGAACAAAATTTGTCCATAGTGTTGTACAAAACAAAAAAGCTTAAAAAATAGAGGATTATGTTTATGCCAAGCCAAGGTCAATCCAGGAAATAGCAGTTCATATAGGAAAAAACTGGAGAACTGCAGACAGGTATGTTCAGGAGATAGAAGAAAACTTTGGAACAATCTCAACAAGAAAATTCAGGGGCGGAACAAGAGGAGCATTAAAAATAGTTTTCTGGGCAAGCATAGAAAAAGCTTCTTCATCGATATTTCAGGAAAAAATTGAAAAAGATTTATATACATTCAAAAGAAAAGAAGATTTTTCTGCATTTGATATTTATCAGCATATTCAGGATAAGAACAAAAAATCCACAATAGAAAAAAAATATCATGAAAATGAGACAAATCTTAAGGAATTAAAGTCCTGCCTGGAAAAAACAGAGAAACAGCTTTTAATTTTCTCAGGAAATCTTTCATGGGTTAATTTAGAAAATAAAAAGGCCAGTTTTTTCAAAGAGATTGAAAAGCTAGTGGAAAGAGGAATTCCAATAAAAATTTTGAGCAGGGTGGATTTGGCAGGTTTGGAAAATACAGAAAAAATGCTCTCTCTTAACTATCAATACGGAAAAGAGTTGATAGAAATAAGGCACTGCGAACAGCCGTTAAGGGCGATAATTTTTGACAATAAAACCGCAAGAATGAAAGAGATAAATGAACCCACAGGAAAGATTAATGAGCTTAATGAAAGGGTGTTCATTTTTTACACAATTTATGATAAAGAATGGATTGACTGGCTTTCAAAAATATTTTGGAAAATGTTCTCTAACTCTATTTCTGCAAAGAAAAGAATAGAAGAATTAAGAAAGTTGAAATAATCACCACATATTAAGTAAACCCCCAAACTTGACATCCCGCCAGTATTGAGTTTGTAATATAGCAGGAATTTGATTTTTCCCCCCTATAAAATGAGGGGAAATAAATAAAATTCTCTGTCAATAATACACAATTCGAGGGGATGTTAATTTACAAGGGTTACCTAACACCACAAATACCTTTTTATATCACAAATTCTAAATATATACTAATGAAAGGGAAAAAAGAAATAAAAAAAGAAGCAGAAAAGCTCGAAGAGTTTATTCCAGTAAAAGAAAGCGACTTAAAACATGCGGTAGAAATTCCTGTGAAAGGGGTAAGAGACGAAGAATTAATCACAATAGAAAAAGTGGGGAAAAAAGCAAAAAATAAGAGGCAAGTAAAACCCAAGCTAAAAACAAGGAACATACAAGAGGATGAAGAAACAGAAGAGGGAATAAAAGACAGAGATTACACATTAATAATCACAGAGAAGCCTCAAGCAGCACTGAAAATCGCCTCGGCTTTAGGCGATTATAAAAAGTATTCTGAAAAAAATGTTCCTTATTACATTCTAGAAAGAAAAAATAAAGAAATTATAGTTGCCTGTGCAGCAGGACATCTATTCACACTCACTTCTAAAGAAAAAGCTGCAGATTGGCCAACATTCAATCTTTCATGGCAGCCTAATTTTAAGGCAAAAAAGAATGATTGGAGCAAGAGATACTACTCTCTTTTATTGAAACTTGCGAAAAATGCAAAAGAGTTCATAGTCGCAACAGATTATGATGTAGAGGGAGAAGTTATCGGCTGGAATATTGTGAGGTTTATAGCAAAAAAGAAAGATGCAAAAAGAATGAAGTTTTCAACCCTGACAAAAAATGAGCTGGAAAAATCTTATGATAGTATGAGAAATACAATAGATTGGGGGCAGGCAATTGCAGGCGAGACAAGGCATTATTTAGACTGGATGTATGGTATAAATCTTTCGAGAGCATTAATGTATGCAATAAAAAAAGCAGGAAAATTTAAAATAATGTCAATTGGCAGAGTTCAGGGTCCGGCACTCAAACTCATAGTAGAAAAAGAGTTAGAAATACAAAAATTCAAGCCAGTCCCCTACTGGCAGGTGTTTATTCAGCTTATAGGGCATGAAATAGAGCTAAAATACGAAAAAGACATATTTGAGAAAAAAGAGATTAAGGATTTTTCAGACTTAAAAGGAAAACAAGGAGACGCAAGAACAGAAATAAAAGAAGAAATTAGTCGTCCGCCTTTCCCATTTGATTTAACCTCGCTGCAAAGAGAGGCTTACCGCTTATTTCATATAAACCCCGCAAGAACCCTTCAAATTGCCCAGCAGCTCTATTTAGAAGGGTTAATCTCTTATCCAAGAACTTCATCTCAAAAAATTCCAGAAGCCATAGAACCTAAAAAAATAATAGAAAGGTTATCAAAGATATTTAAGGAGACTAAATATGCGGTTAGAAGTCAGCCTGTAGAAGGGAATAAATCTGATCCAGCCCACCCTTCTATCTATCCTACAGGAGATTTCAGCCAATTGCAGGGAGAAGATAAAAAAATCTATGAAATAATAGTTAAAAGATTTATTTCCTGCTTTGCAGAAGATGCGCTGATAGAAAATAAAAAAATAATATTTGAAACCGATGATAAAAAAAATTTCTTAGCTCACGGAATGGCAGTAAAAAAGAAAGGGTGGACAGCAGTTTATCCTCTCGCCAAAAAAGAACTGGAAATTGAAACCATAGAGGGCAGAAAAACAATAAAAGACTCAAGAATAGAAGAAAAAGAAACAATGCCCCCTCACAGGTACACTCCGGCTTCAATCATCACAGAATTAGAACGAAGAAATTTGGGCACAAAAGCCACAAGGTCTGCAATAGTAGAAACTCTTTATGACAGGAATTATGTAGAATCCCAGTCATTGCAAGCCACCCCGCTGGGAATAAAGCTTATTTCAACACTAGACAAGTATTCCCCAATTATCACAGATGAAATATTGACAAGAGAATTTGAAAAAGATATGGAAAAAATTCAGGAAGCTAAAAGCGGACTTGAAAAATTAGAAGAAAAAATAATAGAAAAAGCAAAGAGTTCAATAACAAAAATTTCAGATGATTTCAAAAAACACGAAGAAAAAATAGGAAAAGAGCTTGTCGAAGCCAACCAGGAAAATTACGAGCTGGAAAAGATAAAAAATACTCTTAATCAATGCCCTGTCTGCAAAAAAGGGAATTTAAGAATATTATTCAACAGAAGATTTAAGAGAAGCTTTATTGCCTGTGATAAATATCCAGAATGCAAGACAACTTTTTCCCTTCCTCCTGGAATGATAAAAAAGACAGAAAAATTATGCGATAAATGCGGATTCCCAATAATGATGAGGCTGATGAGAGGAAAGAAACCCTGGTTTTTCTGCTTCAATCCAAATTGCGAGTCAAGAAAAGAATACGAAAGCAGGAAGAATGAGAAGGAAAATTAGTCTCTATACATTCTTAAAGATACTTCATTAACAATTCTTGCAGCATAAACCCAAATATAATTAACTAATGTCCCGATTAAATCCCTATCTTCATAACCCTCTTCATCTCTGGGGGCAAAATCCCAAAAGCTTTCTTCAAAATTTTCTATATCTGCTTTTCTTTCCAGCTTTCCAGGAACAGGAAAAATCGTGCCATTCTGCCCGCACTCGCTTATTGCCATATTTTTCACATAAATTTAGGGTTTAAATAAATTATTGTGGTAAAGAATTAAGAAGCTAACGCATATTTCACTCGTATTTTTACCTCTCTTGATCTCCTATCAAATTCATCCAAAATTTCTAATTGATGTTTCAGATAAAGCTCGCCAAAATGTTTCTCTCTATATCTGCTTGCTTCTCTTTCTTCATCAGTCATCATCTCTTCTGCTCGCTGATTATACTCATCATCTCTTTCTTTTATTTTTCTCATTAAAGATTCTACATGCACCATAATTAAATCAAGAATAAGTTAATTATATATTTTTCTATATCCAGCCCCTCTTTTTTAGTCCAGAGTTAACAATCACAAATTCGAGCTCTTTCTCAGGCAAGCTTCTATGTTTCTTTAATATCATCTTTCTCTTTCCGTTTTTATTTTCCAGCTCAATTATGCACTTGCTCCAATATTTCAATAAATCTCCGCCAACCATCACGTTATTTTTCTCTTTTCCTCTTTTAATATCTTCCTCGCTCAAAAATTCAGAATAAACCTGATTAGTTACTATTACTGGAATAAGTTTTTTTCTCGCAATCTCTGCAAGAATTCTAAGCTGTCTTGCCAGTTTGGAATTAATCTCGCTTATTTTTTCCCAATCCCGTGATTTTCTCGCTTCTGCCAGCTCTAATCTATAAAGCATAGTCATTCCATCAACAACTATCAGCCCTATATTTTTGCTGATTTTTATCTCCTTTAATATGTTTGTTAATGCCTTTTCCTGCTCGTTAAAATCAATAACTTTTAATAAAATAATATTTCTCAAAACATCAGAATAATCCTCTCCTGCCAATTGTTTTACTCGTTCAACAGAAAATCCCCCCTCGCTGTCAATAAATATAACTTTATTGCCTTTTTTTGCCTGTGAAACAGCCGCAATCAAGCAAAGATTAGTCTTCCCGCTTCCCGCCCCTCCATAAATAGTGGTGATAATATCTTTTTCATATCCTCCATAAAGAAATTTATTCAAATCATAGCTTCCTGCTGAAATTTTCAATTCTTCCATCATAAAATAGAGATTAAGAAGTTAATAAAATTAAGCTATATTAAAGGACATTAATAATTAACCATTTTCTGTCCTTTAATATCTATAATTGCATTGATTAGTATAAAAATATAGTGCAATTATAGAGATAGATAGTTGTGATAGTAGTATACTAATTATCACAATTATCTATAGATAGGAAAAGGAAAAATTGTGTCAAAAATTTTTATCTTTTACTATAATCTTAATTTGTCTGCAATATGGACAACTGACTTGATTATGTGGCGTTTTTGTCAGTTCTCCAGATAGATAAATAACTGCAGGATGTAACAAAATTAAGTCATTTATCTATATCTCTAGAAACACTTATTGCTCTCGAATCTGGATGAAAAGTGCTGGGAGATTCAAAAGGATTAATCCAAACTCCCGCATGTGTCTTTCTAACCTTGCACACAGATTCATCCCCCACAAAAATCTCTAGTACTTTTACTCCATCTCTAAGATAACTTTCAACAGCATCCATAACTTTCTGCCTCGCATCTTTCTCTTTTCTCTGAACTCTTACGCAAGAATATCCTTTAGGTTCATCTTCATCATTTCCAGTATATTCAGTCATTTGTATTATCTCTCCTATAACTAACTTTTTCTGGACATTTATTGACAATATAATCCAAGGCACGTTTACGCAATCCGTCTGGACTTTCTGCTTTAAGAATAGTCCCATCTCTTAAAGAAGAGACATACTGTTCTCTGCCTATAGAAGTATATGGCACCATAAAAGTAATCCCATCAACTACTGCGATTATATGAAGTGGAGGATTATGCCCCTTGCAAGGTTTTTTAGAAAGATATCTCACGTCAGGAGGGCTTTTGCCATTACTAGTTGCTGGATTCTCGTTCATTTTTATTTGACAAATTTTGGCTTTATAAACATTTTTATAAATAAATATATAATGTGACATCCTCCGTCCCCTAAAGGTTTTTTGCTGCGGCAAAAAATCTGCCTTCGGCAGAGGACGGCGTCCCTAACTAAAAAAATGATGCTGTTTCTGATTTTTTACATAACTCAATGCTCTTTCAAAATCACTTCCACAACCCTCGCAAAAATATCCTTCACTCCAAAAATGCCCTTTAGGATATCTCTTTCTCAAATTAGGGC
>JACPLT010000014.1 GCA_016186365.1 Candidatus Pacearchaeota archaeon | reverse complement strand
GGGTGTGAGATATATTTTGTAAAACATAAAAGTTTATAAGTTGGAGAAACTGAAAAATTAGGTATAAAATACAAAATAAAAAGAGGAAAAATGAGTGTACAAATAGACAAGATTTTTGATTCTTTTTCACAAAATAGCTTATTTTTAAATAAGTTTGTTTTGCAAAATAGTTTCAATCCGGATTTGATATCTCACAGGGATAAACAGATTGAGCAGATAGCAGGAATATTAGCTCCTGCTTTGAGGGGGGAGAAGCCTAGTAATCTTTTTGTTTATGGTCAGACAGGAACAGGCAAGACACTAAGCACTCAATTTGTTAGGAATGAAATGCTTGGAAGAGCGACCAAAAATTCACTTTCGCTGAAAATTGAGTATCTTAACTGCAAGCTTAAAAAAGTTTCTGATACTGAATATAGAATTTTAGCTGAATTAGTTAAAAAATTAGGGGGAAGTGTTCCTGCTACAGGATTGCCAACAGACCAAGTGTATAATAAATTTATAGAATTAATTGAGAGAGAGAAAAAATTGCTTATTCTTGTCTTTGATGAAATAGATCAAGCGGTTAAAAAAAATTCTGACAGCTTTCTTTATAATTTAACAAGACTTAACTCTGAGCTTTCGCAGACACAAATAAGCTTGATAGGAATAAGCAATGATTTAAACTTTTTAGAAAGTTTAGATCCTAGGGTGAGGAGTTCTTTGGGAGAGGAGGAAATTGTCTTTCCACCTTATAATGCGATACAATTAAGAGAGATATTGGAAAAGAGAGCGGAACTGGCATTTAGAAAAGATATTGTGGATGACGGGGTTATTGCAAAGTGTGCGGCTTATGCTGCGAGAGAGCATGGAGATGCAAGAAGAGCTTTAGACTTGCTGAGAATTGCAGGGGAAATAGCAGAAAGACAGGGAAGTCAGAGAATAACTCAGGAGTTTGTGGATATTGCAAATGAAAAGATGGATAAAGACAAGATGATTAATGTAGTAGAAAGCGCACCCAAACAATTTCAGATTGCATTACTTTCTATTATTATGCTTACTGAACAAAAAGTAGAAACAATATTTACTGGGGATATTTATAGTGTCTATCAAGAGTTATGCGGAAAGTGTAAAACAGAAGTATTGACTCAAAGAAGGGTGTCTGATTTAATAGGCGAGATGGATATGCTTGGGTTGATTAATGCCAATGTTATAAGCAAGGGCAGACATGGCAGGACAAGAGAGATTAAACTGTCCATCCCTGATAAAATTATGGATAGAATAAAGGCGATTTTAAACGAAAGCCTTAACATTTAATAGTTATATTATGGCAAATGAAATTCTTAAGTTTTGTTTAGAAAAAGGAGTACTTTTAGATAGAGAGACTTATAATCTGTTTTCTGATTTTGATGAAGAAACAGCAAAAAAAATCATAGAAAAGTTTTCTGGTATGAAAGAGAAAATAATAACAAAGTCGTTTATTGCAAATAATGCAGAAAAGATAGAAAGTATAATTGGCGACAAGAAAATAATTGAAAAGCTTAGAATTAATTTTGGGATAACCTTAGAAATCTCTAGAGAAAGCTATGTTGAAGAGCCTAAAAAAGAAAAAGCAACGATTCCTGACTTTGGAAATATCAAGGTTATTTATTCTTTGGCGAATATTTCTAAAAAAATCGAGCCCATGGATTTTGTGAGACATTTTAGAAACAGGTATAGTGATATCAGAAGGATATTACAAGAAAGAAAAGAGCTGGATAATCTTACTTCTATAGATAAAATGAGCGGTGAAAGGCAGGTGGCTTCTGTAATCGGAATGGTTTTAAATAAAAGGATAACTAAAAATAAAAATATCTTTTTGAATGTGGAAGATTTAACAGGAAACTTGAATGTGCTGGTCAGCAAAGATAAAGGGGCGGTTTATGATATTGCAAAAGAAGCCCTAGTTGATGATATAGTGGGGATAAGAGGATTTGGAAATAATGAAGTTTTATTTGCGAATGACATCCTTTATCCTGATTCATTTTTGCAGGAAAAAGCAAAGATTGAAAGAGATGAAAAGGCAGCATTTATCTCTGATATTCATATAGGGAGCAGGATGTTTCTTGAAAATAATTTTAAGAAGTTTATAAAATGGATAAATGGAGAAGAGGGTGATGAAAAACAGAGAGAAGAGGCAAAAAAAGTTAAATATTTATTTATTACTGGGGACACTATTGATGGAGTGGGCATATTTCCAGGACAGGAAGATTTACTTACAATCAAAGATATAAGAGAGCAGTATAAAGTTCTTGCAAGTTATTTAAAACAAATAAGAAAAGAGGTTAAAATAATAGTGTGCCCTGGACAGCACGATTCTGTCAGGGTTGCTGAACCTCAGCCTTTCATAGGAAGAGATTATGGCGAGGCGCTTTATGAGCTGGATAATGTTATTCTTGTTAGTAATCCCGCTTTTATTGAAATAATGAACAGCGATTCAAGGGGGATAAAAATATTGATGTATCATGGAGCGAGTATGAATTCTTTTATAGGAGAGATCGAAGAGTTAAGAATTGGAAAAGCACACGATTATCCTACAAGGGTAGTCAAACATTTATTAAAAAGAAGGCATTTGGCAACACTTCATTCTGCAGTTACTTATATTCCCAGCCAGAATAGCGATCCTTTAGTCATAAAAGAGGTTCCAGATATAATTAATACTGCAGATTTGCACAAGCCGGATATTGACAGCTATAATAATGTTTTAATCATCTGCTCGAGCTGCTGGCAGTCTATGACTCCTTTTGAGGAAAAGGTGGGCAATCATCCTGATCCCTGCAAGGTTCCTGTCTTGAATTTAAAAACAAGAGAGATAAAAATTCTGGATTTTTCAGATGCTCCTGAAAATAAAACTTGCGAGGAGAAAGAGAAGGCAGTTGTCTGCAGTTTGGATAAATCAGGAGAGAAAAAATGAATAGTGATAATGAAAAAAATGTGATAGATGAAATACAGAGATTTGTTGAAAAAGAATGCAAAAATCCAAAAAGTAAATATGGGTATGAACCATTTGAAAATCATTTTATTCCTGTTGTTGAATATTCAAAAACCCTGCTTAAAAAAGAGAAAAATGCAGATGAAGAAATAGTTGAAATTGCGGCATGGCTTCATGATATAGGGAGCATAATTTATGGAAGAGAAAATCATCATTTAACAGGTGCAGAAATTGCAGAGAGAAAATTAAGAGAATTAAATTACCCTGAAGAGAAGATAGAAATAATAAAAAAATGCATACTAAATCATAGGGGATCTGTTGAGAAAATTCGAGAGAGTGTTGAAAAGCAGATAGTTGCGGATGCAGATGGGATGGCTAACTTTGATAATCTTCCTGGAATGTTTATGGCAGCATTTGTTTATGAAAACAAAAACCAAAAAGAAGCAAGAAACTCTGTCAGAGAAAAATTACAAAATTGTTTTAACAAACTCTCCTTAAATGCTAAAGAAATAATTAAACCTAAGTTTGAGGCTATTATGCTTGTTTTAAGATGAAGAAAACTGATATTTTCTACCTCTTTCGTTCCGGAGGAACTTCAAGATGAAACTTAAAATTTGCACTAGATTAAACAAAAATTTTAAGATCTTGGGGATTTTCGAATCCCCAAGCTTTCAAACTTCTGATGGAGATTTGAAATGAATATAAACTCTTACTTCAAAGAAATAGAAGACAGAACAATTGAAGAGTATAAGATAGCAGAAGAAGCCAGAAAAAAAGGGCTTGATCCCCTTTCTGTTGTTGAGGTTCCAAGAGCAACAACTCTTGCAGAAAAAGCTACGGGTTTAATTGCGACTATATATCCGCAGGTAAACAATAAGCAGATAATCGACAGGATACTCGAGCTTGAAAAGCAGTATGGGAAACTTGACCCTGCGGTTTATTTTAAAATAGCTGAAGAGATTGCGAAAGAAAAATACTGCAAGTTTTCAAGTTTTGCAGAAGCGATTGATGCAGGGATAAGGGTGGGGTTTGCTTACAATACTTTGGGAGTAGTATCCTCTCCTATTGAGGGATATACTGAACTGAAGATTGAAAAAACTAGAGATGGAAAAGAGTATTTCAAGCCTTATTTTTCCGGACCGATAAGAAGCGCGGGGACAACTGCAAGCTGTATGGTATTGATGTTAATTGATTATTTAAGAGAGATGTTTGGATTTGCGAAATTTGATGCAGATGAAAAAGAGGTCAAGAGATATGTAACTGAACTTTATGATTATCATGAAAAAGTCAATAATCTGCAGTATCTTCCGACTGAAGAGGAAATAGAATTTCTTGCAAAACATATTCCTATACAGGTGGCAGGAGACGCTTCTGAAAGCAAGGAGGTAAGCAATTATAAAGATTTGGAGAGAGTTGAAACTAATTTTATTCGGGGAGGAATGTGCCTGATTATGGGGGAGGGGCTTGCACAAAAAGCCCAAAAAGGATTAAGAATTTTGAGGCAGCTGCAATCAAAAGGTTTTAAAATTTCAGACTGGGAATTTTTGGAGGATTATATCAAGCTTCATAAAAAAAGAGAGACTGGAAGCTCTAATGTTTCTCCAACTTATATTAAAGATTTGGTTGCAGGAAGGCCTGTTTTTGGGCATCCTTCAAGGTCTGGAGCATTTCGGTTTAGATATGGAAGGTCAAGAGCAAGCGGATTTTCTGCAACTTCTGTTCATCCTGCGACTATGGGAATTTCGGACTCCTTCCTTTCCAGTGGAACACAGCTAAAGATAGAAAAACCCACAAAAGGATGCGCAATAAGCCAGTGCGATGGGATGGACGGGCCAATAGTCAAGTTGAGAAATGGAAGTGTGAGAAAAATAAAAGATTTTGAAACTTCAAAACAAATTTATTCAGATGTGGAGGAGATAATTTATTTTGGGGATATACTTATTTCTTTTGGAGATGTTTTAAACAGGAATTATGAGCTGATAAAGCCAGGGTATGTTGAAGAATGGTGGTTTCATGAGCTGAAAAAAGCCGCCGCTGAAAAATCAGAAGATATTGATATTGAAAATCCTTTCGAAATCCATTTTGATTTAGCCAGAGAGATAAGCGAGAGATTGGGGCTGTCTATGCATCCTAAGTTTATCTATTATTGGAGCCAGATAAGTTATGAACAATTTTTAGGATTATTAGACTGGATTTCTCATTCTAGATTTGAAAATAAAATAATCCTGCCATACAATAAGACGGACCGGGAAAGATTTTCTATTGGCAAGAGAGCTTTAGAACTTATAGGAGCAGAGCATGAGGTGGTTATTGAGAATACCATAATTGATGCAGAAAACAGCAAGGCGCTTTTATCTAATCTTGGAATTAATTTAGGATTTAGTTTTGAAGAAGAAATAATCAAAATTATGAGCAGAATAAAATCTCAGGAAGACAATCTTGAAAATAAAAAAGTTCTTGAAATAATCAACAAAATTTCTAAATTCAGAATTAGGGACAAAGCAGGAACATTTATCGGAAGCAGGATGGGGAGGCCTGAAAAAGCAAAGATAAGAAAATTAATAGGGAGCCCAAATGTTCTTTTTCCTGTAGGAGATGAGGGAGGAAGATTAAGGAGTGTTATTGAAGCATGCAATGTTGGAAGCGTAAAGGCAGATTTTTCAATTTATTTTTGCGATAACTGCAAAAATGAAACTATTTATTTTACCTGTGAAAATTGCGGGAAAGAGTGCAGAAAACTTTATTTCTGCCCTGAATGCAAAAAGAATATTTCTGAAGAGAAGTGTGCGGAACATAATCTTGGAAGAAGTTATTCTTCAAGAAAAATTGACATGAAAAAATATTTTAATGCCGCGTTTAAAAAATTAGACTTGTTGCCTTCTGAAATACCTAAATTAATCAAGGGGGTAAGAGGAACATCCAGCAAAAATCATATTCCTGAAAATGCTGCAAAGGGATTTTTGAGAGCGATGTTTGACTTGCAGGTGAATAAGGACGGAACAATAAGATATGATGCGACTGAAATGCCTATCTCTCATTTCAAGCCAAAAGAGGTGAGAGTGAGTGTTCAAAAATTGAGAGAATTAGGTTATGAAAAAGATATGCATGGAAAATCTCTTGAAGATGAGGAACAAATTTTAGAATTAAAACCTCACGATGTTATACTTCCATCCTGTCCTGACTCAAAAGATGAGAGAGCAGATGATATTTTTATGAGAATTGCTAATTTTATTGATTTGATGCTTGTAAAATTTTATGGAATGAAGCCATTTTATAATCTTAGAGTAAAAGAAGATTTGGCAGGGCATCTTGTTGCTTGTATGGCTCCGCATAACTGCGCAGGGGTTGTGGGAAGAATAATTGGGTTTAGCAAGACTCAAACTTTGCTGGCTTCTCCATACATGCATGCGGCTATGAGGCGTGATTGTGTACATCCAAATACTAAACTATTTTTTTATGATGATGACACTAAACAAACGTTTTATGGAGAAATAGGAGAATATGTTGAAAAACTTATAAATCAGGGAGCAAAAACTAAAGTTATTGATGGTGCGGGAACTATTTCTGTGGAAAATAGAAAAAATCTTTATACTTTAGGTATAGATCCAGAAACAAATAAAATAAAAAATAAAAAAATAAAATATTTTATCAAAGGTCCTGAAACAAAAGAATGGATTAAAATAAAAACTGCTACAAATCGGGAGTATACTATGACTCCTACACATAAATTTATGTATGTTCAAGATTCAAAATTCAAGTTCAAAGATGCTAAAAAAATCCGGCTTGATGATAAGATACCAATATTAGAAAATTTTAAGTTTAATCTTTCTACTAATAAACTAAACCTATTTAGGTTATTTTTTAATCTTTCTGAAAATGAAAAAAAGAATATTTTGGTATGTTATAATGGTAAGGAAGAAGAACTTTTTCAAGTATACTCTAAATTCAAATTAGAAGAACTGGATAATTTTGGTGATGCTAAATTAAGATGGAAATTTTCCCGGCATAAAATTAATGCGATGTTTAAAATAACTCCTGAATTAATGAGAATTTTAGGATATTACTCTTCAGAAGGATATTCTAGAAAAAATAAATGGGTTTCCCAAATAAGCTTCAGAATCTGCAATAAAGAAACTCAAAAACAATTGATAAAAGATATAAAAATAGGATTGGGTATAACCCCTAGTTTAGGAGAAGAAAATACTAAAATAACTATCTGCAGCAAATTAGTTTATTATCTTTTTACGATTCTAGGAGTTGGAGAGGGAGCTTATCAGAAGAAAGTTCCTAATTTTATTTTTGGGTTAAATAATAATTTTGCAACAGAGTATTTGTCTGCTTATTTTGAAGGTGATGGAAGTGCGATAAATGG
The DNA here is from genome assembly GCA_016186365.1 of Candidatus Pacearchaeota archaeon. GTDB lineage: Archaea > Nanobdellota > Nanobdellia > Pacearchaeales > GW2011-AR1 > JACPLT01. The sequence goes on along the minus strand of JACPLT010000014.1, from coordinate 35,977 downwards.
AAAGCACATTGTTTTTTATTCTGTATCCAGAGAGTTATTAGATGGAGTGGCATTACTTTTAGGAAAATTTGGGATAGTTTCCAGATATGCCAGAACCCGGCTGCGAAGCCCTGGAAAAAAAGTTCTTGAAAGATATGCTGAACTAAACAGAACTCCCAAGCAACATGTATTAAATCATTTAGTATTAGGAATTAAGGACTCTTTTAATTTGTCTAAGATTTTAAATGTTAAAAATAATAGAAAAAGACAGATGTTATCTCTTTTTGTCTTATCAGACAAGAGATATCTGAATTATAATGGGAAACAAATCCCTATGAAATCGTGCGGAGATTATTTTGAAGATAGAGTTAAAGAAATAGAGATGATTCATGATAAGAAAAATTCTTATTGTGTTGAAATTGAATGGAAAGAAAAAGAAGATAGAAATGTTTTATGGGGAGAACAAATAATCAATACTAGATGCGACGGAGATGAAGCGGCGGTGATGCTGCTGTTGGATGTGTTAATTAATTTCTCCAGAGAGTTTCTGCCCGCTCACAGAGGAGGAACTCAAGACGCTCCTTTAGTTTTAAATACAAGACTAAGAGCAGGAGAGGTGGATGACCAGATTTTAGATTTTGAGCTGGTTTCTGAATATCCTCTGGAACTTTATCTAAAAGCCGAAGAGGGAGGGCATCACTCTTCTGAAATTAAGATTGATAGTGTCAAGAGCAGGCTGGCTAAAGATGAGGATCCGTTTACGAACACAGGGTTTACTCATTTTACTTCTGATATTAATGCCGGGGTGAATAATTCTTCCTACAAGCTGATTCCTACTATGAGTGAGAAGGTTGCAAAACAGATGGAGTTAGATGAGAAGATAAGAGCGGTTGATGCTTCTGATGTTGCGAGACTTACAATTGACAGGCATTTTATAAGAGATATAAGAGGAAATTTGAGAAAGTTTTCGCAGCAGGAATTTAGGTGCGGGAAATGCAACACTAAATACAGAAGGCCCCCTTTAGCCGGGAAATGCTTAAATTGCGGGGGAAAAATAATATTTACAATCTCTGAAGGGAGCATAGTGAAATATCTTGAGCCGGCAATATTGCTGTCGCAGAAATATGAAATTTCTCCTTATCTAAGACAGGCATTAGAGCTTACAAAGAGTTATATTGAAAGTATATTCGGGAAAGAGACAGAGAAACAGCAGGAGTTGAAGAAGTGGTTTTGATTATATTTATGCCCCTCTATCTAGTTGAATATAATCATAAATTCCGCCAGAATTAAAAAAATTTTGAGAAGCATCAGTGTATGGTGGTTGCCCCAATTCTAAATCATCTGGAAACGGTTTTCTTATCAGGGTTATTCTCCCATCTTCTACAGCTGCTAAAGTGAGTATCTCTATCAGCATTATTTCTCCTGTTTTTTTTGGCAAAGCATTTTTTATGCTCTCTTTTTCTAATCTTTCAGTTAATCCTTCTGGAAGAAATGCTCTGGCTTCTAACACTTTTTTGTAAAAATCGGTCATTGGCATTTTTCCTTGAGCCAAAACTTTTTTTGCAACAGCAAGAAATGCATTGTAATCTACTGCTATTTCTTGAGCTATGAACATTCTTTTTAGCCTTATTGATTCTGCAGTTTCTCTTCCTGGGAGACCTTCGCTATTTTGATGCATCTGTTTTTAATGTAAATTGACTTTTTAATTATTTGTATGATTCAGCAGATTTATTAAAAATTAGGATGTATAGAGAATTCGGATGGATGCATGACATTTTGTGCCGAATTCTCTACGTCAGAAATCCCAGATTTCTGAGCGCTGTCAGAAATTTATAATTTCTGAAGTCTGGATAATTCTATTAAACATTATACAAGTAACCGAATTATTCATAGCTTAAAAATATATTATTCAATATAATCGTATTTAAAAGCAGAGTATTTTTTTTACATTTATGGGAGAAGCAAAAGAGGAGTGCGGGATATTTGCAATTTATCTTAAAGAGGGAGGTTTAGCAAAAAAAAGCGAGCTGCCTACACTTGCTTATTATGGGCTGTCTCAGCTTCAGCATAGAGGACAGCTAAGCGCAGGAGTGAGTGTTTTTGATGATGAAAATATTCTTGGAAAAAGAAGACTTATTTTGTTTAAAGACATAGGGAATGTGAATGACTTATTTTCTGTTAATAAAAAAGAAGATATGAAAAAGATATTTGACTAGGAAAGGCAAAAAGCAATTTTGAATTAAGAACAGAAGCCCAGCCGTTCTTGAGAAATCATGCAAGAGCGTGGAAGAGGTTTTCTTTGGCTTTTAATGGGAATATTGTTAATTATGAAGAGCTAAAAAAAGCGATGGTTGAAAATGATTATATTTTGGATACAGATGTTGATACAGAGGTAATAATGCACCTTATTTCTTTGAGTTTGAAAAAATACGAAAAGAGAGACGAATCTGAAAAAGTTGTCAAACCAGATTTATTCGATGTTTTTTCTGATTTGACTGGAAAACTTGATGGGGCTTATAGTCTGGCTTGTTTGTTTGCTGATGGAGATTTAGTGTTATTAAGAGACCCGTGCGGATTTAAGCCGTTAGTATACGGAGAAAATGAAAATTTCTTTGCTGCAGCTTCTGAAAGCACAGCTTTAGAAAAAATCGGAATAACTAATTTTCAATTTTTGAATCCTGGAGAGTGCCTTATTTATAATAAAAATGGAGCAAGAAAGAAAATAATTTTTCAGCGAGACAGAAGAGCAAGATGCCAGTTTGAGTGGGTATATTTTTCAAAAGCCAATTCTGTTATAGATAATGTTTCTGTTAATTTAGTCAGAGAGAAGTTAGGAGAGCAATTAGCTCGGACAGAAATTTTAAAAGAGGAAATAATTAAACATCCTGAAGATTTTGTTGTCGTGCCTGTTCCATTTACCGCGATTCCTGCTGCCGAATCTCTGGCAAGAAATTTAAAGATTGGGTGGAGCATGGCAATAACAAAGGCGGATAGTGAAAGAGGATTTATCAATAAAGAGGAGGACAGAAAAAGAATAATGAACAGGACTTATAATGTTATAAAAGAGAGAATTCTTGGAAAAAAAGTCCTGCTTGTTGAGGATAGCATTGTAAGGGGAGAGACATCTAAGAAAGTAATTGCACTTTTGAAGGAGTCGGGAGCCAAAGAAGTTCATTTAAGGTCAACAGAGCCAAAAATCCTGCATCCGTGCTGTTATGGAATAGATATGGCAGCTTATTCTGAATTGATTGCTAATAAATATACCGGAGATTTAAAGAAAATAGCAGAAGAGTTAGGGGCGGAGTCTGTTTCTTATTTAGAGATAGAGGATTTAAAAGAGGCTATCGGGCTGGGGGAAGATGAGCTATGCACTGCCTGCTTGAATGGAGATTATCCTACTGAATTTGGGAAAAATTTTAAAGAGAAACAAATGAAATGTGTGCTGGGAGTTACATAGGGATGTAAAATAAAATAGAGGGAAGCATCAGGCTTCCCATCAGATTTGTTCTTCTTGAATTGAGGAATATTGCAACCAGCCCGGTTGCAGTTGATGCTATAAATAACAAAAATCCTAAAATCCCTGAAAAAATAAATATCATAAAAGAGAGGAAAAATAAAATAGATAATGAGAGCTTTCTGTAGGAAATTTTATTTATATTTTTTGAGAATATCTTTGAGATTTTTAGCGACAGAAATGAGGAGATTATACAGGTAAGGCTAACTGCTGTAAGGATTATTAATAAATTTTGAAAAGAGATAACTGGAAGGAGAGTGTTAATTGCAACTGCTGAGCCGGTTCTTGATTTTCCCAAAATATAAAGAGTTACGAAAGAGAGGGCCATAACTGTGGTATTTATTGCTCCTAATAGAACTATGAACTCTTTTTGCTTTATTTTTTCCAGGATGTCTGAACCGATGATGGCTGCCTGGCTTGAACCTAGAGCTGGAAGAACAGAACAAAGCGGAGTTGAAAGAATAGATGCCAGAAAAACATTTTTTAGCTCCTCTCTAGTTATTTTTATGTCTTTTATCTTGCATATTTTTTGTTCAGGTATTGTTTGCTTTTTTATTATACTTGTTATTAGTGAGGAAGAGCCGAATAAACCTGTTAAGAGAGGAAGAAGAGAGTCTTTAATTTCAAGATTTAGCGAGGACAAACCTAAAAATCCAGAAAGAGTGAAGATAAAAAATGCAATTATCTTCTTATCCTCTCTTAAAATTGAATAAGCAGAAGAAGAAATTAGTATGAGAAACATTATGGGCTTTAGATAGCTGAATATTGAATTTAAGGAGTAAATAAAAACTATTGTGAAAATTGCAATTATTGGGAGAGCGATTAAACATCCATATATTGAATAGACAACTGCTTCGTGCCCTTTGCCCTCTAAAAGAAACTGGTGTGCTGGAAGCACAGAAAGCGAGGAGCTTTCGTCAGGGCATCCTAGAAAAGTTGAGGGAATAAACTCAATGAAGATATTTGTTATTGAAAGAGATACAATAAAAACTGCAATAGAAATCGGCGGGAATATTCCTAAAAGGAAGGTGAGAGAAGAAACTGCAATTGATGAAACTAAATTTATGTGCAAACCTGGAATTATGCCGGTTAGAGTCCCGCAAGTCACACCAAGCAATAAAGCGACTAAAAGCCCCAATATTGCCATTTATACGCCTTCTAACGCCAAATCAATTTTTGGATTTGGCATTTTTCATCACCAAACGCTGTGGTATAAAAGGGTCTTAATCTTTTTCGACCACAGTATCTTTAGGATGTCGTTGTTTATATACTTATCGACGGTGATGTGCATTCCCAGCCCAAAATGTGCCGACTTTTGTATCTTTGGTAGCATTTTACAGTATTTTCTGAATTTTTATTCATCATCCGAGTATAGCTTTTCATAGGGGATATATTTTCTTTTCTTATTCAGGAAAGCTAATCCTTTTTTGGTTAGGTTATACTTGACTTCAATTAGCCCATATTCATCTGCTTTGTCTAAGTAATAACTTGCATCAGGGTCAGTATTTGCTATTTTATCAATCTCTAAATTGGTTAGAGGTTTTTTGGAATCTCTAATCGCACTCAATACTTGACGAGTATTATCATCTATAAAGAATTTATCGCCACTATAGTCTTTATTTTCCTCGATTTTTTCTTTATTTATTGTAATCATTGTAGGTCTTCCAGTTTCTTTCTCTTGGATTCTTTTTCTTTCTATCATTCCATTATCCTCGAGGTAGGTTAAGTAATAAGCCAATGTGCTTCTTTTCAATTTAAACGCATTTTTTATTTCTATAACTTTTTTTGGCTTCTCCCAACAAAAATCAATGAGGGGATTATTTCTGCTTAATTTCATGAATTTATTTGTAACTGTGTTTCTTTTCATGAGATAATGAATTGACTATAACTATATAAAACTTTTGGTTATAGCTACAACCAGTCATAGTTAAAAGCGAAACATTTAAATAAACTATAACCAATTATAGTCATAATATGGAAAGACTAAAACTATCTGCTGATTGCGAGGAAGACTTATTTCAGAAGGTGAAAGAGGCTTGCATTATTGATAATAGAACTTTAGCTAATTTCATTCGTTTAGCTTGTCTGGAGAGAGCAAATAAAATTTTAGGGGTGAAAGATGAAAGAGAATCATAATCCTGAAGGTGGCGAATTACAGGGGAAAGGAGTATACCTTCAACAGACTAAGCTTTCTAAGTCCCAATATGAAAGATTAAGGATGCTTGCTGAGCAGTTTGGCTTTACAACTGTTTCCGCATATATTCGATTTATGACGCTCAATCCTGCACTGCAAGCCACTGTCAATGACATTAAGAGAAAAGTTGACCTTTTATTCTTGAAACAAGGAGGATTAGATGAAGAAAAAAATGGCAAACGAAAATGAACACTCAAATGGAAAAAGAATATTTTTCACACTTACTCGATGGAATAAAAACGAGATTGAATTATTACAAAAATTGTATGAAAAATCTGGGTTTAATACCCTCTCAAAATTTATCAGGAGGAGCTGTTTAAAAGGCAAATAATTTTATGGAAGATAAGGTTTCTGGTTTAAGTGATAAGGAAGAAAGAGAGGTTTTTCTTTCGTATTTAGATGATAATGATAAAGTTGTTTCTGGTTTTGTAATTCTAATTGAATGCAATGGTTTTGTGGTTTTCAAAACAAATCAAAATATTATTCGAATCCCTTCCCATAGAGTATTAAAAATAAAGGAGAGAGTAAAATGATAGCCTCCTTAAAACCCTTAGAAAATATTGATATGCCTTCTTATGTAGTCTCGAATCTCAACGACAACAGCTTAATTATTTGTAAGATGATTGAAACTTATATTGGCACTGATTTTAATGGTAAGTTGATTTTGCTCAAATCTGGTTTTCTTTATGAACTTATTTTCAAATTGATGAAAGCACTGCAAGAAAAGGGTTTCTGTTACTTTGTTGAAAAAATTGAGGTGAAATATGAATAGCAACAGCAATAATAATGAACGAGCAAGGGAATTTTTAGAATGTCTCGGAAATGGCAAGACTATCTACGAATGCGAAAGTGAGAATGATTTGATTGATGCTAAATTATTTAGGAGAAAAAGAGATGGAAATAGAAAAAAATAACCCCAATGAATTATTGAAAGAAAGTCAAGAATATGAACGGAAGAAAAAGAGAGAAGAAGAGTATTCTTTTCTTGACAACGACGAAATTATTTATGATAATCTTAATCAAGGGTTGCATAACAGATTCTGGTATTTTGGAAAGATATTTCGTGATAAAGAAAATAAAGAAAAAGAAGGGATTGTAGTCTCAAGCAAAGATATTTTTCTCAATACATCTAAAATTATTAAAGCTAAAGGTGAGACTATTGAGTTAGGGGAGAATAAGATAAAACAATTCGGATTAAACTATCTTCATTCTTTGGAAGTCAATAATAATTTCTGGAGCAATAAATCAATAAAGAATTGGATTAATTCGACTGAGAAAATAATCAAAAAGGAAGCGTATCAAAAAATAAGAGAGACTATTGTTTATTATATGGATGTCGATGATGAAAGAATTTATGATGTTGCTACTTGCTGGGTGATTGCAACTTATTGTTATGAGATGTTTGAAAGTTTTGGCTATCTTTATTTTCATGCTTTGAAAGAAAGTGGAAAAAGCAAGTTTAAGAAAATTTTAAGATTGATTGGCTTTAATGGTCAAGAGGCAAGCTCTATTTCAGAAGCATCTTTCTTTAGGACTATTGAAAATACAAAAGGAGTCTTGGCAATTGATGAATATGAGAGAATGGATACGGACAGAAAGAAATCAACTGATTTGCTTCTTAATGCTGGAATAGAAAAAGGTGCAAGTGTCAAAAGAGTAGACAAGGTAGGAGACAAGCAAGTCAATAGGCAATTTGATGTTTATTGTCCCAAAATATTATGCAATATCACTGGACTCGACCCTGTGACTCAATCAAGATGCATCACAATTAAACTACGCAAAACTGCTAATGAAAAAGGAAAAAGGAAGCCAAAAATAAGTGACCATAAGTGGCAGGAATTAAGAGATATTTGCTATACGCTGATTATGGATTATTGGGAGGAGATTAAAGCGATTTACGATGATTATAGCTCTAATTTGGCAAACAGGAATGAGGATATATGGACAGCAACTCTTGTCTTGGCTAAATTTTTTGAGGTGGAAGAATCTGTTAGGGAATATGCTCAAGTTAATATCGAAGAAACTCAGATAGAGTCAATCGAGAATGATAGGACATATCTAATATTAAAAGAGCTGTTAGACTGCCAGAGCATTTCAGATGAGGTTAAGGAGTTGCATCTTTCTGATTTAATGCCTTATCTGACTGATAAAATTGATTTTGGAGACAAAAACCCTGAGAGAGTAGTTGGCTGGCATTTGACCAGTCTAAACATTTTTAACAAGGGGAGAGACAACAGGGGCATTACTTATTCCCTTAATCGAGGCTTAGTCCTAATGGCTCTGATTTCACGGGGCTATCCTATTCCAGAAAAATATCAAGAATATGCAAAACAACTACACCAAAATACACAGACTACATTAACTTCAACAACTACACAAACTACACTGAATAATGATGTTAGTGAAATTAGTGTAGTTAATGTAGTAAAAAACAAGGAGGATATTTCTAATGGAAATTAAAGATAAGAAGAGTTGGCTTGATTATTTGTTTTATGAGATTGGAAAACAAAAGTATGATTTTTATCTTGAGTGGTCATATGAGAAAGGGATTAATATTAAAGGCAAAAATATAACTCATGGAAAATGGAAGAAATATTCAGAGATATGTTTTGACTCTGAAAATAAACAAAACCAATGGTTTCTTGAGCACTGTAACCAGCGTCAGATACTGCCGATTGAGATTACTCTTGATTTAGAAGACCCATCTCAATTGAAATCAGTCATAAGTAAACTGAAAGAGTTTCGAATAAAATTTTATGTTTTTTCTACTGGCTCTCGAGGTTATCATGTCCTGATGTTTTTCAATAAAGAGTTAAGCAAAGAAGAAAAGCTTTCAATCATAAATTATTTTGGAGCTGACCCTATGAAAGCAAACGATAAGTGCACGATTGCATTAGAATTTGCTCCTCACTGGAAATCTGGGAAAATAAAACGGCTAATTGAAGATTATAATTCTATTTATCTGGGGGTGAAAATATGTCAAGAGAAATAAAAAAACTAAGAAAGAGAATCTGTCAAAGATGTTGGAAGCCTTACTACACTTATGCAAAACGAGGCAAGATTTGCCCAAAATGCAATAAAAGAAAACGGAATCATGTTACAATCTTAAATCAATTTGGGGGATTAATAAATGAAACCTTATTTTGACAACGGTCAACCACGCAGAATAACTGCTGAAGGAAAAAAAGAATATACAAAATTAATGAATGAGTGTAAAGAATATCAAAGGTTGATAAAAATTAGACTTTGTCGCTTGTTATACTATGATTCGAAACCTCGCCCAAGTCTGAGAGCTTTAGCACAACATTTTGGTATCAACAAGGATACTGCAAAAAAATGGATTCATGATGATGAATCTTACAATAAAATAATGAACTTACAACAAGAGGATGCCTATTTTATGGATACTTTTCACACAAAGATGATGAAATTTTTGGAATTAGATAACGAGCCCTTAGAAGAATTTCAAAAAAGAATGGAGAAATATAGGCGAATAGCATTAAAAGAATCTATTTTAGGGGGTGATATTATTTATGACCCCGAAGGGAAAAAAGAATGGTATCAAGATGGACTCTATAGAACTGAAGCAGATTATGGATATTTATTTGGGCACAGTATAGAGTCTGTTAAAAAAATAGACAGCTTGATTATAGATGTTTCCAAAGAGATTCAAAGAGAAGGAAAAGTGCCAGTGAAGAGAAATTCTGAATAAACATTCAGAATTTAAACTAACCGAAACATTTATATACTACTATATATCATGATATTATATGGAGATACAAAATGATACACCATGACAAAGATACAAATAGACTTAGACAAAGAAGAAGACAAGATAGTCGAAATATACAAGTTAGTCAACAATCTAAATACAAAACAGGAAGCGATTAAGAAGATGATAAAATACTTTAAAGCGGAGGTTAAACCAAAGAACTTAAAAGACAAAGATTACTTTGAGGTATAATTGAAATGGAAATAACAACTATTGCGTGGATTGGGGCAGGAGCGTTAGGGGCTATAGGTCTCTTTTTCTTGACTAAAGGATGGATAACAGTTTATAACAAATTTATCTATTGGAGAAATAAGTTAGATGAAAAGTTTGCAGGCATTGATGTAATAATGCAGAGAAGGATTGATATGCTACCTGCACTTGCTCAAGTCGCTAAGAAGTATAGCATTCATGAATATAAGACAATCAAAGATACAATTGAAGCAAGAAGTAGATGGAGTAAAGACGCACCCATTAATGATAAAGTTAAAGCTGTTGAAGATGTAGAAAATAATTTCCTAAAAATTCAAGCTGTCTTTGAAAGATACCCTAAGGTTAAAGCAGATAGGCTTTATCAACAGATTATGGGCTCTGGCAACATTACCAGAATAGAAAGAAAACTTCAGCAATTTAGATTAACATATAACAGAGTAGTTAGAGACTATAATGAAAGAGTTCAGAGATTCCCAAGAAATATTGTAGCTCAAGTTCATGGCTTCAAAGTTGCGAACTATCTTAATTTAGGAAACAAAGCAAATCAAGGAGCTCAGGAAGAATACAAACCAAGAGAGTTATTTGCCGAATGAGGTTTCTAAAATGGGAATATTTTCTAAGAAACCAAAATCTTTGATTATTGGCGTTTGCGGAAGAAGTTGTTCTGGAAAGTCTACTGTAATTAAAGAGCTTGAAGAAAAATATAAAGGGCGTTTCCTGCATATTAATCAAGATAAATTCTTTAAAGTTAAGGCTGATAATTGGGAAAGACCAGAGTCATTAAGGTTTGATAAATTAATTGAAGCCATAAAGAGATTAAAGGCTGGAAAGAATGCCTTTATTCCAACACACAGATGGACTGAAAATTTTGATAAAGAAGTTAAACCTCACGAAATTGTTATTGTAGAAGGTTATCTTCTTTTTGTTGATTCTAATCTCAATAAATTATTCGATAAAAAAATATGGGTGGATGTCTCGGATGTAAATATGCTTTATAGAAGGATGAAAAGATTTAACGATTTTAGTCAGCTTGATTATACAATGAATACAGTTATTCCTGAATCAAAAAAGTATGAGCTCATACAAAGAAAACATGCAGATATAATACTCGATGGAAATTTGACTAAAGAAGAAATAATAAAGGAGTTAGAAAAACATTTGATACAATGACGCACTATTTTATTGAATTTAGATTTCATGGAAAAGCAAAAAGAGAGATGAAAGAGTTAATATGGAGAGTAAATAAAAAATTTAGAATCTTCTCTCCTAAAAGACCAATTCCCCATATAACTCTCGTTGCACCATTTTACACAAGCCAAGAGCATAGACTCGTTAATGATTTTAAGCAGGTCTGTGAAAAACATCCTCTTGTAAAATTTAAAATAAGCGGATATGGCACTTTTGATTCCAGCAAAGTAGTTCACATTAAAATAATCCCTTCTGAGAAAATGACAATTTTTAGAAATGCCCTAATAAAAAAGATTAAATCATACTGCACTTTAAACTCTACAGATGCATTTTCTTTTTTAGGAATAATAAAAGTTTCCAGAAAATATTCTCCTCATGCAACAATAGCTATGAAACTTAGCCCTATGAAATTTATGCAAGTTAAAGAATTTACCCATCATCAGCCAAGTTTTCAATATGAGCATAATCTACTTCGGGCAACATTGATTAAGAATAGTAAGATATTATATGAATATGACTTTGTTCAAAGAAGACTCCTTAATCGAAGGGAAGCAAAAAGCAAAATGGAATTTAGAAAAACTATAGGACTATTCAAGGAAGGCAACTTCAGGAGAGAAGCATGAGCATAACAAGAAGAAAAGGGGTAGCAATTGTAGATACCTCAAGAGGAATATTGGTAGTCGCTGGCAGGAGCAAAAGATTTACTTTATCTGGTGGCGGAGCAGAAAAATGGGAAAGCAGAAAAAAAGCAACTATCAGAGAGCTTTATGAAGAGACTGGTTTGCAGACTAAAAGAATAACTTATTTATTTAGATATAATGGACGGAAATGGCACGGGCATGATGGAAAAAGCATAATCAATCACACTAAAGTGTTTTTAGTTGAGGCATATGGCATCCCCAGACCCAGAAATGAAATTAAACATATTGCCTTCTGGACTCCTGACAGCAATATTAAAATAACTACGGGCACACAAAAAATAATCAATAGATATATTGAAATGAAACATGGCAAATAAAAAATCTTATGAAGAGGGAAGTATAGTTGACTTAGCAGTTAAGGGATTAAATCCGATTAAGAAATTATTGGAAGAAGACAAACCTGTGAACAAACTCTTAGCCTTAAATATGATTCTTGTTTTTGTTTGTTTAGGCATATTGATAGCCTCTTATTTGAATACCGAATTTAAAGATTTAGCGTCTATCGTGATGCTTTTTATTTCATTTTTATTTTCTGCAATAGTTACAGGAGCATATGCATTTGTTTTGAATCTTATTCAAGGACATTATAAAGTAAAGGCAGTGAGAGTCTCGATATTTGTTTTGCTTATAATCTTGCCATTAACCGTTATAAGTCTTGCATTTAAAATTCCATCTATAGCTAACATCTCTTTAATTTTAATATTGGTTCAAGCGGTTATACTGGTTGTTTTATCGCTTATGTTTAAAGATGAGGAAGTTAAGGAATTGGGCATTTGGGGGTTGTTAGGAAAAGCTAACACTATTCTGGGTATCATAAGTTCAATCATTACAATTGGTGGTTTGATAATTAAATTTGTTAAATGGTAGACTGAAAAAGATTTTTTATTTTAATCTTCTCATAAGGCATCTTTTTCCATCGGAAACTACATTTAGCATCATAGAATAGTTTTGTCCGTTTTTAGTGCTTTGATAAATTTTACTTGTATCTTCCCCATTAACAAAAAAATCTTCCATATTTGCTATAACTGAAACTTCTGGTTTAAACAATTTTGATTTTTGAAGATGATGAACAACATATTTCATTAATTCCCACCAAACATCTCCTCTTGTGCTGGTCATTTGAATTTTTCTATTTCTAACCTGTAGCTCTGAAAATACATGGTTAAAGTGATTATCCCAAGACCCATCCTCTCCTTGAAGTTCAAAGCCCCAACTGTCTTGATTGGCATAGTAAACTGTAACTTTATAATCTGCTCCAGTCGAAGGTGTCGCACCTCTTACAAACGGGGCTTCTATTTCTCCATCTTTTAACTCTCTTTCGAGCCTAAATGTTGCAGGCTGAGAATCTCTGGTTCTAAGATATTGTAAAAAATAATTTTTATCCCCCACTGTTTGAATTTCCATTATCGGGCAATGCTGTCTATCAAATCTTCCTAAGTGTCTTACTTTTTCATAAAATTCTATAAGTGCTGGGAGACCCTCTTTTAATTCTGGAGTAAGAGGCTTGATAAATTCTTGAGCAACACTACTGTTTTCAACAATTGCATAATTAAAAAACCATTTTCCTTCTGAACTAAGATAGGTCATCACATGATGCCTGTCAGGAATTGCAGTATCTGCAACAACTGTCCTATTAAATCCACCTAACATCTCCCAAAAAGAGAAAGAGGTCTCTGCTTTAAACCTATCTTCGTCATATTTTGTAAAATTACACATTTGCCTATGCATACTTGTTCCACATTCAGGTTCAGCTAAAACTTTAGTTTTTAATTCCTCTTCACTTCCTACATTCCCAAAGTCTTCCCCTTGTAAAACTGGGCTTCTCAATAGACCTGATAAACCATCGTAATCTTGAGTATGTTCACTTCGTGCTATTATTAGTAAACCTGATTCTCTGGCTTCTTTCAAAGTCATAAATCTTCTTGGGACTAATATCCCCTGAGACTCTACATATTCTCCGATTACTCTCTTGGGTTGTCCTCCAAGTCTTGTTCTATCTTCTAAATAATAGTCTGTCATTGTATTTTTCTCAGAAAAAGCTCTGAGGTAGCTACCACCTCAAGTATGAGATTCTTTGACTATTTAAAAAGCTATCTTTCTTTTAAGTTCATTCTACTGAATTATTATTCACTTTATTAAAAAGCTTTTCGGAGATGATGGGCTCGTGAGCTTGGATTAATTCTGATTTGTATTTGATAAAACCAAGATAAGTTTTATTTTTTAAGATTCCAAAAACTTTGCTCGAGGACATGCTAAATTGTTTTGATATTTCATTAATTGATTTGCCTTCACTTCTTAACTCGAATATTCTTTTAACATCTTCTGATTCTTCTGGATTAATCACAAACTTCTTCATCTTCTTGCTAAAAGTATATCCAAAAGGAGGACGGTTACAAGGTATCTTTGCTTCAAGCTTTAGTTTGTGAACTTGCTGTTGTTTTTTCCTGCACTCATCGATAAACCACTCGTTAGTCAATCCTGTGACTTGTCTAATCTTTTTGTCTGTAACTCCATCACATGAAATTACTTCAATTCCGATACTGCTCAATTCTTTAACAATAGTTTCTTGGTCTATGATATTTCTCGAAAGCCTTGACCAATCTTTAATGAATACTGTTTTGAACTTTCCTTCTCTTGCATCTTTCATTAATTGCTCAAGTCCCTTTCTGAAAATGTTTGAGCCAGTTTTGTTTATGTCTTCATAAGTCTGAATTAATATCAGCTTTCTGTCTTCTGCATTCTTCTTTATGATATCCTGCTGATTCTGCGGGCTCAGCGAAGGATTTGAACTATCGTCTGAAGATAGTCTAATATAAGCTACTGCGTTTTGTGAATCTATTTTAATCATGGTAAAACCAATACCTCCACCATCGGTAGTCTTGAATCATCCTACACCTGAGACTTTCTTTTGAATCATTGATAATAATCCTGCAAATCTTTACAGGTTTACAATGAAATCTATTCCCTGCGTTGCTGAAGCCCATAATTAAAAATTCTCCAGTATATCCTATCACTTCAAGAAAGAATTGCTCAACATTTTGTTTTGTTGTTAGATAAGATACATGGGCATCGATTCTCATTCTTGGGGTGTAAATAATGTTTTTAATAAATGGGCGGACTCTTCGATTCCATTTTGACCTACCCTCTGGACTCATTATCCCCTTTTCCCAAACCCACAATTTTAAGACTTCTTTATCGCCTCTCTTTTTCTCCCAGATAATTTCTCTTCTTCTTTTGACTGGCTTGCCATTGTATTGCTCTCTCCGTTTTCCATAGTCACTTCTTTGTCTTCTCTTTCTTTTGTCAACTGCTCCATAAATCTTTACCATGCTGTTCAGAAAGAGCCCCTCATATAAATGGCTTGTATTACGATTTCAAATAAAGGAATTGCTGTCTACTATCCCTGTCTCAAATAAAAGACCTCCCCAACTCTTTCTCTATTGCGTATTAGCCATTTACTTTTACATTCGATAAATGATGATATTCTCTCCAGTTGTCTACTTTTACAATGTTGGGAGCAGACAGCTTTCTGAAAGAGGAGTCTTGCAGAATGAGTTAATTGAACTCAAGATTGATAATTATCCTCTATAAATAGCGTCGGTCAAATAATAAAAGATTCAAAGATGACTAATTTTTTTCTCGGCTCTTGTCTGTCTACCTACACGCAGACACACATGCATGGCATTGATAGATTAATTAATGCCCATGATATTCGGAATTATATTAAAAGTCCAAAAACATTAGAAAGTTGAGACGCTCCCAATCCCATTAGGACACTCAAGACTATAAGGGTAATAAATGCATATTCAGCAAGAGACACTTAACTTCTTTTATCTTTTTCTTTGTCAGTTGTATCTTTTATCTCAATAATTTGTTTGTAGCCTTCAGATTCAAGAAGTTTTCTTTTTCGGATATACTCTTCTTGGCTTATTTCATTGTTCACAAGCTGGAGACCCAATAAATCTAAAGGACTGTGGGGCTATAGTTTCAACTACAGGAGAAGATTGTGTTAAAGTGCTTTTAACTGGATGAGGATTAGGCAAATGCTCTCCATTGTGATAATTGTAATGAATGGAATTAAAAACACTGGAAATTGATGTTTTCATCTTGGAATCTATGACCTTCGCATACACTGCGGTGGTATCTAAATCAGCGTGCCCTAAGAATTTATTTACAATAAAAATATCTGATGTGGAGTTGTAAATTATACATGCCATTGTGTGCCTGAAACAATGAAAATATCTTGTGTATCTGTTGACTGTTTTTGTGATTCTTTTTCCATTGACTTTCTGAGAAACTTTCATAGTATAATCTATCTGAAGTATTCCTGCTTCTTTTAAGTAGAGTCTCAGTCTTTCATGCAAAGACTTTTTTCTCAAGTGCATATCTGGGCTTTTATCTGATGGCATAAACCATTCGCTACTCTCTCCTATTATCTCAATCCATTTCTTTAATACTCCTTCTATTGCTGAATCAAAATCCACATATCTGTCTTTTCCATAATTATCTCGTGTCCTATTTGGATTCTTACTATCTCCGATAAAGACTCTATGATTCTCAAAATCAATGTCTCGGATTCTCAGTTTACATAATTCATTTATCCTTAAACCGCACATTAATGCCATAAAAAATGCAATCATGTCTTTTGGTCTATCTACAACATTAAATAATTGAACTAATTGTTTTTTAGTAAAATACTTTGGAAGTTTTCCTCTTTTCTTGCTCCAGTTTTTTATTTTAGTTCTATCGACAAATCCCATATCTAAAGCCCATGCATAAAGATTTTTGAACTCTTTTTCTGAATTAGGAGGAATAACCTTTTCTGAGATTAACTGCTCATAAATTTCTTTATAGTGCATCCTTTTTTTATTTAAGGCTTTATTGATTGCTTCAATTATTTTGTTTGTATCTTTGTTTGTGTTTGTATTGTCCATTTTATCCGCTCCAATCCAGCTTCTGGATTATATTTCTAATTTCTTCCATCATGATTAGACCATTAACACTATCTTTGGTGCGTCTCCTGTTTGCAGAAATTTCCATTGCTTTTCTTTGACCTATCTGACCCTTTGCTAATTTCTCCCTGATGTCTTGAGGCAGTCTTGTAGCAATGAACCATCTATATGTTGTGCTCGGATTGAGATTATTTTTTATCATATAGTCATAGACTAATGTTTCAACCTGTGTTAAGCTTCTATAGCCTTTTTGCCCTCTCCTTCCGAGAGGAATACCTTTCTTTTTATTGCAGTAATAAGTCCTAATTTTACTCAATAAAGGTATCAACTTATCATCGTTAATTTCGGGTATTGAGTCTTTAATATCACTTTTAATCTCATTTACCTTGTCGAAGATGCTTCTTTTTCTTCCAACGAGCTTTCCATCTCTGACACATCTTTCTCTTATCCGAGTGTTTCCGATTCTATCATATGACATTTCCATTACCTCCTTAAAGTTGAGCTACTATTTATTTTGGGTCATTATTTGGTAATGTTTTTTGTTAGAAGAAGTATAACGCTGTGTTTTCGGGTTTTACAAGCCGGTGATTATTCCTGTGATTATTCCTGCAGTTAGAGCAATAATTAATTCAATAATCATTGAATTAAGCTGTATTTTAGGTATAAATTATTTATTATGCTACTAACGGGGCAAGAGAGATTGAAGTGATAATCAAATTTATAAATTAAGATTTACTGAAAATTATATGAACCCCAAACCTAATAAATGGAAGATAATACTTTCTATTGGTGCAATTATAATTTGGTATTTGTTGTTTCTTTGGCTTTCAAGTTCTGTTAGATGTAATTATTATCCTTGTCCAGCAACATTTAAGGGGAGTGATTGCCCTAAAGTTTTTGTGTTAAATATTCTTCCAGATATTTCTTGCAGCGGTGGCTGTTTTTGTGATAAGCCAACACTGGTATCCAGTATATTAATACAAATAATTATTTTGTTGTTGCCAGGAATTTTAACTTATTTGATTTGGAGTTTTATCCAGAAGGAAAAATAACCTCTCATCGCTCTACTTTCCTGTCTTTAATGACTTGGGAAGTTGATTTAATGAATTGAATGTAAAACCTCTACGGAAAATGTACGGATTTTTCTAAAATTAATACTTTCATAATTTTTATATTTTATTGAAGCGAATATTTATAAATATGAATTAGTTGAATTAATAAAGGAGGTTAAAATGAACTTGTTTTTAAATATCGCACCTGCTATAAATCTGGATGGATTGGCAGCCGGAGGACTAATTGGAGGAGTGTTAGCGCTTATTGCTGCTTTTTTAGTGATATTTGCAATTATATGCATAGGAATCTATGTTTACACTTCTTTTGCATTTATGTCGATTGCTAAAAAGACTAAAAATTATACTCCTGGAATTGCATGGATTCCAGTTATAGGGCCTGCACTTATAATGAGCCGGGCTGCTAAAATGAGATGGTGGCCTGTATTGCTGTTAATAGCGTTTCCAATTCCATTTGTTAATATAGTTGCAATAATCGTATACGCTGTTTTTTCATTTATATGGATGTGGAAGACTTACGAAGCTGTTGGCAGACCGGGATGGTGGGTATTGCTTATTTTCATTCCTTTAGTGGGGCCGATAATTCAGATAATATTATTGGGTGTAGCTGCTTGGGGTGAAAAGTAGAACTATCTTTTCAGCATTTATTTGTTTTTTATTTTTATATTCTTGTATTTTTCCTGTTATTTCTAGCGTAGAATTTATTGGAAAGGGTTTCTCTGTTGTGACTTCTATTGTTCCTGTGCTGTCTTTTATTTTCATGATAAAAAAAGTTTTTTGATTTGAGATTTGAATCAGCTGCCCGAATATTTTTACCCTTGAATTTATCATCCTGCTTTCTAATTCGGATATTTTAGATTGGCTGGGGGGAAAGCTCGAGAGATAGAAGAGAAGGATTATTCCGAAAATAGAGAGAGCGAGAGATAAAATTAGCAGGGATTTTTCGTTCATTGCTGTTTTAGTATAATAATGTTTAAATATATATATGTGTTATTTTTTTTATGGAAGGGTTATCTTCATTTGAAGTTTTTGAATCTTTTTTATCTTGCTGTTCTGAACGGGGAGTAAATCAATTAGGGAGATATGATAGATTAATGCACCGAGCTTTTGGTTTTATAACTGAAGAGCATCCTGAACAGATGGGTGCTTTTTGTCCAATTCTTAAAAGAGCAGAGATGTATTGTCATGTATTAGAGACTCTGCTTCATCTATACTCTACTAAATTTGGAATACTTAGTTTTCCTGATGAGCATAATCGAGTAGAAATAGATAAATCTAGTCTTGAAAGAGCAATGAAATCGGATTCTAAACTTTCAGAAGATTCTAAAAAGTTTGGAAGACTTATTTTTGATAGATTTGTCGAATATCATTCCTGTTAGAGAAAGATTTAATAATGTCAGAAATGCTCATGAGATTCGCATTTCTGAGCATCCTAAAAACTCTATGAATAAATCCTAGTTTTTTTGATTAAAGTTTTCTGCTTTGTAAAATGAATTTTGAGCTACTAGGATGGTTCGGTAATTTTATAAACTTCTTAATATTCCTTTTTATAGCAATTAATATTGTAAATACAAGCTGTTTTGATGCATTTCAGATGAGTTTGTCCCTGATAGGATTAATTGCCTCAATTTTGATACAAGCGGTATCAGTTTTGAGCAGGATATAACACTAAATAAAATAAATTTATTAACATGAACAAAAAAGTTTTAAGGGTATTGTATTATCTCGCATGGGTCATAGGATTAATAGCTGCGGGATTCTTAGTTTATGGGATAATAAAATCTTTAGGTTAAAAATGGCAAAAGATGTTGAAACAAGGCTGGAACTGATAAAGAGAAATACTGAAGAGATTTTAGTTGAAGAAGACTTAAAAAAGATGCTCGAATCTGGAGAAAAGCTAAAGCACTATATTGGATTTGAAATCTCTGGAAAGCCTCATTTAGGGCATGGGCTTGTATGTATGAGCAAGGTTAAGGATTTAGTTGATGCAGGAATTGATTGTTCTATATTTTTGGCAGATTATCACTCTTGGATAAATAATAAACTTGGCGGAGATATGGATATTATCCAAAAAATAGGGGTTCCTTTTTTTAAAGAAGCTTTAATTGCAGGATATAAATGTGTTGGAGGAAATTCTAAGGATTTGAAATTTGTTTTAGGAAGCGAATTGTATCATAATAACGATAAATATTGGCAGACTGTTATTGATATTGCTAAAAATACTACTCTTGCTAGAATTCAGAGAAGCATAACAATTGCGGGAAGACAAGAAGGAGAGTCTGTTAATTTTGCTATTATGATGTATCCTGGAATGCAAGTAGCAGATATTTTTGAAATGGGGATTAATATTGCTCATGCAGGCAATGATCAAAGAAAGGCACAGGTTATTGCCCGAGATGTTGCCTTGCAGATGAAATATTCTCCTTTATTAAATAAGAAAAAAGAAAAAATAAAACCTGTAGCTATTCATGGGCATTTAATTTTAGGGCTGCAAAAACCCCCAGTTTGGCCTGTTCCTAATGAGAATATGCAGGAGCTGTGGAGCCAGATGAAAATGTCCAAGTCAATTCCAAATTCTGCAATATATATGACTGACAGTGAGGAAGAAGCAAGAAAAAAAATAATGGATGCTTTTTGTCCTGAAGGCGAGATAAACTTTAACCCTTTGATTGATTGGGCAAAATATCTTGTTTTTATTAATAACAAGTCTAAGTTAGAAGTTAAAAGACCTGAAAAATTTGGCGGAAACAAAACTTATAACTCTTTTGAAGAACTTTCTGAAGATTTTAAGAATAAGAAACTTCATCCATTAGATTTGAAGACTGC
Organism: Candidatus Pacearchaeota archaeon; assembly: GCA_016186365.1. Taxonomy (GTDB): domain Archaea; phylum Nanobdellota; class Nanobdellia; order Pacearchaeales; family GW2011-AR1; genus JACPLT01. Next base: position 15,571 of record JACPLT010000014.1, on the reverse strand, counting down.
GATGGCTGAAAAAATAAATCAAATATTGATGCCTGCAAGAGAGCATTTTGCAAATCCTAAATTTAAAAAATTAAAAGAAGAGATGGATAAGCTGTTAATTACAAGATAATTATAGAAAATTCTGTTAATCTAAATAAGTTTTCCGCAGAGTTTTCTATCTGGATAATTCTGAAAAAGACTATTCTAATCACCAGAATTATCCATATTCATAATAAATAGTTTTATGCTGCCTGAAGCAATGCTTTTATAATAAGATACCCTAAGATTAATATAATCGCTATCTTAAGCCATTCTAATACATCCCCCTCAGTTAAGCCTTTTTTATTCATCTCTTTTTAACTCCGTTTATTAATTCTATTATATTCTTAAGAGTATTTAAGAGTTTCTCATTGGATTTTTCTTCATTTTCTAAACTCATTATTCTTTTATTAAACAATTCTAATTTTTCTGACCACTTCCATAACAGCCAAATTGTTAATGATATTGGATAAAGAATAAGTATCAAAATTCTGTACTCTTCACTTATTATCGCTGCAAGACCCACTATTAATGAAGCAATCCCAATATATGCTCCTGTATCACCAATTTTTTCTTGCATTAAATAATGCTGGCTTTTTTACTATTAAGTATTTATATTGTCTAAAACATATATTACTTAATACAAAACTCCACGATATCCCTGTCTTTCAAAGTATGTTTGAGTGAAACTTTTTGGTTAGGAAATTTTGAAGATGGACCTGTAACTTTTGTTTCTTTTATATTTTCTGACAACCCATGAAATATCTTTTCTGCAATATCTTTAACTGTGGACTTTTCAGGGAGAATTACAGGGTCAGAATCTGCGGGTTTTCCGGGTTGTTTTGTGTATATTCTTATTTTATTAAAAGTTTTCCATATTTTTTCTTTTAATTCGTGTATGTTTTCTTTTGTTTTTGAAGAGAATAAAATAAAGTTATATTTTTTGCTTTGAAGAAAGGCAGACATCCTTCTTTTTTCTTTTTCTTCAAGCAAGTCTATTTTGTTCAAAATTATTAACTTTGATCCTGCTGTTTTTTCCAGAAATGGAAATATCTTTTCAAATTGAGAGGGATTTTCTATTACAATCAATAATGTATCTGCGGTATTTGCTATGCCCTGGTCAAAATATTCTGATTCAACTGCAGGCAAATCTATAAGCTGAATTTTTGTATTATCAAAATCCAGCATACCTATTATGGGATAGCGGGTTGTAAACTCATAATCTGCTATCTGGGAAGAGGCATTTGTCAGACAGGATAGAATTGAAGACTTTCCTGAATTTGCCAAACCTATCAGAACTGCCTGCATTTCCTCTTTTTTTATTCCCTCTTTTGAGAAAGATTTTTTCTTTTTCTTCTCTTCCATGCTTAACTTCAGCTTTTTGAATCTTGTCTTTAAATTTGCACGCATCTCTTCAGCTCCTTTGTGTTTGGGCATGGTTTTCAGCATTTCTTCTAAAGCAAAGAGTTTTTCCTCATCGTTTTTTGCAGAAAGATATCTTTTTTGAGCTGATAAGAATTCCGGGGATTGGTTTGTGCTTGACATTTTTAAGGAAAGAGAGGGAAATTTAAAAAGGTGTTGTTAATGATTAATTAGAATTGTAATTACTACAAAATTACTAAAACAAAAAGATTTAAAAACGAGAGAGAGCATCGAAAAATATGGGAACAAGAAAACTTTTTGGAGGGTTGGCAGTTTTGGCTGGGCTGGGAATAACTCTGATGGGATGTGCGAATTCAGGTAAATCCGAAACAGGGGTTTATGTTGCTCAACCTAGCACTAGTATTGGAGAATATAATGTAGAAGATTTTAGGAAATATTTTAATGTTCCTGGCGGGAGAGAAAGAGAGAGGAAGACTAGAAAAGAGTTTAGGAATAGGGAGTAATTTATATATCTCAATATGATATAATTTATAAACTTGGTATTTTTTCTTTTTTTATTATGAAACTCGGAGTATTATTTTCAGGAGGGAAAGATTCTTGTTTAGCTCTGCACAGACTGATTAAAGAGGGGCATAAAATTGAGTTTTTACTAAGTATTATTCCTAAGAATAAAGACAGCTTTATGTTTCATCGGCCGGATTTTAACTTGTTAAAGAAGCAGGCAGAGGAGTTGGGAATAACTCTTATTACGAGAGAAAGTAAAGGCGAGGAAAATGAGGAGCTTAAAGATTTAGAAGAGCTAATTAAACTTGCTAAAGATAAAGTCAAAGGAATTGTTGTGGGGGGAATAGCAAGTAATTATCAGGGAGACAGGGTTAAGAAAATCTGCTCTAAACTTGGGCTGAAATTTTTTGCTCCCTTGTGGGATTATGAAGGAGAAAAAATATGGGAAGAGCTTCTTAAAGAAGGATTTAAAGTAGTAATTGTAAAGATTGCATGCGAGGGAATTCCAAAAGAATTTTTAGGAGAAGTTATTGATAGAGAAAAATTCGAAGAATTAAAAAAATTAAGCAGAAAATATAAATTCAGAATTGATTTTGAAGGGGGAGAGGCAGAGACAGCAGTTTTATATATGCCTGGGTTTAATAAAGAAATAATAATAAAAGGAGAGAGCAAAACAGAGAGTAAATATTGTTATTTTTTGAAAATAAATTGCCTAAATTAAAATAATGAGACCTGAATTTTACAAAAAGAAACTAGAGAATGGGATAGTCATGTTATTTGAAAAAAGAAATCTTCCAATTGTAAGCATTTCTGCCAATGTTAAACAGGGCTCCGGGTATGAAAGCGGGAAAGTAAAGGGAATAAGCCATGTAATAGAGCACATGTTATTCAAGGGAACTAAAAAAAGAGGATATAAAGAGATAGCCAGTGAAATTGAAAAAAAAGGAGGAATACTAAATGGATATACAGATGAGGAAATAACTTCTTTCTGGTGCAAACTTCCGAAGAAGCATTTTAGCTCTGGAATAGATATTGTCTCTGATTTAATAAGCAATCCTAAATTTGATGAGCAGGAATTTGAAAAAGAAAAAAAGGTTATTCTTGAAGAGATAAAAATGTATAATGACAATCCACAAGCATATGTTTTATTTAAAATAAAAGAGCTTTTATATAAAGAACCATTCGGATTGCCGGGAATAGGGAGCAATGAAAGCGTTTCTCAATTGACTAAAAAAAATATAGTCGAATATTATAATGCTCAATATAAATCCAACAAAACTTTTTTTTGTGTTGTAGGGAATACCAATATAGAAGAAATAGAAGAATATGCCTCTAAATTTAAAAAAAGCGAGGGAGAAAGAGAAAAAATTATTCCTGTGAAGATAAACAAAACAATTATTGAAGCGAGAGAGGGAATTGACCAGGCAAATTTTGTTTTTGGATTTCATGTTCCTTCGCAGTCTGATAAAAATAGGTATGCTCCCGAATTATTCAATGCAGTTTTATCTTCTGGAATGTCTTCAAGATTATTTGATGAAATAAGAGAGAAGAGGGGAGCGGCTTATAGTGTGAAAGGAAGTGTTGAACAGGGAAAAGACTTCGGCTTTTCCAGTATTTATGTTGGGACAACTAAAGATAAAGTAGAAATTTGCAAAGAGATTATACTAAAGGAGATAAAAAATATGAAAAGCTTGAGCCAGAAAGAGCTGGATGAGGCAAAAGAACAGCTTATTGGATTGAGGAATGTTGAAAGCGAGGAAAGCATAAACACTATGAATGGCTTGATTGATGAAGAAATTAATGGGGACGCAGAGGAATATTACAATTATGAGGAAAATGTTCTGAAGACAAAGTTAGAAGATGTGAGAGCCATTTCTAATATTAAGAATTACAGCTTTATTGCTCTTGTTCCTAAATAATCTTTTTATTAAAATGAATATAAAAAATCTGAAGATTTATTAAAATGGAAGAAGAAATTTTGAAATATCTAAAAGACATTTTTCCAAGAGAGTATCAGCAGGAGATATTTTCTACTTGCAGGGATAAAAATTGCCTGGTAGTTCTGCCTACAGGACTGGGAAAAACTCTTATTGCCCTGCTTCTTGCAATAGAAAGGATGATAAGATTTCCGCAGGAGAAAATTGTTTTTTTAGCTCCTACAAGACCATTAGCTGAACAGCATTTGAAATATTTTCAAAAGCATCTTCCGGAGTTATTTGCTACAATGGAGCTCTTTACTGGAAAAACCTCTGCTGAAAAAAGGCAGGAATTGTGGGAAAGAGCAGAAATTATTTTTTCTACTCCTCAGTGTGTTGAAGGCAAAACGCAAATATTTACAAGAAATGGACCCATCCCTATAGAAGAATTTTTTAATAATATTGAATTGGTTGAGGAGAATTATGAAGGAAAAAAAGGATATACTGCAAAAATTAATGAAGAAGTTCTAGGTTTGAAAAATGATAAAATCGCCTTTGTTAGGGTGATAAAAGCATTAAAAATGCCTGTAAAATATACCCTTGAAATAAAAACTAGTCTTGGGAACTCTATCGAATGCACTCCAGAACATCCTCTCCTTACGATAAGCCCTCGCGGAGAACTTAATTGGAAAAATGCCGAAAAATTAAAGGAAGGAGATTTTGTTGCGATCGCTAAAGAAATATGCCTTAAAGAAAATAGTATCATAGAAATTTTGCCTCTTTTAAAAAAATCTTATCTTAGAGTTGCCGATAAAGAAAAGACAAGACACCTTCTTAAATTAATAAAAGACAAAAAGAAAAAAGGCATTAAAGAATATTCTCGTTTTAGATATAATTTTATGCCTCTAGAATTATTTTTAGATCTTGCAAAACAGACAAATTTTGATTACGGGACATTAAAATTAACCGACTGGGAAGGCAAAAGTTATCCTGTAACAATCCCAAAATATTTAGATGCTAAATTAAGCTATATCCTAGGCGCAATGTTAGGAGACGGGCATATCGGGAATAGAGAAGGGCATGGAAAAGAAGTGGTATTCTCGGATTTAGATTATAAAGAAAACACCAATTATTTCAAAAATACCCTCTTTGAGGTGTTTGGAATCAAGATGAAAGATGCTGGAAAAAAAGGGTTAATTGTTTATAATTCTGCTTTGGCTGAAATTCTTTGTGCATTGGGTGTTCCTAAGGGTAAAAAATCTCATAAAATCAGAGTTCCGAACTATATATTTACAAGCGAAACAGCAAATGTTCGAGGATTTTTAAAAGGAATATTTGATGCAGATGGTTGTGCTTCTAGACATAATGTTTTAATATCAAGCATCAGCAAAAAATTTATAGAAGATATAAAATGGCTTGCTTTAAGATTGGGAATAGTTGGGAGTATGGAATCTGCAGTTAGCCGCAGCTGTATTTGTGGGAGAGTATTGAAAAGCAGCACTCTATATTCATTTAGATTTTCTGGTCGAAACAATCTGGATAAGTTTTTGATGATAAACCCTGAAAGAGAAAAATGCAAACTTCTTCTAGAAACAATAATTAATACTAAAAAGCCATTTACACGAGCCAAAGAAATCATTCCAGTTAATGAACTAATAAAAAAAATTTATTTGGATAATCCTAAAAAATTTGAAAAATATCTATCTCTCTGTTTATCTATAGATAATTTGACTAGAATTGCAGACATTTCTAAAGGAGAAAATGCAGAAAAACTCAGGCAATTATTGAAAATGCCTATTAGATGGGCAAAGATAAAAAACATAGAAAAAAAATCCGAAAATAAATGGGTATATGATTTTACAATAGAAAATGAGCATAACTTCTTGACAAATACTATAATCAGCCATAATTGCATCTCTAATGATATAAAAAATAATCTTTATTCTTTGAAAAATGTTTCTTTACTTATAGAAGATGAATGCCATAGATGCATAAAAAATTATTCTTACACCTATATTGCGGAAAAGTATAAAGAGCAGGGAGTTCATAAGAGAATTTTGGGGCTGACTGCCTCTCCAGGGCATGAAGAAGAAAAAATAAAAAAAATATGCCAAAGTTTAGACATTGAAGCAGTAGAGGTAAGAACAAGAAATTCTGAGGATGTCAAAGAATATCTTCAGGAATTGAAATTTGAAATAATCAAGCTGGATTTTCCTCCTGAATTTGTAGAGATAAGAGATGGTTTAAAGATAATTCTGGATAAAAAAATAAATGAGCTTAAAAAAAGAAGGCTTTTATTTGGAATATCCAACAAAAAAACTTTACTTGACAGTCAGTTTAGAATAATGAGAGCGATTTCTTCAGGAAATAAGAATTTTAATCTTTTGCTTGGAGCGAGCGCCTGCGCACAGGCGCTAAAAGTTCAGCATGCCCTTGAGTTATTGGAGACACAGACTTTAGAATCTGTTTTTTTGTATTTTCAGGAGCTGTTTGAGCAGGCAAGAAAAGCAAAGAGCAAGGCAGTTCAGAATTTAATAAAACAAAAGGAGTTTAATTCAGCTTATATTAAGATAAGCGAGCTGATAGCAAAGAAAAGAGAGCATCCCAAGTTGATAAAGCTTAAAGAAATAGTTTCTGAAGAGATGTCTAAGAATAGCAAAACAAAAATAATTATTTTTTCCCAGTATAGAAGCAGTGTAGCTAAAATATGCAGGGAAATGAATTCAATTTCAGGGGCAAGAGCAAAAGTTTTTGTAGGACAGGCAAAAAAAGGAGAGGGGGATAAAGAAACAGGGCTAAGCCAGAAAGAGCAGCAAGAATTAGTCAGGGATTTTAGCTCTGGAGAGATAAATATTTTAGTTGCAACTCAAATTGCAGAAGAGGGGTTGGATATTCCGGAAGTTAATGCTGTAATTTTTTACGAGCCGATTCCTTCTGCTATAAGAAAGATACAGAGAGCTGGAAGAACTGCAAGACTGATGGAAGGAAAGTTAATTATGCTGATAACAAAAGATACAAGAGATGAGAGCTATTATTGGACCGCTTTTCATAAGGAGAAAAAGATGTATAAAGCGATTGACTCTATACAGAAAGAGTTTAATGAGGAAAAAATAGAGGAGGATAAGCAGGAGAAGCTGTTTTAATATGGCAATACTGATAAAAATTAAGGATAAGACAGAAATAGCCCGAGACAGGTTTTGTCCTCCGCATACGATTCCTCATAAGCTTCCTTGGAAAGAAAAAATAAAAAATGAACCCTGTCATATTCACAATAAGAAATGGAGAATGATGCATCATATTTGTTTCTGCAAAATGTTAAAATGCCAAAACTGCGAATTCATGCTTCAGGAATATCAAAAATTAAAATCAGAAAAAAAGAAAAATGATTGAAGACATATTTTCCAAAAAAATAAGAGAAATTCCTGAGGGGGAGAAAATAAAGATAGCTGCAGATTACAGAGAGAAAAATTCTTTAGTTATTGCAGAACTTGTTAGTTTGGGCGTGGAAATGAGCTTTGAAAATTTGGAAGTGGGGGATTTTATTGTAAGGGATTGTGTTATTGAAAGAAAGACTGTTTCTGATTTTATTTCAAGCATGATTGATAAAAGATTAGTCAGCCAGCTTGAAAATATGAAGCAGTATAAAAATAAACTTCTTATAATTGAGGGAGTAGATGAGCAGGAGATTTATCCTGAAAAAGGAGGAGTTAACGCAAATGCTATCCGAGGATTTTTACTTTCTATTTTGTTAAATTTTAATGTTCCAATTATATTCAGCAAAAATTATGAAGATAGTGCTAAATTTATGGTAGTTTTAGCCAAGAAACAGGAAAGAGAGCTGGGATTGAGAGCAGGAAGAAAATCTTCCAGCAAAAAAGAGCAGTTGCAGTATATTTTAGAGGGTTTTCCGGGAATAGGACCGAAAACAGCAAAAAAACTTCTAAGTAAATATAAAACAATAAAGAATATAGTTAATACGCCTATAGAAGAGCTGAAAAATGAGATAGGGAAGAAAGCTGAGATATTTAAGATTTTGAATGATGAATATGTTTATGGAGAATTAGATTAATTAAGCGGTCCTGCGCTCTAATTCTCCATATAGAGAATTTGGGCAAAAGTAAAAAAATTACCCAAATTGTCTATAATCAATCTTGAGCTGAACTTCTTTTCTGCTGAAATCTCTTTCGCAATAGTGGCATCGGAATTTTTTTGTTTGAGGATCGTAATAAAATATACTTTTTACCTCTCCGGCATATTCTATTTTTTCTTTTTCGCTTCCGTCTTCTGGAAATTCATTATGCCGGGTTATGCATCTGGGATTAGGGCATTCTATCAATCCTTCTATTATTTCAGGAATGTGAACTTGATGTTTGGATGTAACCTGCCCGTTTTCTATTATGTTTACTGTTGCATCTGGGGAGAGGAGAGCGACTAAATCATACTGCTCTTCTGTTAAAAAATAACCTTCTACTTTTAGCAGTCCTTTTCTCCATTCAGGGCATGTTCTGCTTGATAACCAGTCTGCCTGAACATATCTTTTTTTTAATTTTGGAATTCCTAATATTTCAGCTATTTTGCCTACTATTCCAGCTTGAAGATGATCAATTACTGTTCCATTTTCTATTCTATCCACAAGCATGTTTGCCATTTTAATTCTCTCCTATATGTTAAGTAAACTATATAGCTTAACCTCCCCTAACCCCTGTAAAACTATTATTCCCAGAGAATTTTATTTGTTCTCCCTCATTTAATAGGGGAGAAAAATCAAATTTCTGTTATACTATAAATCCTAAACTAAGGGGGGATGTTAAGTTTGGTTCTTTACTTAACACTATCAAAATATTCTGAAAAAGAAGTTTAAAAATAAAGTTATTGATAAAGATATATTTTGAAAAACAATAGATATTTAAATTAAGATTAGCTTTCTAATTTATATTTTTCAAGGATAGTATAAATTGGCTTTGTGGGGGTGAGTTCTGAATTTTTAAGATTAAATTCTGCGACTGGGAATTCTTTGTTCATTTCATATCCTAGAAGATTCAAAAGCTCGGGCTTATTTTTTACTTTTTTCACTCTTGCGATAGTAAGGTGAGACATGAATCTTTTTTCTTTTTTGAAAATGTCTGAAAGACAGGAGTCAATTTTATTTTGAAGCTCGAATATTCCATCTCCCTCCATTTTTATCCAGATTATTTTTATCAAATCATTGGTAAAAACTCCTAAGCTTCCTAATCTGGCTTTAAACTGCTTTAACTTTACTTTTTTGAGCCTCTCTTTAATCTGAATAAGCTGGCTGTCAGTTATCTCCCCTATGAATTTTAAAGTGAGGTGAAGATTTTCCGGCTCTGTAATTTTCCCTTCGAAGAAACCCTGAGAATATATCTGTTTCTGAAGCAGGGCTATTTCTTTTTTCAGTTTTTCAGGTATATCGATTGAAATGAAGACTCTCATATTATCTCTGACAGAAGTTTTGCTATTAGTTTATTTAATTGAGGATTGTTTTCAGGGGTATTTATATCTATTGCTTTTAGGTTTTTCATCAGATTTATTCTTGAAAGAATGTATATCGCCTGGCGGGAAGTCAGCCCGCCTGGAGAGGAGTTTAGAGAGGTGAATATGGGGTCAATTATGCTTAAATTAAATGAAATATAGGGCTCTTTTCCTGAACTGAATTCCATTATTATATCTGTTATTTCTTCGATATCATTATTAAGCTCATTCATGCTTATTCTCTTTATTTTTCTTGAATTCAAAAAAATAAGTTCTTCTTGCGAGAGCTCCCTTATGCCTACTAGCAAGATATTTTCTGCAGGAAATCCTGCTTCTATCAAGTCTTTTAATCTGCTGTCTTCAGATGTTTTGCAATGAGGCGCAGAATCAAAAATAACAAGAGAGGGCTCTTTTTTGTTTTGTATGCAAAAGGAGTGGAAAGAGGAGATGGGCGGAGCAGGGGGGCAGACAAAAATTGTTTTATCTTGTGAAAAATCCGAATTACACTCTTCTATATTTAATAATTCAAAATTGATTATTTTTCCTTTTTCATTAACTTTTATTTTTTTCAGCTCCTGCAATATTTCTTTATTTTGGGTTAGAATTTGCATATTATGGAAGAAGGAAGGCATAGCCCAGAGAGATGATAGAGATGACTGCAAGGATAGCATATAATACTCTTGAGCCGAAGAATATTCTTGTTCCGTCGAGTTTTCCTATGGGCAGAAGATTGAAAAATGCAAAATAAATTGAGAGTTTTGAAAGCTCTGCATAACTTATGAGATAGGCAAATATTGCAAGCAAGAAAGAGGCAATTATGCCTGCTGCTGAAATTAAGGCGAGATGCCATTCAGTCATTTCGTAATAACTGTAGTATTCGTGCCTTCTCACTGCTCTTGCTTCTGTGGGTTTGACTTCTGATTCTGTCAGGGCGAACCATTTTACATTGCCGAGAGTTATTAGGGACAAGAAAAAAGACAAAAGAATTCCCAGAGGGATAGGATATTTGAAATGGGCTCTTTCATATAATCCGTATCTCTGAACTGTCCAGATTTTAGTCTCTTCTGCAGAGTCTAAATTATGCGCCATTATTTTTTTAGCTGCTTCGTATACTATGATTATAATTGCAAAAGTTCCTAGTGAGAGCAGGAATTGGGAAAGATACTCGCTGGATTTTATATGAAAGAAAGAATCTGAAAAGGCCATAATAACCAGTGAGAGAAGCAATACTGCGATTTCCTTTAACTTTATCATTAATATTGAGAGAAAGAGTTTTTTATAAACCTTTTTATTCAGTATAGAGAATTTTCTTATTCTTGGTTTTTCAAAATTTTCTATAGACAATTCTGATAATTGGGCTATATTTTTTTCAGAATTCTCTATCTGGATAATTCTGACTAAACATATGCTAATCAACAGAATTATCCATAAGAAGGACTTTGACGAAATTTCCTTTGGAAATGAGGATATTCAAAGTCCTCTATAGAAAATTGCGATATTTATGGGGTTTGTTCGAAAGATAAGATTTTAAACATCCTCTTCTTAATCGGGTAATAATGAAATTAAGCATGGTTATTCCTACGTATAATGAAAGAGACAATATTCCTAAACTTATACAAAAGATTCAAGAAGAATTTAAGGAAAACAAGATTGATGGAGAAATAATCATGGTGGATGATAATTCTCCAGATGGAACAGGAAAAATTCTAGAGGACTTAAAGAAAAAATATAAAAATCTTAAGGTAATTCATAGAACAGGAAAATTAGGGCTTTCTTCAGCAGTTTTAGATGGCTGGAAAATTGCAAATGGGGAAGTTTTAGGAGTTATGGATGCAGATTTAAGCCACCCTCCTGAAAAAATAAAGGAACTTTTTTGGGAGATTGAAAAAGGGGAAGCAGACTTTACAATTGGGAGCAGGTATGTTAAGGGCGGGGAAATAAAGGGATGGACTTTAAAAAGAAAGTTAATGTCTAAAACTGCGACACTTTTAGCAAGGATTTATACAAAAGTTAAAGATCCGATGACTGGATTTTTTATGATTAAAAAAGAGGTTATAAGAGATGCTGAATTAAATCCTAAAGGATTTAAAATTTTGTTAGAAGTAATAATAAAAGGCAGATACCAAACTATCAAAGAAATCCCTATAACATTTATTAATCGCGTTGAAGGAAAAAGTAAAGCCGGAACAAAAGAGATTTTATATTATCTTAGAAATTTAGCAGGATATTTATCTTATAAGAAAAAAGTTATTAAAGAATTTTTTAAATTTGCGATTGTTGGAGGAATAGGAACTTTAGTAAATGTAGTTATTTTATATTTATTAACTGAAAAAGCAGGAATTTATTATATAATTTCGGCTATTTTCTCTTTTGTTATTGCTATGACTAGCAATTTCATTTTAAACAAGATTTGGACATTTGAGGAAAGCATAAAGTCGGAGACAGCGAAGAAATATCTGCAATTTGGGCTAGTTAGCACAACTGCTCTTTTAATAAACCTAATTTTTTTATATCTTTTTACAGAAATTTTTGGAGTTTATTATATTATTTCTCAAATTTTGGCAATTGGAATGGCATTGATTATCAACTTTTTAGGAAATAAAATATGGATATTCAACAAGTAATAAAAAAGAATAAGTGGATAATCACCATTTTTGCGATTGCGTTGTTAGTCAGGGTTCTTTTTGTTTTTTCTATGCCAATAAAATTATGGGACGAGACAGTATACTTAAATTTAGGATATGATTTAAGCCAAAACCCTATGGATTACTCTTTTTCAAATGGCTGGAGTGATTTTATTCCATCAGAAGGAGATGATTTTTATGGATGGCCAAAAGCAGGATTTAGAGCACCACTATTGCCTTATATAATATCTTTATTTTATTTTTTTAACTTGGATTTTTTTCTTAATATCCTACTGCCTTTTGTTGGTGCTTTAAGTGCTGTTCTTGTTTATATACTAGGCAAAGAGTTATTCAATTATAAAGTGGGAATACTTTCTTCTTTATTTTTTGTATTTATCCCCCTGCACGCCTTTTACAGCGGAAGGGTTTTAACTGAAGTTTTGCTTACTTTCTTTATTCTTTTAACTTTTATTTCTTTTTGGAAAGGGTATGAAAAAGAAAATAAAAAACATAAAGTATTATTTGGAGTTTTTTTGGCATTGGCTCTTTTATCCAGATATACTGCTTTGTGGATAATCCCTATTTTTCCTTTGTATTTTTTGATTAGAGACAAATCGGTTAAATTCTTAAAAGACAAATATTTATGGTGTTCTATCTTAGCTTTTTTCTTAATTTTAATACCCTGGTTTATTTATGGAATTTTCGAATATAATAATCCCATAGGTGCCTTTGTTCATGGATTTAAAGCATCTGCTTATTGGGGAGGGCTGCAATCTTGGTTTTTCTTTTTTGATGTTTGGTGGGAAATGTTTTCAGTAATCGGCTTTATTTTTGTTGTGTCTTTGGCTTATTTTTTGTATAATAAAGATTTTTTGAAAAAAGAGGTTTATCTACTTTTAATTTGGCTCATGTTTTTTTTAGGGATGGCAGTTTATATGCCTCATAAAGAAGACAGATTTATTATCCCAATTATCCCTTCTTTAGTTATACTTTCCGCGTTTTTTATCAGTAAAATAACCCAATATAAAAAAATAATAGTTTCTGCTATTCTTGTAATCTTGATTTTTTCATCGGTTTCTAACTTTTATAATAATTATAACCTTTATTATAACATAAATACTGATTGTTTTGAACAAGCAGGACTTGAGCTTAAAGAGATTCAAGGAAATTTTTTGATTGTTAGTGAAAATCCCCCATTATTAAGATATTATACAAAACAGGAAAGTGCATATTATCCTGATGTGTTAAATGAAAAAACGATTAAAGAATTAGAATATGCTGCTAAAAAACCGGTTTATTTTGTTTTTACTAAGTTTAATTCTGGATTTGAGACAGAAAAATGGCAGAATCTCAAAAAAATTATGGAGGAAAGGTATAATTTAGTTTTTGAATGTTCGGAAGATAAAGAAGTTAATTGGATTTATTCCAGCACTCCTAACTTATAGCGGGTTTATCTTAATTTCTGTCTCGCAGATGCAATATTGGGGAGTATAGAAAAATATATAAACTATTTGTTTTTAATGTTAAAATGTTAAAAATAAAAAAAATATCTGAGGTGTTCGGCAGAAATGTTTATACTGATGCAGGAGACTTTTTAGGCCAGGTAGAAGAAGCAAATATCTCTGAGAATAAAATTGACGGGTGGAGGATAAGAATTTCAGGAAGCACGAGCCAGCTTATTGGCGGTGCGAGAGGAATCATTATTCCGCATCAGTTTGTGAGGGCTATGGGAGATATAGTTATTGTGAATAAATCTTCTCTGCCTATCCGAGATGAGATTGATGCAGAGCAGCCTATTGCAACAGAAGAAACTGCTGAAATTTAGCTAAAAAAATGAGTGATACTATACTATCGTCTGACATTGTAGTAAATGCGATTTTACCATTTCTATTAGTATTCACACTTATTTTTGCAATCCTTCAAAAAACAAAAATATTAGGCGAGGGAAAAAAGCAAATTGACGCAATTATCGCTCTTGTTGTGGGATTAATGCTGATAGCTTTTCCATATCCTCGAGGGATAATAGTTAATTTAATGCCTTTGCTGGCTGTAATTGCAGTTGTTCTTCTTGTGTTTTTGGTTTTATTGCAGTTTGCATATAATGACAAAGATTTCAGCATGCCTGGAGGATTGAAGAAGGGGCTGGGAGTATTAGTAGGGGTGGCAATTGTTATAGCATTAGTTTATTTTACCGGGGCATGGGATTTTATTTCTAACCAATCTGCTGCAGGAAATAACTTGTTTAGAAATGCTATTTTTATCATAATTATTATTGCGGGAATAGCGCTTGTTTTATTCTCTGGAAAGGGTGAGGGAAAATAGGGGGGCTTGAAATAAAATATTTTGTATAAGCGAGGACAAAACAAGTAGATTTAACGTCCCGATTATAGAAAGGTATTTAAATAGCAAACTTCTTTTTTTAAAATGATAAGCTTAGCATCATACTCTCAAATTTTTAATTTTGCAGACTTGCTTAATGAGCTAAGTGCGATGGGTTTTTTCTCTTTAATACTTCCTTTTTTGCTTATATTTGCACTAGTTTATGCTATTGTGATGACTCTTCCTATATTTAAGGAGAATAAGGGTGCGGCTGCAATTATGGCTCTTGCAATTGGATTGCTGTCTCTGCAGTTTGGAATTGTTTCTGATTTTTTTCAGCATTTGTTCCCTAATTTAGGAATTGGGTTAAGCATACTTTTGGCAGGGCTTATTTTGGCAGGAGTATTTTTGTCTGGCTCAGGAGATGCCAGTTCATATAAATGGATATTTTTTGGATTAGCTGCACTAATATTTTTTATTGTTGTGATGGTTTCACTTTCTGACTGGAGTTATGGGGGTTCTGGATTTAACCAGTGGTCTGCTTATAGGGGGATATTTATAGTGGTCATTGTTCTTGCTGCAGCAATATTTGCTATAATTAAAAAAGCTTAAAATGGTACAATTAGATATTTCAGGATTAAGTTATTTTATGCCGATATTTGGATTTATGTTTGTTTTTTTGATAGTTTATTCTGTTCTTGCTAAAACAAAAATATTAGGAGAGGAAAAATGGATAAATGTTTTTGTGGGATTTATTGTTGCGATAATATTTGCAATTATGACTCCTTCAAGAGAGTATGTTCAGACAGTTATCCCGTGGTTTGCGGTTCTTATTGTTTCTTTATTTTTGATATTAGTTTTGGTTGGGTTAAGCCAGAGCAAAATTGATGCAATTATGAAACCCTGGTTTGTATGGGTTTTTATTGTTGTTCTAATTTTAATATTTCTTATTTCTGCGATAAATGTTTTTCCTTTTACTTTTAGCGCGTTTTGGGGAAATGTAACTGGTTTTGTAACAACTCAGGCAAAAGTTACGGGGGCAATAATTTTATTGATTGTTGCTGCACTTACTGCCTGGAGAATAACTTCAAAATAAAGACAACCTAAGGTTTTCTCATCAGAAATCTCGGATTTTTGCGGTTACGAACTCTCCTACTTTCACCTGAAAATTAATCCATTGTTAAATACACTGCTTCTTAAATAATCCCTACTAATAAGTTTCTACAATAGTACAATTTTACCAACGAAAAGCTTATATAGTTGTTGTCGCTAACTATATCTGGAGGAAAATAACATGGTATTTGAGAAAATAAGCAT
>JACPLT010000003.1 GCA_016186365.1 Candidatus Pacearchaeota archaeon | reverse complement strand
AACAAAGATGCAGAATTTTTCAGAATGAGGTATAATCATTTTAGACCTCATACAAGCTTAGAAAAGAAGTGTCCCGCAGATGTTTATTTTGATTTTAGCAAATGGATTTAGGGGTAGGACATATGTCTCCTGGGCGCACAAGAAAGATAAAATACTTACTCTTTTTTATCCAGAATTCTGTTATCATTTTCTGGCTCAACTATCTTTATAATCTTGCTTTCTTTACCTCTTGCAAAGTGCACAATTGTAGGAAGCGTCAAGGCAGCTATAACCCCCACTATTGCAGCATATATCATGAAATCCTTTATCGCACCACAAACTCTTAAATTTTCTTCATATTCTTCTTTAGCTTGACTACAAAAATAGTCGGAATATCTTCGAAGTTTTGCCATTTTATTCTATAATAAATTATACTATATAATCTTTTGTATACTTTTTGGAGAATGTATAGATGGTAATTTTGCTCCCCTTACCCGCCCTTTTTAGCATAAACTTTAATTTTTATGGAATTTTTAAACTTTTTTCTATAAATTATCAAATGGGCTTTTAATGCTTATCATTTTTCCAGAATTATGCAGATAAATCATAGAAGTTTCAGGGCTTTTATGCCCAAAAGATGCTGGACTTCTTCAATCGAATGATTTTCTTCAATTAAATGAGTTGCAAAACTATGCCTTAATGTATGGCAATGAATTTCTTTATAATCTAAGCCCGCAAGTTTTGCAGCTTTTTTTACTATTTGCTGCAAACTTCTAACATCATATTTCTTATTTCTGTTTGTTAAAAATAAATTTTCCTCTTTATTCCTGGAAACACTCATTTGCATTAAAACTATTTTAAGCTTTTCAGGAATAATAAACATTCTATCTTTCCTGCCTTTTCCATTTCTTACAAACCCATAATTTTCTCTAAAATTCAAATCTTTAATCTTAAGATTAATTAACTCGCTGGCTCGCAAGCCAGAAGCATAAAGCAAAGAAATCATAATCTTATGCTTATTATTTCTTACAGCATAAATTAACTTTTTCACCTCTTCTTTAGTCAAAACTTCTGGAAGTTTTTTAGGAATTCTTGAATATTTCATATCAACATTCATCTTTCTTCTCATCACATCCTCAAAGAAGAATTTTAAAGCATTCAAGTAAACATTAAGAGTGCTTCCGGTCTTTCCTTTTTCCTCAAGATGATAAAGAAATCCTTTCAAATCTGTTTTGCTGACTTTTCCTGTTTCTTTTCCACAAAACTCAAAAAATCTTCTTACAGCTTCTTGATAAGTTTGTATTGTCCTCAAGCTATAACCTCTTCTTAATCCCTCTTTTTTTATAGCTTCATTAATATCTCTCATAATACAAAAAATCACAAGAGCTATAAATAAATTAGCTTTAACTCAAGAATGTAAACAAAAATGAAAATGCGATTAAACATTTTAAATTTC
Source organism: Candidatus Pacearchaeota archaeon (assembly GCA_016186365.1). GTDB lineage: Archaea > Nanobdellota > Nanobdellia > Pacearchaeales > GW2011-AR1 > JACPLT01. Next base: position 29,631 of record JACPLT010000003.1, on the reverse strand, counting down.
ATTCAATCATCATAAAGAAACAGCCCCATTGGGCGGTTATATGCTCAATTTTGCCAAACTTCGCATATAAAGTGTTCTATTCAATCGGCTGGAGATTTATTTAACGGGGGCTGGTTCGATACAATTAAGAACTTTTTTCTTTCAGAAAAATTAGGGGGTCGGCTACGGGTTGCTGACGCAACAGATTGTCTCGCAAACTACGGTTTACTAGATTATTTAGAACTTGCTAATCTTTTGATTAATTCGTTACTTCTTTTCATTCCTTCGGGAATTCTCTCTTTAAAAAATTCTCTTGTCGCATCAAACTGCTGTTTGTATCCTTCTGTATCTCCATGACTAATTATTGAAGCCCACTCTCTTACCGCTGTATGAAATTCTAAATCATCTCCTCTTATTCCCTTATCAAACAAAGCAGTTCTGACAGATTCTTCAAGAAGTTCTGGATTTCTGAATAGGTATTCTGCTATTCCTAATCTTAATCGAAATAAAGGAGTTTGACACATCAAATTTTTATAGGGGTTTACTCCCAACTGATGCCAAGCATCAACCATGGATAAAAGACTTAAATGAGAATTGGGTCTTCTTTCTGTCTGACTACCTAAACTAAATTCTCCCATGACTTTGTCATCAAGCAATATTTGTGAATCATTATTCCCAAACACAAATTCTCCTGATCTTTTTATTCTATCTCTAAATCTTTGTTCATCTTCTTGAATCATTAACTTAAACAATTCTGATTCAGATTGAGCATATTGTTTAACTTGTTCTCTTGCAAATGGATTTAATATTGCAAGTCCAGAGTAAACGTGAGATTTTCCGCCATAAATTCTTAGTGCCATTAATATTTTTACATTATCAATTCCACCAACATAAGAAGCATTTTCCCAAGGATAAACGCCTGCATTTTTCCATGCTGTCCCCATACTTTCAAAACCTACATGAGTAACTGCTTGTGTATCTGCTGTAACTTTATCATGCTCTTGATAAGTTGGAATTTCTATAATTCTTGAACCCAATTTTTCAAAGGTTTCTAAAGCTCTTTTATAAGCCTCATCAGAACTTCTATGTCTTATAACTGCTAAACTCTGCCCGACAGGACTAACAGTCGGACCATGTAGAGAATGGCAAGTGACTATATTAGCATCTTCTGGCAAATATCTCTCAAAAGCTTCAATTTCAGGAGTTTTTACAGATGTCTGCCCTGCAACTATTGCTCCTGTTTTTGTAGATGGACCAAATTGTTTAGCTACTCTACCAATATTTTCTGCTTCTACAGAATAGAAGATTAAATCACTTCTTCTAGAAACAGCAACACCATCATCTAAAAGATAAACTCCTGTTCCTTGTAATTCTTGCTCTAATTGACTTCGTCTTTCAGGCAAATCACAGCCATTAACCTTATAACCGTGTTTAGAGAATTCTCTTGCATATAATTTACCCATATCTCCTAAACCAATAATGCCTATTTCCATGATATCAAGTAATAACCACGACTATATAAAGTTTACCATTATTTACCACTATTAAGTTACTATAATAAAACCCCAACCCCCTAAAACCCCAACTATACTATCGAACCAGCCCATAATTTTACTAAATTTAATTTACTCCAGCCGACTTTGATTTTTTGCTCTTCGAGCATCGTTGCACTAAAAATCAAGTCCTCCAAGTATTCGGACGAATAGAACAGGAATTTAACGGTTCCGAAACCTTGCAGGTTTCTCCACCCAAATTTATTTTTCGAGGTCGGAATTTTGTGGGTTGCCTCAAAATTCCTCCGCTCTGAAAAATAAACTTCGTTAAATTCCGATGTTAGGTGAAATTTTTTTAGAAAGCTCCCCTAGTTAGTTCGGGCGGGCTTGGGAAAACTTTTTATACAAATGCCACATCCAATTCCTATGAGCTTTTACATCATCTTAAGGGGGCCCGCTGGTTCGGGAAAAACAACTCTCGCACAGAGATTAACTGAAATCTATCACGCACATTATATCTCTATCGATAAAGTAAAAAGTGCGAGAGGATTAAAACACAGCGAGCCTGAAAAGTTAGAAGCAAACAAAGCTGTGCTTCAAGATGCAAGAACTCATCTTTCTCAAGGTCAAATTGTGATAATTGATGAAGTCCTTTATTATAAAAGTCAATTATCCCAACTTATGAATAATTTGCCCTTTCCACATTATGTTTTTTCTCTTAAAGTTCCTTTAGAAGTCTGTCTTGCAAGAAATGTGGAAAGACGAAATAATGGTTCGAGAAAGATGAGTGATGATGATGTAAAAGAAGTTTATGATTTAGTTTCAAAATTGAATTACGGAATTGAGATTAATACGCATAATAGATCCATCGAAGATTCTTTAACAGAAATAATATCCCATTTTGTCTATCTGATTCTTTACTAACTAACATCGGACCATCTAGTCTTGGACCTATATGCCCTGTAGGAACAATATCTCCTGGAACTAAGAGTTGAAAATCCTCTACGCTTTCTAAACTCTGCAATCTTGATTGTGTTTGTTGACTAGCTATCATGTTTATCCTTTCTCAGAAATAGTCTGAGGACTAACCACCTCGAAGATGCTAATAGACTCTTGTTTTTAAAGCTTACGAAAGTGCCCATTTTCGTTTCCCACCCAACGAAATTGGTTCGCCCGTCAAAATTACTCTTCGAATTTTTCTTCGAAAAATTCTCGTTGTTTCATCTCTATCGTTCCAGCACTCAAAAAACTAAAGTTTTTTGATGGGAACTCACGAGGAAACAAGAGCCTAACACATATTATGCACAATAAAAAATAGATTTGTCTAGCCCCCGCCCACCCACCCTTTTTACGAGGGGTTTCCGAACTAACTAGACTTTTATTCCTAAATTTACTAGTTCTTTTTTTGCTTGATTCACATTCATAAACTGAATCGCTTTATAGCCCATAGATTTGGCTGTATTGACTGCTTCAGCTTGATCATCAAGATAAATGCATTCTTCAGCACGCAACTTTAATAGTTCTAGCGATTTTTCCCACATTAATGTGGCAGGTTTAGTAATATGTAAATCAAAAGAATAAACCTCTGCATCGAAATATTTCCTAAAATCATATTTTTTATCCAGATATTCAATCCGTTCTTTAATATTTCCAGAGATAATTCCTAATTTGAATTTTGATTTAAGTTTTTTAATTAAGTCAAGGATTCCTGGAAAAGGAACATAATTATTATACCACATTAATCTTATTTCATTTGCTTTAATTTTGGAAGGAATTTTAGATTGTACATAATCCCAGAATTCTTCTGAAGTCAGAAGACCCTTCCTGAAATCTCGGGCTTCTTTTCCTAAAAGGAGCTCAACGCCCAGTTCTTCACTAAAACTAAATTTCTCTTTCATCTCCTCAATTGTGTATTTAGTACCATCCCTAAATACCACTCCGCCCAAATCAAAAATTACTGCTTTTATCATAATAATCCAAAAAGAACCCGACTTTAAATATCTTCTTTTTAGGAAAAAGAAGCAAAATAGGAACTCCCCCTACCGAGCCTAAACTTCGGCTAAACTGAACATAAACTGAAACTAAATCGGAACCCCCCCAATGATACTGAAGCGATAATCTCCTATTATAAACTGGCGAACCCGCCACCAGCTAATTTTCGACTGCTCCGTTCCTCGTTCGCTTTGTAAATTTGTGGGATGCCTCAAATTTAGTCGCTCATGATGATACTCGCCCGCTCCACTCTGAAATTTTCAGCCAGAAAAATCTAAAGCTTTTTCGGGAAAATTTCGAGGGTGAGGTCGCACAAGATAATTAGTTGTAATTATTACTCGATAATTTGCTCTCAATACCTTCCCCCGCCCGACGGAAAAAGCACGATTGGTTTTCTCTCAGAAAACAGATAGCAAAAACTTTCAGTTTTTGGATTTCGATAATTGAGGGGGCAGACGGAAAAAATAAAAAACTTTGCGAAAGTTTTAAAAAGTAGTTCTTGATTATATATGTTAAGATGAAAACAAAAATAATTTTGCCGTTATTTTCTTTAATTGTGTTATCATTAGCAAGTCTTGTTTCTGCTTCTTCGATTATTGAAGAAGATACTGGAGGATATTTTTTTGTTAGTGTTAGAGATGAAACCCCAAATTGCGATTTATTAAAATATTTCAAGGAGGATTATGGAAATAATAGAAATTCTGATTGGTGTATGCAAACAATAAACGGATATTATAGTTCTTCTTATAATGATGGAAATGATGGAACTGTTATAATAAACAAGTATGTTAATAATATCGATAATGCAAAATTCGTTAGCAATATTAAAGAAATGTATGGCTCAGAAGTAGAAGAAAGAGAGGTGTTAGGCAATAATGTTTTAATGCTATACAATGAAGAAGGCTCTACCAAATCAACTTCTGTTGCATGGTATAGTGGGGATACTGCAATAGTTATTGGCGCTGGACCTTTTGAATTAAGTGTTTCAGATGATCCTCTAATTGCAGGTATTCTACAACCTTATTTTGAAAAATACCCTTCATCATTGAACTTTGAAGATACACAAATCGGAGACGAAGAACCAGAGGAAATTGAGGAAACTGTTTCTCGTTATATAATCAAATCTGGACTTGGGGATTATAGTTTATCTAATAATGGAGAAGAAATAAATTGTGATTTGTTACATTATTTGAAAGATGAATATGATGATGAAAGAGATTTTTGCGAAGTAAGTGCCTACGCCTATTACAGCAATCCAAAATCTTATGGTCAGATAGGAAGTGTATCTGTTGATGTTTCTTCTTTTGATATCAACAATAAAAGATTTGTAAAATACATTAAAGAAAAATATGGCTCAGAAGTTGAAGAAAGAGAGTTGTTAGACAACAATGTTTTAATGTTATATAAAGAAAATTCGGGTAGAGGAACAGATAGAATAAAATCTACTACAATAATCTGGCATACAAATGATAAGGCAATTATTGTTTTTTCTGGAGATTTTGAATTAAGTGTATCTGATGATTCTATAATTGGAGGTTTTGTTAATCCTTATTTTCAGAAATATCCTTCAACATTACAATTTGTTGATGAAGAAAAATTGGTAGAACCCAATAAAGAACCTGTAACTGTTCCTGATAATATTGCATCTGAAGAAAAAAAGGAATTTTGTATTGGTTGCATGAAAGATAATAAGTGCTTTCCAATAGGATATAGAACTTCAAGTGAATTTTGTTCTGGAGAAAAAGAAATATTTTTGAGCCAAGAAGAAGCAGATGCTTCTTGTAACAATAATTTTGAATGTTCCTCAAATTTATGCATTGATGGTCAATGTGTAAGTAGCGGTTTATGGCAAAAAATATTAAGATTCTTTAAGAATTTATTTGGCTAAACAAATCGTTTTTCTCCACTAAAAAATGTATTCTTATTTTAAAAAAGAAGCAAAACAAACTGCCCCCTCAAAACTCTTCTTTTTAGGAAAAAGAAGCAAAAAGCTTTTTCCGTCCCCCGCCCACGAAATTGGATTAAATTAATTTTCCTCGTTGTTTCATCTCTGAAACTCGCACCCAGAAATTTCTCCAAAATTTCGGACTCGTTTCGAGGAAACAAGAGCCTAACATAATTAGCCAAATAAAAATTAAATCTGCTTCCCCGACCACCCTCCCCTAAGGAGGAATTTGTCGCTTACTAAAAAACGAAAACGAAGGGGGGAGTTCCTTAATCCTTAGAATAATTTGTCGGCTCACACCGGGAGATAACTTTTAAGTCATCTCAATATTTTTCTATTAACCATTCTTTGTTGTCCCCAATTACTTCTTCTATTGGCATGCGAGGGATTATCATCATTAGAAATCCATCGATTAACTTTTGATCCAACAGCAAAAGCATTCTTCACCTTATCCATTAAGGTTTTTTCAAAATTATTAATATGGAATTTTTTCTTTTCTTTTCTAATTAAAAGAACAATTGTTTTTATTAGATAGTGTATAGAAAATATAATCAGTAATAAAATTATCCAAGTAAGTAAAGGAATAAAAACAAAAGAAGAAAGAATAAGTCTAAAAATGAATTTAAATTCTTCAGGCATTTCTGAATTACGTCCCTTGCTTGTTCTTCTACAATACGGGCAATATTGTCTATGCCCTGCTGTTCTTTCTCCACAGATTTTACATTGACTTACCACTAAATTATAGATTTTAAGAATTATTTAAACCTATCTCTAATCTAAAACAAATAAACCCGGTTGCAACAAAAAATATGGCTTCAGTTATTAATCCGCCTAAAAATACCGATGCCCAAGTAGGTAAGCCAATTCCTAAGAATATCATAAATAATCGTTCTGCATTTCTTTGAGTAAAATTGTTCATTAAGATAAGTGTTGCTAATCCTACTTGAACTAAAATAGAAATGCCTAATATCTTTTTGAAGTTTTCAAAACAATATTCTGTGAATTCCATACATTGCTTAGAATTTAAGGTTTTATAAATATCGTTGTTCTTCTTTTTTGTAAAAAAAGAAACAAAAAAAGCGGAACTCCCCCCTAACTACTAAAGCGACAAACTCTTATTACTATAAACTGGAACTGCTGTTCCCACCACCGCAGATTTAATTTTTACTCTTCGCCCAAAATATTCTTTTTTGGCTTGTCATCTCATCTCTAATCAACTCAACTTCAAAATTTTATTTTTATAAAATTTTCAGAAAACTATATAAATAAGCATCTCTTAATTTTAATAATAAAATAAGAGGTAAAAAATATGGCAAAAAAGAAAGCAGTAAAAAAGAAGAAAAAAAGATAACTAATTTTAAAATAAAAATTTAAATTTTTTTTATGTAAATTTAATATATTCTGTTTCTGCGATATTTTCAATGAGAGTTTTATGCATAGATATCTTAGTTTTCATCACAAATCTCCCGCCTAAAAAACAATCGATAACTATAAAAGTAATTTATGACTTATTCTTTTATTATGGAGATCAAATCAATATTCTTTGATATTGGAGGAGTTCTAGTAAAAGAGGACAGAAAAAAACAATATGCTCAGTTAGCTAAAATTATGCATTTTAATTTAAAAGAATTTCAAAAGCTAAGAAAAAGCAGAGTAAAATTATTTGCAGAAGGAAAAACTTCAGAAAAACAATATTTGCAATTATTTTCAAATGCGTTTGAAATTGATATTAAAAAATTAAAATATAACTGGATAAGTCTTGCTAAAAAGTATTATAAAATTAATAAACCAGTTGAAAAAACAATCCAGAAATTAAAAAATAGCTATATTTTAGGAACGCTAACTAACATTATTCCTCTTCATCACAAAGTAAGAAAAACAGATAACCCCTATAAGTATTTTAAAATTAATATTTTATCTTTTGAACAGGGATATAGCAAGCCGGACATTAAGTTTTATAAACTAATTTTAAAGAAAACAGGATTAAAACCCAAAGAAATAATATTTATTGATGATTATTCTCCTTATCTCAAACCTGCTAAAAAACTTAGCATGAAAACAATATTATTCAAAAATAATAAAAATCTAGTTAGAGATTTAAGAAAGTTGGAAGTTAAAATTTAGTTTTCATCACAAATCTCTCGCCTGCAAAGTTCTTCTGCCTAATTTTATGCAATTCCAAAAGCTTCTTCAGGTCGGATTATCTTTATCCCTAAATATTCCCCCAAATTCAAAAGATGCTTGTCATAAGAAATAATATATTTTGCATTTGATTCAACAGCACATTCTATAATCTTATTGTCATCAGCATCATCTTTTACAACATCTATTTTCTTGATTGGAGTTACTAAAGTTACAAATTGAAGAACTATCTTAATTATATCATCAATTTCTTCTTCATTATACTTAAAATCTCTTTTCAGAACTTCTGTGAATTCTTCTAAGATTTCTTTTGTTGTGAATATTTCAGTCTCGTTCATAATTAGCTTTTTCAATAGCTTATGGCTAATACTATAATCCCATTGAGTTGCAGATATAAGAAAATTAGTATCTATAACAATTCTCATTTTTTCTTAGATTCTTTCAGCTTATGAACTAAATCAGGAACATCCCTTTCTTTAATTCCAAGCTTTTCAGCTCTTTTTGTGCCTTCTTTAGCTATTTTCCCAAGCTCACAGATTAACTCTTCTTTTGAAGGTGTAACCACTTTCTTCAAAACTATACTATCTCTCCCACTAACAACTGCAAACATAGTTCCTTCTGAAGCACATATTTCTGCCCTTATATCTTGAGGGATTACAATTTGCCCCTTCGAGCTCATTTTTACCATTTCTACTGCCATGTTTAATTTTACATCCTATTTCTTACTTTCTTATTGTAAGATATGCTTATTTATAAATCTTTCTATAAATCTCTCGCCTGCAAAGTTCTCCTTCCGTTCGCCCTCGCCCTTTCAACTCCCTGCTTCAAAATCTCAATTATTTTTTTATTAAGGCTAGGAGCAACTTCATCAGCAACATTCAGCTCAGGAATTGCCTTCTTTATATTGCTTGCCACCACTAGTTTTATCTCTTCTTCATTCATGTTCAAGTTATCAAAGCTTTAATTATCCCATATATTAATAGCCCCAATGCAATAAATCCAATTACCCACGCTATTATCTGCAAAATTTCAAGTGTTTTCTTTTTCATATTTTTCTCTCCCAGATTCCGGCTTCATAAACGGAAATAATATTACATCTCTTATTGTTAAAGAATTTGTAAATAACATTACTAATCTTTCAACTCCAATTCCAACACCGCAGGCAGGAGGCATTCCATATTCAAGAGCACTGACAAAATCTCTGTCAGCAGGCATTGCTTCTTCATTCCCGATATTTCTTTCCTCTTCTTGTTCATCAAAATGCTCTCCCTGCAATTTGGGGTCATTTAATTCAGAATACGCTCTCCCTATTTCCATTCCAGCTATAATCGGCTGGAATATCTCAGCTTTAGTCAAATCATCTTTCTTTGGCTTGGCTAACGGAGCCATCTCAATAGGGTAATCAATTAAAAATGTGGGCTCAATTATATTTTCCCTAAAAAGCTTTAACAGCTCATCAGGCAGGTTTATCTTAGTAATTCCGTCAGCATTAATTCCATGTTTCTTTGCCATATTTTTCGCATCTTCATCATTTTTAACCTTGCTTACATCTTCATTCAAATACTTTTTAATCGCTTCTAATAATGGCACTCTCTTCCATTTTTTTAAGTCAATTTTTTTCCCATCATACTCAATAATTGTTTTGCCATAAACTTCTTTGGCAATCTCCCGCATTAGCTCTTCAAACAGATTCATCCCATCATTGTAATCTGCATAACTCTGATACCACTCGATTGTCATATGTTCGGGATTATGGAACTTATCAACTCCCTCATTTCTGAATTTTTTAGTTATTTCATACACTCTTTCAAATCCTCCAACTAGTGCTTTTTTCAAATAAAGTTCAGGAGCAATGCTCAAAAACAAGTCAGAATTAAAAGCATCACAATGAGTCATAAATGGCTTTGCATGTGCTCCGCCATATACTGGTTGTAATAACGGAGTTTCAACCTCAATAAATTTATTCTTTTCCATAAACTCTCGCAAAACTTTCATTATCTTAGCTCGAACTTCAAAAACTTTTCTTGTATCAGAATTCATAATCAAATCTAAATATCTTTTTCTGTATCTTTCCTCTTTATCTTGTAATCCATGCCATTTTTCAGGCAGAGGCAGAATAGCTTTTGTTAGTAATTCCACTTTATCCGCAAGAATAGAAAGCTCCCCTCTCTTAGTTCTGACTATTTTTCCCTCAACTCCAATAAAATCTCCCATATCAATATATTTCTTAAAAAAGTCCATATCCTTTTCATCTGTCTCTCCCTCTTGCAGTTGCAGTTGTATTCTTCCGCTTCCATCTTTCAAATCTGCAAATATGAGTTTGCCTATGTCTCTTATAGTCATAACTCTCCCCGCAGTCTTTACTTTATCGCTAGTTTTTGCTTCTGGCTTCAAGTCTTTATACTTTTCCTGCAGTTCAGCACAGCCATTTTTCTTGTCAAAAGAATGAGCATACAACTCCACTTTTTTTTCTTTTAGCTCCTCTATCTTTCGCATTCTCTCTTTTATTATCTCATCTTGTCTTGCCATAATCTATAAAGAATTAATTTGTTTAAATATCTTATTATATGCTCAAAACCTTGAACTCTTTCATATCCTGAACCTTTTCTTCTACAATATCCAGTCTTTTTATAACAGCATGTTCCGGTCCTTTCTGGCACATTTCCACCATTTTGTTGACTTTTTCGCTCTCTCCCTCAAGCCAGGCTTCAACACTGCCGTCTTCCTTATTTCTCACATACCCCTTTATATCTAACTTGTCTGCACTATCTTTAATAAAATTCCTGAAAAATACTCCCTGAACTATTCCAAACACATAAATTCTTGTTGCTTTTTTCATAGTTTATAGAAATAAACTTTGTTTTTAAGCCTTGCCCTTTGCCCTAATTTTCCAGTCCAAATGTCTTCTCAAACTCTTTCATCTGGTTATATTTAGCAAAGAAATCTCTGCCCTTTTTAGTTATTGCAATGACTATTTTTCCATCAACATCCTCTTTTTCAACCAGCTTGTTGCTTATCAAATCCTCTAAATAAAGCTTCATCTGATTATGCGAGAGATTTGCCTTATACATAAGATGAGTGGGCTTAATCTTCCCGTTTTTCCCAAGGATTACTATTAGCATATCGGAAATTATATCCATTCTGCTTCTTTTTCTTTCCATGCTCTTAACTATTCTTTTTGGCACTATTTAGAATCCGTATTATAAGCAATAATAGGATTATATAGCTTACTAATTCAATTAGATTGCCGAACACATAAACTACCCCTATTTTTGAGAATAAGAACAATATGTGAGCAAAGGTCAGCATAGAGAATGAGAGGACGAGTATCTTAGTATTAGGTGATTTGTTCTTATTATATATCTTCCAGTATTTATGAATTATAAGCAAAAGAAGGAATATTATAGTCAGATGAAACACATAGTAAACAATATTGCTGAATATCACCGATATTAGTATAAAAAATCCTACCAGAAAAAAATCATCAGAAAAATCTTTTTCTTTAGGAAGCCGGTATATAACATACAATCCTGCCAGTGTCAACAGCTTATAAAAAAAGAATCCAGTATAATAAAATATATCCACCGAGTTGACAATATGATAGGTAACAATCGCCTGCCCTATATTTTGTGTAAAAGAGGTGTCATAATACAAAACCATCTTAGTAAGGATTGTTGCAAGCTGTGCAAGAGCAACTAAAAGAAACCCTATTCCTAAATAAAGAAAATTCTTCTTTTTGCTTAGATTATAGCTTTTTATTGTGAAAATAAAAAACGCAATCAACACAAGAAAACTAAACCCCTCAATCAAAACATCATTTCCCAAAAACCAGTCAGGAGTAAACACTATTTTCATTATCGAGGATAAGCTAAAATTCATTTAAAAAGCTTATGAAACTAATCTCTGTATTCTCTTTCTTTATTGGGTTTTCACAATTGCTTTAAAAGGCAGATTATTAAGAATATTAGCTAAAGTTAAATTTCACTTCCTCTTAATTCAAGAGGATTCATGCTCACCTCTTTTTACCAGAAGAGGCCAGCCAGCAGCTATTTAAAACGCTGGATTTGGCCTCTTCAACGGTTTGTAAAAGAGCAAAAAACAGGAGGTAAAAATGCAAAAAAATTTGCTTGTTGAGGAAAACTATCCCGACGACATGAAAAGAGAGATAAGAATTTTATACGAAATGGGATTGCCCAAAGAAGATATAGAATATCTTGTTTTCCTTCGTTATAAGCTTCAGGCAAGAAATAAGTGGAATTAATTTTCTCTTCTGTCAATTTAAGGGAGCTTTATTAAATACTTTCCTGAATGTTGCAAGACTTCATTCACCTGATAAATAAATTTTTCAGCAGTGGGCAATTCTCCCTCTTTTATCCTTGGAAGAGAATCATGCAATCCCTGCTTTGAGGGTTTTTCCCATGCCCATAATCTTCCAGTAGTTTCAAAAGTGAATATTTTTGTTCTTCTTGGAAGATCCAAACTCTGCCAATCTAGTGTCAATCCATAATGAACATAAGAGGTTGCATCATCAAAATAAGTATAATTTCCTAACATCAATCCTTTTCCTGTCCCTAATCCTAATGCTAAGACCATAAATATATTCCTATCTCCCAAAACTGTTTGAACTGCATATTCTAAATCATTGTCGCATTCAACTTTGGGAAAACCTCTTCTTATGTTTTCTTCGAGATTTTTTCTAGTCTCTTCTTTTATAACCGAAATTTTAACAGGCATTATTTTAATTTGCATTTATGCTTTTTAAGGATTATTACACTGGAGAATAATCAACTTTCTCTTCTGTCAATCTCATTATTGACTATTGTGACAACTTGGGAAGCAAAATAAGTTTTATTTCCAACAGAAACAACCTCGCACTCTTGTTTCAGTCTCTTTATCTCTTTCCTCGGCAGTCCATCGTGGTCTCCTAATAAAAATGCTCCATTCTTGATATCTTCATTGCTGACCTCTCTTATATCCTGCCCATCCCCATCAAGTAAGAATATTTTCTTTCCCTGCTCTTTCAGCTCATCTAAAACAGCATAAAGATTCTTTTTCTCAATAAAACATCCTGCAAATACCTCTGTTTTCTCTCCCTCTCTATACTTATACAGCATTTTTTTGATAAATCCTGCAATATCTTTTTTGCTTATTGTCAGTTTCTCTTTATCATCTTGACTTCTTCCGCTCAAATACTCTTTAGTTGAGATAACAATATGTTTTGGAGGGTCAGGCATGCCATAAAAAACAAGATGAAGCTCAACATCCTCTCTTTTTTGATGCGAAAGAGAAAAAGAGTGTATAATCACATTGCATACAATATCCATCCTTCCAGCTTTCATCAGGTCATCCCAGTTTCCGCTTGTTCTTGCACTTGATGAAAAATATATAAATGTTCTCATAAAACTAGGTATTTTTTATGTTTATATATTTTGGGTTAATGTTACATTTGACTTCTGACATTTTTCGATGTATTTATAAAATGTGATTGAATATTATTTCCTATGAAGCTAATTATTACACGACATGGTGAGACTGAGGGTAATGTTAAAAGAATTCTTGCAGATATTTCTGATCCTCTAACTTCAAATGGAATAAAACAAGCTAAAGCAGTATCTGAAAGATTGAAGAGTGAACATCTCGATGTTATTTTCTCTAGTCCTATAATCCGTGCTAAAGAAACTGCTAAAATAATTGCAAAAAATCATCCCATTACTAAATTCATAGTCGTTGATGAATTAAAAGAAATGGATCTTGGAAGTTATCTCAATAAAAGTTTTGATAAAGTCGATTGGGATTTGATGCCTGAAGATGTGGAAAATAAGATAAGTCTTTTTGAAAGAGGCAAAACAATTATTGAAAGAGTTTTGGAAGAATATCCCACAGGCACAATTCTATTTGTGGCACATAATGCAATTAATAAAGCTATGATTAGATTTATTAGAAAATGGCATCCCGAAGATAGGCGATCAATCCCTCAAGGGAATACTGCAATAAGTATTTTTGAAATATCTCCAAAAGAGAGAAGAGAAATGTTATTCAATTGCACAAAACATCTTAATGAAAATGAGGATTAAACAAAAACAAATCAAGTTAATTGAATCTATTTTAAAGGAGATTTATGAAAAATACAAAGACAGAGGCATATTATCTATTTATTTATGGGGGAGCATACTAACCGAAGATTTTAACCCTAAATCAAGTGATATAGATAGTATTGCAATAGTCAATGAAAAATCAAAAATCAAAGATAATAAGAAAATAAACAATTTCCTCAAAAGCCGTTTTCCTGGAATAGATTTTAAATTAAATTATTTATATTTAGATGAACTTAATGGTGGAAAGGTAAAAAGCCGTTTAGCAAAAGTTATAGCCCCTAATCTATTGCTATTAGATTTTAAAACCTGGAGATTGGTTACTGGAAAAAATTATTCTAGAGAAGATTTTAAACTTAAAAAAATAGATTTTGATAAAGCAGTGAGATTGAATTTAGATGCAGCTAATAAAAATCATTTGCCTCTTTTCAAAAGAGGAGATTTTAGTATTACGCCCTATTTTATAAAAAATCTCATGAAAGTTTGTCATTATCTAAATCAAAAAGATATTGGAGAACATGTATTTATGTATAAGGAGTTACTTAGAAAGTCCCCCAAAAAAAGAAAGAAAATTGTTAAATTGTTGCTTAAAATAAGAAAAGATAATTGGGATAAATCTTTGACAAAAAAGAATCTGCCTCTTTTAATTGAGTTTATGAATGTTATAAAGTAATTTATAAATATGCAACAAAAGATTATTTCTATTTCGGAATTATGCGGTAACATTAAAATAAATACTTTTTGTTTTTTCCCTCGCATTAAAAGAGGTCTTGATATAAAACTTGTATCTTCCAGTAAGAGTTCCAGAATCAATTCCCCAGGACACATTTAATCCCGAGCTTGGAATAACATAGACTTCATTGGGTTCTATATTCAAAAAATATTTCTGATAATCAAAAATTTCAAATCTCTCGCTTGCATTTTCAGGCCAGTATTGCAGGTTTATTTCAAATCTGCCATTTTCAATCTCAGCATCATAATTTGTTATATTCCCGCTAAGAACAGCAAAATTATCCGAGCTCTTGCTGTAAACTTTATCATCATCAAAGTTCAAATCATAGTTATTACTAGCATTAGTTATTGTAGAGTTATCATATTCCACATAGATATCAAACTTTTTATTTGAAGTCAGATTAAGAATAGTGAAACAATATTTTCCATCTGCTCCTGTTGTATTTTTTAGGAATTCCGTGTTATTATTGTAATATTTCAGTGTAACATTGACCCCTTCTAATAAAGTTCCATCTGTCTGGACAGCTTTTCCGCATATAGTCGTCAGTTTTGATGGTCCAAAAAAAGGGATATTAACTATATATTTTTCTCCAGGATAAAGATTAAATGTCCCATATTTTATCATTAGGATATAAGCACTTATCAGAGGGATATTTATCAGCAAAAGTGCAAGAATAAATAAAATCAAGAACTTTCTAAGTTTCTTATTTTTCACACTCTTTTCCATGCGAATAATATATTTTTATTATTTATATACTTTTCTCCCAGCCTGCATCAAATCAGTCCAGTTTCCGCTTGTCCTTGCACTCGATGAAAAATATAGTATTGTTCTCGTAATAAGAATAAAAAACATAGGTTTATAAGCTTAAAATTAAAGTTCAAGAATATGACACCAGAACAAATAAGACAGCAATATTCTGCTATGACTCCAAAAGAAAGAAGAGAGCAAATGCAGCAGTTGCAAGCAAGTTTGCTTTATCATTCTTTAATTATTCTTTCTGGAGACATTCCACAGATTAGTTCAAGAGGAAGAAAATGCGATCCAGATGCTTTATTGAATGTAAGAGAAGAATTATGCAGAGGCTACATTCAAAGATTAAAAATTTTAAGAGATTTAGCTCATCCAAAACTTTTTGATTGACAAGTTTTGTCCCTCTATTTTTTTACAGCATCCTCATATCGGGCTTTATCTCTTTCATATTCTTCAACCCATAATTGTTTTGCTTCTTGGTATTCTTCAGGATTAGTGCGGTATTCAATGCTTGCTTCAGAAGCAGTAAATCTATCTCTGATATGCTCCCACCATTTTCTTTTTTGCTCTTCATTAAGAGGTGTTTGGCTTAAAATTCTAATAACTTTTGGAGAGCCCTCTTTAATTGTTGCAATTACTTCTAATTCATTATGCTTTATGTCTATGCCTTTTAATTGCAAATCCATCCACCCTTCAAGTGTAAGTGAGCAGCTTATTTTTCCTTCCATAATTTTGCATAGAAATATCTTTTTTAAACCTATCTCCTTAAATATCCCAAATCATATAAATCAAAAGCTCGGTTTATCCTCGCTTTTAAATCTTCATCAGGCGTAGTTTGCTTCAAACAAAAATTCTTTTCCTGCTTTATTATTTATTCTTCTTAATTTTTCTGCAATATCTAATCCAGATTTAATTTCTGTTCTAAAATTTGTTCTGTCAACTCTTTTTCTGTATCTTCTGTAAAGAATACCTGTATCTATTGATTCAAATATTTCTATTACTTCTTTCATAATTTTTGCAAGTTTCATCTTCAATTCAAAACAAATTCTGCCTTAAAAATAATATCTCCCTGCTGAACTTTTTTATAAACTCCTATGAATCTTTCTTTGCAAAATACACACGCGTCTTTTCCATTTTCAATTTTCACATCTTCTTCTAAATCCTGCTTAAAAATCGGCTTTCCAGTCAGCAAGCTTTTCAGATTATCTTTCTTTACAAAAATAACAGGAAGAATTTCAGAAATAATCTCTCCTGGAATAATCATTTTTCTTAATTTTTCTTCATCCCCATTTTTATATTCCTCAATAGCTTTCTCTAATTCATATAGATTAGTAAAATTAGAATCAGTTTCGGAAAATATTCCCGCATCTGTTCTTCTCAACTCTGCCATATGCGCCCCTCCGATTTTGTCTCCCAAATCACTTATCAATTTTCTCACATAAGTTCCTGCCTCGCATTCTACTTTAAACAAAACATTTCTCTTCTCTTTGTCAAATTCCAAAATCTCCCATGAATAAACTTCTCTTTCTCTTTCTTCTCTTTTTACTCTTGATTTTACAGGCGGAAGTTGTATTATCTTCCCAATAAATTTTTTAATCTCTTCTTTTAGCTTTTCTTCTTCAATATCTTTATGCAGTTTCATCACTCCAACATAAGTTTTATCTTTCTTCATAAACCATCCGAGAAGTTTGCAAGCTCTGTTCAGCATGATAGGAAGAACTCCTCCAACAAGAGGATCAAGAGTTCCTGCATGCGAAGTTTTTTTAGCTCCCAGCTTTCTTCTCACAAAATCTGAAACATCAAAGCTAGTAGGTCCACTAGGTTTGTCAATATTCAGAATTCCGAATTCTAATAATTCAGTTATACTTTTTTTCTCTTTGATTTTTTCAAGATTTATCATTTATGTTTCTCTAAAATTGTATTTATTATATTTGTGGTAGAAAATCCGTCTTCCAGCTCAAAATTCTTAAATTCTCCTCCCCAGCTCTCAACCAGCTCTTTTTCTTCTCTAACTCTATCAAGAATAAAACTTCCGCCTTTAACTTGTTTATTTGGCTTGATAATCTTCAATAACTCTAAGGGTTTGTCTTCTTCAAAAATAACAACATAGTCTACACTTTCAAGAGCTTCCAGCATTCTCGCCCTCTCATTTTGAGGAATTATCGGTCTTTGCTCCCCCTTGAACTTTTTAATCGAAGAATCGCTGTTAAGCAAAACAATAAGCACATCTCCTTCATTTTTAGCTTTCTCAAGCAGATTAACATGGGCATAATGCAGAATATCAAAACTTCCATTAGTTGTAACAATTTTCTTTCCTTTTTCTCTTAATTCTTCAGCTATCTTTTCAATTTCCTGTTTTGTCTTGATTTTATTTCTCATTCAAAAACTCCTCTCGCTTCTCTTTAAGTTCAGGCATCTTCTCTATTGAATAAGAAAAAGCCCACGGCTTCATATCTAAATGAGACAGAATAAAATTTCTTGCACTTAACCTGTCTCTCTTTCCTATCTCTCTAATCATCCATCCTGCTCCTTTCTGCACATAAATATCAGAATCATAAACCAGTTTTTCAGCTAATAAAAAAGCCAGCTCATTCTTATTCTTTTTTATTAATGGATAATTTGAAACAATGCTCGCCCTTCTTATCCAGGAATTTTTGCTTTCTGCCATAATTTTTATCTCCTTGTTTAATTCAATATTCTCAAGAAGAATCTCTCCTAAAATATGCATAGACATCTCATCAATATGATCCCAGCTCTTAGCTCTTTCAATTCTCCCAGTCAAAAATCTCCAAACTTCTTCAGGATTTTTTTTCTTAATCCCTCCAAGAAAAAATAATGCAAGAGACATCTCTTCATGATTCCCAGAATTCCAAAAGAAATCAGCAAGGGTAAAAACATCTTCTGTTTTCATATCTTTATGCTCTTTTGCAATCTTCCTAAGTTCAGGAATCCTAACCCCATAAAATTTATATTCAGATTTCAGGTATCTTTTGCTCTGTTTTGCTCTTTCTATATCTGCAATATCTGCAAGTTTCTTTCTAATTTCTTCAATAACATTTTCCATAACAACCTCAAAGAACTATGTTTTTTATATCTTTTCTTGATGTATGCCCTGTGATGCCCGCTTCTATTAACCCCCTATTTCCATTAGTCTCATATTTTCAGGTTTTTCAACTTCAATTTGTTCTAAAATAGGAACTCTTTTGCATAAGGGGAGAATATTCCCGACAAATCTTTCCAAATCTTCTTGTTTTTCAGGTTTATAGTGTGTCCTGTAAAGAGAAAACCACTCATAGGGCATAACTCTAAATTCTACCTCTCCCATTCTTAATCTTGGAATTTGTCTGAATGCTTCTTTTGAAATTCTATCCAAACATAAATTTCCATGCAGCTCATAGTAATCTCCTTTATCTTCCAAAAATAAAGCATCAACTTTAGCTTTTTCTCTTCTGTAATCATGTTTTCTTCCATGAGTGTAAGTTGTGTACCCTAGCCCTCGGAATAGTCTGATAACTTTTTCTTTGTCTTTTCCAAAGAATATAATATCCAAGTCATGAAATTTTCTTCCAGTCCTATTAACCGCTTCAATAGCAAATCCTCCAAAAACAAAATAAGCAACATCCTGTCTTTCTAATTCATTGATCGCTTCAATAAAATCTTCTAATCTAAATTCTTTTTCCATATTATTCTCCATAATATAGAAATTTATAAACCTTACAATCGCTTTATTTTTATGGCAAATACAGAAACAGGTCCAATCATGGAGTTTCAAGCTGTAGGAATAGGAAAAGAATATTTATCTTTAAATCCTAACTTTAATGCTCTCGCAAATTCATTAATTAAAACAGGGAAAAAACTGAGTCATGCAGGAATGGCTCCATTTGTGGATATCCCATATAATCAACTACCCCTCAGTCAAAGACAAGCTTACGAAGAAGCCCGCGATAGCTCTGTTTTAAACTTTGGAGATTCCAACCCTAATATTCGCACAGGAAATACTTATGGCAACCTTTCGGTTTTAACAGAAACAAGGAGAAATAGAGAATTCCTTATAACCTGCACAGGATCAGACATGCATTTTCTGTCCCCTGGGGATATTGCTTATATCTATGCTGTTCTGCCTGAACAAGCTCAAGTTTATTATTATGGAGAAAGAGCTCCCTCTTCAGAAGCAAGAATTCATTCAGCAATCTACAGGCTAAGGCAAGATGTAAAAGCCGTGGTTCATGTTCACTGCTCAGAAATTTCAGCAAATCCCTCTATTTTAGGAATTCCTATAACCTCCAGATTTGAAAAACAAGGTTCTATTGAATTAGTAAACCAAGTAGTAGAAACCCTTAAAAAAAATCCAACAGCAAGAGCAATTGAAATGAGAGATCATGGTCAGATATTCCTCGCTAGAACTTTAGACGAGGCAGTTCAGCGAGCTTTAGATTCAAAAGAAAAATTAAATAAACTTATTCTAGGAATAGTTGCATAGATATTTAAAAGAAATATTATTTCTAAATCTGGGTTAATACCCCTGACATTGCTCGGTAATTTCTTTATTTCTGAAGAGCCATTCTTCTTAATGGCTGTTTCTGTATTTTCTTGCCTTTTATTTCGTGCTTAGCTTCCTTATGCTGCTGGTCAGCTTCTTTCAGTTCTGTTTCTTTTCCAGCTTCTGCTTTTTCCTTCTCTTCTTTTTTCTCTTCAGGAGTCTCAACTTCTTTCTTTTCCTCTTTCTTCTTTTCAACCTTCTTCTTTATGCTTTCTTCGGCTTTCTTCTCTCTGTCTATTCTCCATTTTAGTGCAGCAGGAATTTCAGCTAATTCCACCAAAACCTCTCCACTATCCATTTTTTTAACTTTAACTTTTACTTTCGGAAGCGGCTTTCTTATCCCTCTGAACCACATTTCTTCATTTAGATATCTGTCAAGTTTGACTTTTCTTACATCTCGGTCTTCAACTTTCATATGTTTAGCAACAAATTTCTTAAGCTCCTTGATAGCTTTTGGTGTTCTTTTATACTGCGGAGTTTTGATAACTTTCTTTCTAAGTGGGATGATATATTCTCTTTCCAACACGATTTTAGCTTCTTTACTATCGCTCATTTTATCCTATGAACCTCTTTTTCATTCTTCTCGGCTTAATTTTCAGCTTAATATGTCTCCAGTTTCTTTTTAATCTTGTCATCTGGCTTGGATGAACTCTCTTTCCTTTTCCATATTTCTTCATAACTGTCCAAAATGGCG
Organism: Candidatus Pacearchaeota archaeon; assembly: GCA_016186365.1. GTDB lineage: Archaea > Nanobdellota > Nanobdellia > Pacearchaeales > GW2011-AR1 > JACPLT01. Next base: position 9,271 of record JACPLT010000003.1, on the reverse strand, counting down.
CCCATTTTGTCCTTCTTCCCCATTTTGCCAGTTTTATTTTTTTCTGATGTGACTTTGTCATTTTAAATTTCCTCCCTAACTTGCTGGAAATTTAAAAATCGGAAATTTGAAAAATTTCCGAGTCTCAAAATCTTTAGATTTTGAGTTTTCATTTCATCCCCTCAGCAATTTTATTCATAAAATCTAATCCTTTTCTAGTAAGCTGTCTCCCCTTTTTCTTCCCCAAAGACTTTTCTAATATCCCCGCTTTTTCAAGCTGCTGCAATACTAATCTTATATTCTTTCCTCCGCCTTTTCTGAATTCTGCAGGCCGGCTTCCTCTTTCTTTTTTCCCTCCGTATTTTGTTCTTAATCTGCTTACTCCTACAACTCCCCTTACATAAATTTGCCTTAAAACAGAAGCTGCTCTTTTATGCCAGAAATCTTCTTCTTGTGGAGGTCTTTCTTTTGACACTCCAGATTTGACAAAGTTTATCCATTCTGGAGCTTTTATTTCAGGAATATTTTTCAGCTCTTCAGCTAGCTTTTTGTGATATTTCTGAGCATCAACTTCATATATCGTAGTTATATTTTTATCAATCATCTCGAGCACACCTCTTGTGCGAGAGAGACAGAAAATTTCCTAGAAATTTTCTGTATCTTAAAAATTTTGTTTGTTGTTGAATTTTTAAATTTCATCTTGAGTTAATCCTGTTGTACTAATCAGCCATTCCTTGCGGAATTAGAAAGCTGAGTCATTCATTATCTGATGATAATGAATCTATTTTGTTCAGCTTCAAGCTAGTTTTACTCGTATTTCTAGCTTTATAAAGCTTTTTCTTTTTAGACTACTGCGTGTTATTAACAGAATCTTGTCTCCGGATAAACCCAAGAATATTTTTAAGGTAATGTTTTTAAATACCTCTGTCATATATACAACATGAAAAAAGAGGAGAATAAGAATAGCGGAAAAAGAAAATGGGGGAAAATAATTGTGATAGCCCTTGTTGTCTTGCTTATTTTAGCGGTTATAGGTTATTTTATTTTAACTAAAACAAATAAGTTTAGTTTTGGTTTTGCAGGATTTGATTTTTCCTCTTCAGCTAAGGCTCTTAACATTATTGGAGATGCAGCTAATAAAAATAATTTTGAGAATGTTAAATTAAATCCATTTGTAAATGTAACAGGATAAAATGAAAACTAAAATAATTTCAATATTTGTTTTTTTAACTTTATTGTCAATTTTGTATATTGGCTCCATCCAGGCATCTATTTCTGATGTAAACTACCCTGTTGCTGAATTAGGAAACTGCAATTCTCAGGAAGAATGTGAAAAATATTGCGATGATGTTAATAATATGGAACTCTGCCTGAATTTCGCAGAAAAAAATGGAATTATGAGTGCTGATGAGATTGCAGAAGCAAGGAAATTCATGCCTCTTATGAAAAGTGGAGATACTCCCGGCGGATGCAAGAATCAAAGAGAATGCAAAGTTTATTGTGATAATGATGCTAACTTAAATGTTTGTATTGAATTTGCAAAAAAGGCAGGCATAATTTCTCAAGAAGAATATGAAATGGTTAAGAAAACAGGCGGAAAAGGTCCCGGAGGATGCAAGGGAAAAAAAGAATGTGAAGATTTTTGTGATAAAGATGAAAATTTTAATATTTGTATAGAATTCGCAAAGCAAAATGGACTAATCTCTGATAGTGATTATGAAAATGCAAAGAAAACAGGCGGAAAAGGTCCCGGAGGATGTAAAAAAGATGAGTGTAATGATTTCTGCAGTAAAGAAGAAAATTTTAATATTTGTGTTGATTTTGCTTATGAACATGGAATGATGAATAAAGAAGAGTATGAAATGGCAAAGAAAACAGGCGGAAAAGGTCCAGGAAATTGCAAGGGCAAAGAAGAATGTGAGGCTTTCTGCAACAATCCAGATAACCAAGAAACATGTATGAATTTTGCAATAGAACATGGTTTAATGTCTGAAGCAGACCTTGCGAACATGAAAAAAAATCAGGAATTTATGAATAGTGCAGAAGGAAAATGTCAGACACAATGTCTAAAAGACGCAGGAGTTGATTCTAAATCTTGCGGAGAAGGTGGCGCAGGTCCAGAAGCATGCAAGACTTGCGCAGATAAATGTTTTTCTCATGATAATGAGAAATGTTTAAATCAAGAAAAATGGCAGCAATTGAATCAGGATTGTCAGGCAAAAGGAAGCGGCTATCATCTGGAAGAAGTTAGAGGAGATGATGGAAATGGCAAAGAATGTGTAATTGATGAAACTTGTGTATACAGTTCAGATGAGATGTGGGAGAGTCAGGAAGAAAAAGACAGGAAGCTTGCAGAAATGGAAGAGCAGTGGGCAAGAGAAAGAGAGGAATATGAAAATGAAAATGGTCCTGGAGGCAGTGAAAATCAAGAAGAGTATACTGGGGGATGTACAGAACCCGGACCCGAAGGGCAGTGTAATCCTGGTCCAGGAGCTGGACCTGAACCTAATGGTGAAGGTGATAGTTCAGAAGGAAGTGATTCTTCAGAAAGCAGCAGTGGGGGCGGGGGAGAGCAACAAGTTACAGGTGCAGTTATAATGAAAGTTAATTCTAACTCTGACGCATTAATTATAAAAATAATTGAACATGCAAGGAACTTATTCTGAAAATTATATTCAAAGGAGTAATTTTCTCCACCTCTTCAAAAAAATAGTATAACCCACAATTCTATAAGTATAACCCTTTCCTAATTTTTGGATTAGCTCTTCTGCTATTTTTACCATCTCTTCTCTATCTCTGCAGGCAGATTTCAGAACAGAAAGTTTGATATTCTCTCTTTCTTTAAACGAGTTTTTCAAACATACTAAAAATCCTTCTGTCAGCCCGTTCTTCCCTAAATTCATCAATAGTGCAGGTTTCATTTTTTCTCCTCAAAACTTTCAATTTCTTCCTTATTTATAACTATCTCTTTGAATTTTTTCACTCCAAATGTCCCCATAGCCATATCTTTCTTTTTATAGACATCTCTGCCAAGAAAATAATGAACAATAACCTCTTTCTTGTTTTTCTTCCAGTCCTGCGAATATCTCGCGCAAAATATCCCTGCTTCTTTTATATCCTCTTTTGTAACTTTTCCAGAATACTTGATATTAACAAAAGGGCTGCCTTTTGCTTTTGTATGCAGAACTATCTCCTTCTCTCCTGCTTGAGAAACCAGCTCTTCATTGTTCTCTGCATTTTTTCCGCCAAGGGCTATTTTGCCCGAGCTTAAAATAATCTTTCTAAATTTTTCTTTTTCCATATTTATTGATAGAATTCTGTATTTTAAATCTTATCGCTTTTCCTAACTCTTGCTATCTCTCATCAACATCGCATAAATTTTCTTCTTCTGCTAATCTCGCCAAGTCCATATCTGATGGACCTTCATACTTTTCTTCATCTTCATACTCCCCTTCTTCATCAATCTGGGAAAGAGTTATTTGGGGTATTCCCGATACTTTCTTTGCCAGTTTTGAAGGCTTTCTTTCTGTCAGCCCCTCGTAATATGAACTGGCTACTGTAGCAAGACTAGGTTTATACCCTCTTCTTTTATTCCATATCTCACAGACCGCTTCAAAATCAGTATAATCCATTCGTTCAGGCAATTGAATCATCCCTATTTGTTCTATAGAAATTCCATACCTTCTCAAAACATTTCTAGTTCTTTCTGGAGTAATGTCAAAACATTTTGAAACAGACAAAAATGCATTATGCAAAAAAAGCACTCTGTCTCTTTCCATTCTACGAGAAATCTTCCTATTACTGCTGGCTGTCATTTCCTCACCAATTTTTAAGTATTTAAAAACTTATTCATAATGGAGAGGCACTTCTTCTGATTTGCCCATTTCAGCATTTTTCCCGCAATTGAAAATTCTTCCCACGAATAATCAGAATGCTCTTTCCTGTCAATCTTGACTTTTCCAGAACCCGCTTCAGCAAGAAACAGCTTCCAAGTCATTCCCTTAATTCCCTTTCTGTCTTCCAGCTCTTTAGAATAATCAAACTTTCCTTTAATCTTCATATCCCTAAGATTTTTTATTTTCAATCCAGTTTCTTCTTTTAGCTCTCTTTTCACAGCTTTAATAAAACCTTCTCTATCTTCAACTCCGCCTTTTGGAAATTCCCACCCTTTCCAGTGAAGTCTTCTTTTCAATAATAAATAAATAATTTTATCTTTTTCTTTTCTATACACAATAATAAACACTCCCTTTCTGTATTTCATATCCATCTCCTAACTCTTCTTTTATAATTCAAGTATTTTCTTCCAAATTTTCTTTCTAAAACTCTTTCTTCAAAAGGAATATTTGTGATGTTGATTAAAATAAAGAATAAAACAGGAATAATAAATACTATTAATGAGCCAAGGAATATGGCCTCTCCAAATAGAGTGATAATCATTCCAAGATAGTTTGGATTTCTGCTTATCTTAAACAATCCAGAAGTAATTAATACTTTTGGAGTATCTTTAGCAGGAACAGGATTCTTGTATTTCCTATAAATAAGGTATATCCATATATTCGGAATCCATCCTAAAATAAAAAAAATTAATCCGATGTATGTATAAGGATAAGATATAATTTGTTTAATCGGAATAAAACAATGCAAGATTATATTTAAAACAATGCAAGCTAAAAAGGTATTAGCAACATCAAATTTTAGTTTCATTCTTTTTTTGGATATCCAAATTTATCCAATGCAGACTTTAGTTCAGGATGAGTTTTAGCATAATACTTCAATTTTTCTCCACCAAGGCAAGCATCGACTGCCTGTCTTGCGGCTCTTGCTCCTGCAATTGTCCCTAGAGGATTTCCATGAATTCCCCCGCCCATCTGAATAACTAAATCTTTTCCTAGATGCTTGATTAAATAAGGAATATGCCCTGGATGCAGTCCGCCAGATGAAACCGCGATTGTCGGGTTTATTTTTCCCCAATCTTGTTCTAATCTTATCTTGGTTTCTTTTACTTTTTTCTTTTCAATTTCTTCTTCAATTTCAGAAACCTCGTCTAGTGTTCCCTCTAATTTTCCAACAACAGTTCCTATATGCAGGCTGTCAACCCCTATCAATCTTGCTAAATCCGCCAAAACCATCATTGCTATTCCATGCTTTTTATTTCTTGTAAAAGCCGCATGCATCGCTCTATGAGCATGAATAGCTAACTTGAAATTTGCCTCTCTTAAGGTTTGCAAGGCAGAAAATCCTGCAGTAACAATATCTATCATCACATATTTCCCGCCTAATTGCTCTACTATTTCCGCTCTTCTTAGCATCTCTTTTGTTTCAGCAGTAATATTTACCAGATAAGCTTTTCTCTCTCCTGTTTCTTCTTCTGCTTTGTTTGCCATTTCTAATGTTCTTGCAATCCTCTCTTCAAACTGGTTAAATTTTTGTGAAGATAAATTTTCATCATCTTTGACTAAATCGCAACCCCCAAACCAGGACTCATAAGCAGTTTCAGCATGATCCTTAGTTTTTAATCCAAGTTTTGGCTTGATTATTGTTCCAACAAAAGGTCTATTCCTGATTTTTAGCATGTCCCTTAGCCCACGAATCCCATATTTGGGCCCAGAAAAACTTTTTAAAATATTATCTGGAATTTTTATATCTTCTAATCTTAAATTTTTCACAGCTTTCATGCCAAAAATATTTCCTGCGATAGAAGACATAATATTAGGAACATTTCCTCTTTCAAATAACTCTTGAGGATAAGCCACTTTAATCATTCTCTTTTTTATAGAAAAAACTTTTGCCCCCAGTCTGCTTACATACTGCTTATTGCTGGAAACATCTGTCCAGGTTCCTATAGAACTCTCGAGGGCAAGAGTATTCGCTGCCTCTTTCATGCTTATATTATTGGGCTCAACTCTAAACAGGCAGATTAAATCCGTCTCTTTCGGTTTATAATTTAAGTTTATGAATTCTAACATTTTCCCTCTTTTAAAAAAGATTTATTTGCTCTTTTTCTTCTTTTTCTTTCCGCAGCAACCACAACTCATTTTCATCACCTCTTATTCTTAAAACTAAAACTATTAATAAATGTTTCTAAAAGAAAAAATAATTATATCTTCCTAACCCTAACCCCATCTTTAGCATCATCTAATATAAATCCCAATTTCTTAATCTCTTCCCTCAAATCATCTGATTTTTTCCAATCCTTATTTTTTCTTGCCTTTTCTCTTTCTTCAACTAATTGAGAAACTTCTTCTGGAATTTCTATTTTTTCTTTTTCAAGACTAAGCCCCAATATTTCATTCGTTTTTATAACAAGTTCATAAGCCTTCTTTCCAGCCCCAAGTTTATTTGCTTCTCTTATAAACTTGAAAATAGATGACAAAACAAGCGCAATATTCAAATCATCATCAATTGCTTTTTCAATTGCTTTTTTTGTTTCTTTTATTAGACTAATTATCTTTTCATTGTCTTCCCTATTTTTAGCATTTGCAATAAACTCCAAAATTCTCTTAACTGCTTCTTCACTAGCTTTCAATGTTTCATCTGTAAGATTTAACTTTTGTCTGTAATGTGTAGAAATGAGGAGATACCTTATAGCATTCAAGCTGAATCCCTTATTAACCAAATCGCTAAGAACATAAAAATTTCCTAAGCTCTTGCTCATCTTTTCCCCATTTATCATTAAGTGTTCATTATGCAACCAGTAATTAACAAACTTCTTTCCATTCGCCGCCTCGCTCTGTGCAAGCTCATTAGTATGGTGCGGAAAAAGTAAATCAATTCCTCCCGTATGAATATCAAAATGCTCTCCTAAATATTTTGAGCTCATTGCAGAGCATTCAATATGCCATCCCGGTCTCCCCTTGCCTATCTCTGTCTCCCAAAAAATATTTCCATCTTCTTCTTGCCAAAATTTCCATAGTGCAAAATCTTTTGCACTTTCCTTGTCATATTCGTCATTGTTCACTCTCGCCCCCTCTTTAAGGTTATCCAGATTAATCCCTGCAAGCTTTCCGTAATCCTTAAATTTCTTAACAGAATAATAAATTCCATCGGAAGTTTTGTAAGCATATCCCCTTTCCAGAAGCTTTTTCACAATCTCTACCATCTCTTTAATAGACTCTGTGGCTCTTGGATAAAAATCAGCAGGAATAATATTCAATTCCTCTAAATTTTTCTTAAATGCCCTTTCATACTTTATAGTTATCTCTTTCAATTTTTCTTTATCCCCCTCGCTTTTTTTAATAAGTTTGTCATCAATATCTGTCACATTCATCACATGTTTTATTTTAAATCCTTTAAATAGAAGGCATCTTTTAAGCAAATCTGCAAAAAGAAATGCTCTAAGGTTTCCAACATGGGGAAAGTTATAAACAGTAGGTCCGCAAGAGTATATTCCAACTTCTTTCCCTATAGGCTTGAATTCTTCTTTATTTCTTGTCAGTGTGTTATATAGTTTCATCTTTTCTGATTTTCCCAATCACATTGCCTTTTTAATTCTTTTCAAACAACATTATTGCAAAATACGAATTTCTCGGAAATGCTGTTATTGATACTGCTAATTTTGTGAGAGGCATAACAAAAAATTTGCTCATCTTTCTTATTTTTTCCAGAAAACCAATATCAAAAACAACCCCCTTTGATTTAACAATCTTAAATCCCTCTTTTTCTATGTGGCTTATTGTTTCATCATACTCCCATTCAGTTAAATGTTCAGAAACAGGAGTTCCTTTTCTAATATGCAAAAATTTTTCTATCCTCCCAATAACACTCTTATCAATCAAAGGATAAGAAATAACTAATTTTCCTTTATTTTTTAGCACCCTGTTAAATTCTTTTAATGCTTTTTCAGGATTTATCAAATGCTCTAATGTTTCAACACAATATATTTTATCAAAACTATTTGCAGAAAAATTTAACTGTTCAACATTCATTTTTTTAAAAACCATATTTTTAAAAGCTTTTCTCTTTGATTGAGCAAAAGCATTTTTTGAGATGTCAATTGCAATCAGTTTTTTGCATTTTTTGGCTATTCTAAAATCCCAGGTTCCATCACCACAGCCCGCGTCCAATATTATCTCATTTTTATTAGGATTAATCAGTTCAAAAGATACATCGTGCCTTGCTTTATGATAAATCTTGCTTATATTAATTCCAAACAAAGAATATCCTTGTTTATATCCCTCTTTTTCCCATTTATTTTCATAATACTTTTCAAGAGATTTATTGTTATCAAACACTAATTTGTCTTTCTTCAATATAGAACCAAAATTCTCCTTGTTCATTCTACCTGATAAATCTTACACTTTTAATACTTTTCTTTTCAATCTCCACAACAGCCGCCTTTCCCTCGCTGACAGCTCCGGGATTGATAATAGTGCTTCCTCCAATTTTCTTTACTCCCTGATATTCGTGCATATGTCCGCATACAACTAAGAAGGGTTTATACTTCTTGATAACCTCATTATACGGCTCAAATCCCGCATGTCTATGATACATTGGACTTCCTCTCATTTTTATTCTGTCAAATATTTTATAAGGAGTATAGTGAGTCAAAAAAATAAAATCTTTCACTTTGCCCTTCTTAAACAGTTTTCCCAGCTCTTTTTTATTTTTGTTGTATCTTTCTTCTCTTTCTTTCTGCTTCTCCCTGTCATCATCAACAGGATGCCTGATAAAATCAGTCACATCAACATACCCTCCATGTCCGATTATTTGAATCTCTCCCATTCTTTTCTTTTTCTTATCAATCAATATTAAATTCTTCATCTTCCTAATTTTATCTTCATAATAGTTGGGAATGAGCTCTTTCTTTCCTTCTTTATAAAAATCAGAATTTCCCCAGACAAAATAAAATTTCTTTCCTAGTGAATTAATCTTCCTTAAAACTTTCAGCCCAGAATCAAAACTTTCTTTCTCAAGAATTCTGGCTTTTTTCTCCCCGACAGCCTCATACCAGCTCTTTCCAACCCAATTTTTGAAGATTATTTTTCTTATTTTGTCAGAATTTGCAAAATCTCCCGAGCTTATTATTAAATCTGCTTTTTTCGCTTCTTCCTCTATTTTCTTTGGAAATTTTCCATGAAAATCTCCTGCAATAAGAACTTTCATAAAACTATTAATAAACTGAGTTATAAAAATCTAACTAGCAGATTGTAGCTGTGCGCCCAGGAGACATATGTCCTACCCCTAAATCCATTTGCTAAAATCAAAATAAACATCTGCGGGACACTTCTTTTCTAAGCTTGTATGAGGTCTAAAATGATTATACCTCATTCTGAAAAATTCTGCATCTTTGTTG
>JACPLT010000004.1 GCA_016186365.1 Candidatus Pacearchaeota archaeon | reverse complement strand
TAGATTGATTATTTGTATGCCCTTTATTTTTCAGCTTGAAAAATTCTTTTCTTATTTCTTCTTTTTTCATGCAAAACCGAAGAAATCAAACGAGAACTAATTTTCGGTTTTGCCTAGGACATATGTCCGCTGGTTATACAAATAAACGCGAGGGGAAAGATTTAAATACCTATAACTAGTTATATAGTCATTATGGAAACTACAATTCAAATAAGTCAGGAGCTGCTCGAAAGATTAAGAACTATGAAGATGTATGATAGGGAGAGCTATGAGAATATAATTTGGGATATGGTAGAAGACAGAATGGAATTTTCAGAGCAAACTAAAAAAAATATTCTGCAATCTGAAAAGGAAATAAGAGAAGGAAAAATAGTTTCTTTAGAAGAATTAAAAAAGAAAAGAGAGGCTTAAATGTATGCAGTTCAATTCTCTCAAACTGCAGAAAAACAATTTTATCTGCTTGAAGATAGTATTCAGGAGAGAATTTTTGATGTTCTTGAAAGAATAAAAATCAGGCCATTTCATTTTATTAAAAGAAAAGAAGGAACTCCTTATTTTATATTGAGAATTGGGGATTACAGAGCGATATTAAATCTAGATTTGAAAAAACAAATAATCTTTGTTGTTGAATTAGGGCATAGAAAAAATATTTATGAAGATTAAACAACGAGATATTTATAAATATATAACTCTATAAATCTATATGAAAACTATAAGCATACCCCAAGATTTGCACAAACAGCTGGTTAATCTTAAGCTGGAGCTTGGAGAAAAAAATGCTGCAGAGCTTATATTCAAACTTTTAATTGTTTATCGACAGCAAAAATTCTTGAAGATTGGAGAGCTTTTCAGAAAAAAGTTAAAAGAAAAAAATATTGAATTTGAAGACCTTTTAAAAAAATCCAGGAATGGCAGGAGAATTTAACAAATATGGCATATGAAGAGATATTCCTGATTGTTTTAGCATTAGCATGGATAGCAGTTGCTTCTATACAAGATTTGAGAAAAAGAGAGGTTGCCAACTGGCTCAATTTTTCTTTTATTATTTTTGCACTGGTATTCAGGATGATTTATTCTGTTATTTCTTTAGATTACTCATTTATTTTATATGGACTGATTGGGCTGGGCATATTTTTTGTTATTGCCAACTTATTTTATTATTCAAGGGTATTTGCAGGAGGAGATGCAAAACTTCTTATGGGAGTAGGAGTTATTCTGCCGTTATTTTCATCTTTTAAGGAAAATGCTATTTTCTTTTCTTTGTTTATTATCCTTTTGTTGTTCTCTGGAGGAATTTATAGTATAATCTACAGCTTTTTTCTTGCTTTGAAAAATAAAGAGAAGTTTTATAAGGAATTTAAATTGCAATCAAAAAAATGGAGAAAAATAATTATTATTTTTGTTTTGCTTTCAATAGTTTCTGCTGTTTTTTCTGCTTATCTTGAAGAGTATTCCTTTTTAGTTATTTCGCTTGTTATTTTTATTTTCCCCTTTTTATTTTTGTATTCTAAAAGTGTTGAAAACAGCTGTATGATTAAGATGCTGGACAGCAAAGATGTTACAATAGGAGACTGGCTTTATGAAAAAATCAACATAAAGAAATTGCCGAGCAATGTCAGTCTCCAAGGAAAAACTCGGGTTTTTCCAGGGCCATTCAAAATCATAGATTTTGAAGGTTCTAAATCTGACACAGCGAGCGGTGAGGTATTAAACTCAGATTTAGAAATAAAAGGAAGAGTTATTGAGCCGCACTGGGAGGGATTGACTGAAGAAGAAGTTAAGATTATCAGAAAAAGCAAGGAAAAAATAGCCATAAAACAGGGAATTCCGTTTGTTCCTGCTTTTTTTATTGCTTTCTTGGCATTAGTAATTTTAAGGTATTCTTCTTGGAGCTTTTTCAAGAACCTCTTCTGATTTTTTGGCTTCTTTGCTTTCTTTAATTTCTTCTTTTATCGGAGGTTTGATTTCTTCTTTCTTTTCTTTTATCTCTCCAATAAATATTTTTTTCTGCATTTCTTCCAGCTGTGTTTTATCTGCTTTTTTTCTTTCTAATTTTTCATTTTCATAAATAGGAACGACATTTATCGCTGAATGCCCTGAAATATTAAAGCTGGATTTTTCTATTTTTTTAGGATTTAAAACCTGTTTTATTTTTTCTTCAAATTCCTTTTTTATAATATTTATCTCGCTTACATTACTTTCATCTGAAGAATGAGATTTAGGAAGAATGATTATGTGCCCCTTTGAAATTGGATTGATTTCAAGAACTGCGATAGCATTTTTAGTCTCTGCTATTTTATATGCTGGGATTTTCCCCTCTGTTATAAGGCAGAATGGGCAGTCCTGCTTATCTTCTCCTGTATTTTTCATAAGATTATTTTTTGATAAAAATTCTTCTAATTCTTCTGCACTCATTTCTTCTACTTGAGAAATCACTTCCTGCTTTTTATTCTCTTCTGTATTCCAGGAATTAATCTGCTGAATCAGCTGTTTTTTAATTCCTTCTGCTTGTTCTTCTGTTAACATATAGTTTATTAGAATTATAGATATTTAAATTATGTTGTTATGTTAAGTAAATAATTAAACTTGACATCCCCTGCCTAGTATTGAGTTGATAGTATAACAGGGATTTTATTTGTTCACCCCTATTAATGAGGGGGAACCAAAAAATTGCTGTTTACTTCGTGCAATTTTAGGGTGTTCAGAAATTTGAATGTTAGTGAAAATTTCTGACAAAATCAAATTCTCTGCTAATAATAGGTCTTCCGTGGGGATGTTAATTTACAGGACTTACTTAATAGGTTATAAAATATTAATCTGCCTCAACCAAAAGCCCTTCGGTAGTCAATTATTTCAACAGAACTGATGCCTGAAACTTGGCAGGCTTTTTCTGCGTCAGAAGTTTCTTTTGCTTCTGGCCAGGCTATTGTGACTATTATTGCTTTTAAGCCAAAAGCTAGGGGCTCTTCTTCTATTGCATTTATTTTTATCGCCCCTGAATTCATCAGAGATGAAGAAATTTCTTTCTTTAAACTTTCTAAATCTGCTTCTGGAGATTCAGGAAGGGCTTTCATTCTTATTGCTACTACTGCCATTATTAATCCTGGAAAGAGGGGTTTTTAAAGTTTTATGCTTGATTGAATTGTGTGCGCCCAGGAGACATATGTCCTACCCCTAAATCCATTTGCTAAAATCAAAATAAACATCTGCGGGACACTTCTTTTCTAAGCTTGTATGAGGTCTAAAATGATTATACCTCATTCTGAAAAATTCTGCATCTTTGTT
>JACPLT010000011.1 GCA_016186365.1 Candidatus Pacearchaeota archaeon | reverse complement strand
TGAACAAGATTGAAAGAGTTTTTGGTTTTGTTTCAAGAGATGTTTTGCAGAATAGCAATTTTAAATCTGTTAGAGAAGCAATGAATAGAATTTCAAACTACTTTGAAAAGGAGGGAAGTATTATGGTTTAGTGTACTTAAGTGGGATAAATTGGATTTAATTATAGAAAAATGGAAATCTACCTCTTAAAAAATAAGATTATCTCTTTAACTTATAACAGAGCTGTTTCTTGCAAGAAAGACACTTCTCAATATGTGCGCAGTATTCTGCCTTGCATCCCGCGCACTTAACAAGCTCGGTTTTTTTAACCAAATTTCCGCACATAGAACATTTCTTTGAACAGCTGAAGCATAAATTTCCTTTTGCACATTTTTCACATAAATCAACACCGCAATTCCTGCACTTTTTCATTTTTTCTTTCAAATTCCAGGATTTACAGCCCGCACAAAATTTCAGGCAGTTAATGCAATATTCTTCTCCAGTGCTGTTTTTTACCATATGAGTTTTGCACACCTGCTTCCAGCATTTTTTGCATTTGACAGAACAATTTTTGCACAATAATTTTCCGCAGATATCGCACTTTTTATCAAGACAATTTTTGCAGAATTGTTTATTGCAGCATTCGCATTTATCTAAACAAGCTTCGCATGAAATATGCCCTGAAAAACATAAATAAATCTCGTCAATCTCTTTTTTGCAGTTTTCACAATTTGTTCTGCTTATTTCATCAGTTATTGGATTGTATTTCAGCTGGTAATATCTTCTTGTTGAATCATTAAACAAAATAAAATTGAATAAAAAAACAGGATAGTAAATAATGCTGGTATTGACAAGCTTGTTGTTTATATTCAGGCTGTGCTTTCTTATCTCATCATTCAATAAAAATTCCTCCTCTTTTTTTATTTTTTCTTTAAGGTTATCTTTTTGAATAGCTTTTATGGCTTCTTTTATTCCTGATATCTTCTCTTCAATAATAGGAATATCTTTTTCAGCAGCTTTTTTCTTTTGCTCTTCCAATATTCTAATCCTTTCACTATTCTTGTTAATTTCTTCATCTATCTCTTTAATCTGGTTTGAGAAATGTTTTCCTATTCTTTCTTTTTCCCTATCTAGCTTTTTTTCTAGGAGATGGCTTATCTCTTCTGTATTCTGCACTAAATTTTTTTTAAGCTGCTCCTTTGCTTTAGCATGATACTCTTTTATATCCTTAATAGAAACCTCTTCTTTATCTCCTTCAATTATAGAATACTTATTGATATTAAAATTAATTATTCCCGAATCATCTGTATAAATCTCGTTGATAATCTGCTCTTTTTCATTTAGATATTGGAAAACAGAAGAAAAAGTGAACCTTATAATAGTTTTATTTTCCACTTTTTTAGAGATATTATTTATAGAACATCCTTTTAGCGAGAGTTTCTTTTTTATTATTTCTATAGGATTAACATTTATCTCCAGCTTAAGCAGAGTAGTCTGCCCTTTATTATCCAGATAATCTTTGATTGCCTTAAGAAGATAGCTTCCTTGAGTGATAAGTTCTGTATTTTCTTTTTCCCTCGATTTTTCAAAAACAAGATAGTAAGGAGATTTTTTTCCGAAAAAATCTTCAAAATCTTTCGGAGCATTTGTAATAGTATAAACTTCTTCATTTATTGAGATAGTGCATTTGAGATTCTGAAAAAAGTTTATTGTAAAGTCTTTTATGTCTTTTATGTTTTTTTCTTCAGCCATGTTTTTCTGCCTCCTTATCCAGAAGCTTGGAGTTTATTGCTTTTGTTTTAGAATATTCATCTATTCCTTTTTCAAGCATTTCGGATATTTTTTCAATATCTTTGCTGAATTTGTCAAGATTATTTTTTGAATCAATAAAAGCATTCATAATCATTTCTTCAATCTTATTTTTTCCGCTTTCCTCTTTTTCATCCAGCCCAAGATTAAATAATATGATAGGCAGCTCCCCTATAACCAGCCCTATGCAGCACATTTTATTTATGATTAAATCTACCACTCTCTCTTCCATTGTTCCTTTTGTAGCTAAGCTGTAAATGTTTATATCTTTTTTCTGCCCTATTCTGTCCAGTCTCCCTATTCTCTGCTCAACAGACATAGGATTCCAGGGCAAATCATAATTAATCAAATTATTGCAGAACTGAAAATTCAATCCCTCTGCCCCTGTTTCAGTGCTTATCAGCATGTCTGCACTCTCCTTAAACTGCTTTATTATCTCTTTTCTTTCCTCTCTTTCTAATCCCCCCATAAACTTGAGAATTTTGAGATTGAGAGGCTGGAGCTTTTCAATAATGTAGTTGAGAGTTGTAGGATGTTTTGTATAAATCAAAATCTTTGAATTTTTTTCTTCACTATATATTTTTTTAACCAGCTCTACAAGTTTTTCAATTTTGGAGTCTTTTTTTATATTTTTATATTTTTCCAGTATCTTTCTTGCGAATTCTTTGGTTTTTTCGTGATATTTATTGTCTTCAATAATTCTCGTCAGAGATTCTATTGCAGATTTTGATGAGCTTGTCAATTTTGGAAGCAGAGCATAAATTATCAGCCTGCCGTTAATTTCATTCCCGCTAAAAGAGAAATATTTTTCCTGGAGAAGCTCACAGCTGTCTTTGTAAACTTCTAATTCCTCGCTAGTAAGCTCGATTGGGATAATATGAGGGATTCTTTTTTTATAGTCTATAATAGTATCGCTTCTTTTTCTTCTTACCATCACCTCTTCAAGCTTTCTTTTCAGCTCTTGAGGATTTAAAGGGTATCTCTTATTTCCTCTGAATAGAAAGTTTTTTTTGAATTCCTTGACAGTTCCTAAATGCCCTCTTTTTAACAAGTTAAGAAGATTGTATAATTCAAGCAAGTCATTCTGAAATGGAGTTGCAGTCAGCACTAAAAATCTTTTTTTTGGAATTTTGTCCACAAACTCCCACCTTATAGTATTTTTATCTTTTAATTTATGGGCTTCATCAACAATAAGCAAGTCCCAGGAAATTTCATGCGCTTTTTGATGCCTGAACCTGCTGTTTTTTTTATCAAATATTTTAACCCTGTCAATTGAAGCCAGAACAAAATTATTGCTCCAATCCTGCTCTTTTTCAATCGCTTTGAAATCTAAGTCAAACTTGTCTTTCAGCTCTGCTAACCACTGGTCAACGAGTGAGGGCGGAGTGAGTATCAGGGCGTTTTTTATGAATCCTCTTGTTATTGCCTCTTTGAGTATCATTCCTGTAGTAATAGTCTTTCCAAGCCCTACTTCATCTGCGAGAAGTGCAGTGCAGTTCATATCCCTCAATATTTTTAGTGCCCCCTCTCTTTGGTGTGGCAGCTCATATTCTAAGTTTTGTTTAATCTCATCATAAGAGACAAGCTGATTAATTTCAGTTTCATGCGAAATTTCTTCTGCTTCTACTCGAAGGTTGAGCACTTCTGTTGATTCAAACTGCTTTTTTTCAATCCTATCCAGCATATCTTCATCTTCAGAAAAGCTTTCATTTATTATTAGTTCAGTCATTTTCATAAATTTTTATTGTTCAATTCTCTAAATTTTCCTCTTTTTTGATGTCAGAAAAATAAACTACAGACTTTAGTCTGTAGACAATTGTTTAACAATTGTCAGATTTTTCTGAGCACAAGAAAATTGCTATTTATTTGTGCAATTTTCTGTGCCCGGAAACCCGAGGTTTCCTTGGCATCCTAAAAACAAGGGGCTTTACAAACCAAACCTTAAAGATGTGGTGCCCCGTTGTTTTTTTGATTTGAGGAATTAGAACTAAAAAATGAGTTATAAAGTTTTCTTAACTCTAGTATATATGTTCTTTGGGATTTTACCTTGCAACAATCTCAATTCCATCTCTATGCTTAAGAATATGCTCTTTTCCCACTGTTTTCTTTGTCTTTACATCAATTGCGCGGATAAACCCTTTTCCTAAATCTGTATGGAGCTTGAATGCAAAATCTAAAGCAGTAGCTTTCTCTGGGAGAAGGTAGCAATCAGGGAGAATTCTTCCTTGAGAGTCTGCAAGTTTGTTTGTTCCTGCAGGGAATATAGCTTTATATTTCAGCAAATCAAAAACAGCAGAATTCAAAACCTGCTGAACTCCTGTCGAGTTGTATACTTCCAGAACATTTTTCTTTATTAAATCCAGGGCTTGTCTCTGCTTTTCATTCAGCTCTTTTATTATCTTAAATTCCTTATCTCCTGGAATATATTCAATTAATCCTGCCTTGCTCGCCTCTCTCAATGCGAGCTCTGAATCTGCTGAACACGGAACTATCATTAAATTTGAATAAGCTTCTTTTAAATTTTTCAGATTTTTAGCTGAATCTGGTCTGTCAACTTTATTTGCCGCAATAATCATAGGCTTTGTCAGATGTCTTAGCTCGTGGGAAAAAGTCATTAACTGCTCGTCTGTCCAGTCAGCGGGTTTTTCTGCATTGTAATTAAGTTTTAATAAAACTATTTTAACATCATCTTCTGTAACTTTCAGCCCTGAAAATTGATTGGCAACTGCTTTTGCAAAATTTTCTTTTGTATTCTGAATTGTTCTGGCGAAAGTTCTCCATACTTTTCTTAGAATCCCAGTATACCATAAATCCAGCTCGTTTTCAAGCATTTTTATATCTTTGACAGGGTTATATCCACTAGTTATCTTTCCTCCCGCGTCTGTCTCTCCTGAAACATCAATGATATGAATGAAAACATCTGCCTGCCTTAAATCATCTAAAAATTGGTTGCCTAAGCCCTTTCCCTCACTTGCTCCTTCAACTAGTCCTGCGACATCCATCAAATCAACAGGGACGAATCTCTGATGATTTATGCAGTATCCTGTTCTTGGCATGCATTGAGTATTCAATTCCTTGTCTATGCAGTCAATTCTGACATAACCTATTCCATGATTCGGTTTTATTGTGGTAAATGGGTAGGGAGCTATCTCTACATTTGCGAGAGTTGCAGCTTTAAAGAATGTTGACTTTCCTACCGAGGGCTTTCCTACTAATCCGGATAACATGATTTTCCTAGATTTGGGGATTATTTATAGTTTTTGGAGAAGAGAGCAAACCCTTCTTAGAATACTTCCTCTTTATCTTAATCTCTTAAAAACATAAAAGTAGTTTAAAAATTGTCTAGGCTCTATTTTTGAAAAGTCTTCTGCGAGATATATCCTTCTTTCATCTCTATCAATTGTTCCTATACCCTTAAATCTTGAGTCTTTTAATAGTTGAGAAGCATTATTATGCCAGTTATTAGCAATTGCATAACCTCCTGTAACTAAGTGTTTTACCAGATCTTTTGAACGCAGTTCAGGATCCAAGATTATCACTAAGTCAAATGGAGTTTCCGGGGTGTAAGTTAAAACATCTGCCTGAATAAACTGTCTAACACCTTCTCTTCTCATTGCCTCTCCAACTTCGTTATTTCTATCCATTAAAACTACTTCTGAATTTGGGAAACCTGCTATTGGGCTTATATCAAGATTTGAACAAGGATAGAAAACTCTCTTAGGTTCGTAAATTTTATTTCTGAAAAATTCATATTGCTCCACTAAACCTGCAGAAGAATAAGGCACTGACCTGCATTTTTGTTCAACAGATGTCTCTACAAAATTTGCTTCTCTTAAAATCTTTTCTGCTTCTCTATTAAATTCTTCATCAGTCCAGGAGCCGGGGCTAATAATTTTACCCTCGCTGTCTGCTATTCTTAGTTTATGTTTTGCCATTTTTTACATAAAATTAAAAGGTTTATAAATCTTTAGGAATGTAACCACTTTAGAGTAACTTAATAATATTCCTTATTTCTAAATCTGGGTTAATACCCCGCAGTTTGCTGTGTCAGATTTAGAAAGATTGAAACCAAAAAATTGCTGATTGCTTTGTGCAATTTTAGGGTGCAAGAAAATTCCTATTGATTGGTGGAATTTTCTGCACAGAAAATCTTTGATTTTCTTGTGCTCAGAAATTTGAATAGCAATGAGAATTTCTGACATTGCTCGGCAATTTCTTTATTCCTGCCAGATTACCAGAAATTCACAGCCATTCGGACCAGCTTTGACAGAATGTTCAGAGCCCTTTTTATTCACATTCAGCTCTCCCTCTTTGATTTCTTTGCTGTCATTTTTATCCTTGCTGATGCTAAACATGCTTCCCTTTAGAATATAATTATATTTTGTAGTTTTGTGCTTATGAAAAGGAATTTCTTCATTTGGATTAAGTTTAAAGAGATAAATAAAAAATCCGTTTTCTTCATCTGCCAAAATTTCTTTTTCAGGTATTTTATTCATAAATAATCTATGATGGGGGTTTATTTAAAGATTGTGGGAGATAGTTAAATATAAAAATTAATTAAGCATAGAGATAAGATGAAAGCACTCTCGCTTAAACAGCCTTTTGCAGAACTAATTTTGCAGGGGAGAAAAACAATAGAACTTAGAAAGTGGAATACTAAGTTTAGGGGAGAGTTTCTTATTCATTCTTCTCTTAATTCTGACAAGAATGCGATGGAGAAATTTTCTTTTAGAGAGAATTCTCTTCCTTTAGGAATGATTTTAGGAAAAGCATTTTTAAAAGATGTAAAAAGATATGCAAGTAAAGAAGAATTTGAAAAAGATAGTGATAAACATTTAGCTGATGAAAGTTGGGGGGAGTATGGGTTTATTCTTTCAGAGGTTTTGAGATTTGATAAGCCAATTTGTGCGAAAGGAAAACTGGGTTTCTGGGAATTTGATTTGCCAGATAGTAAAATATTAAAACTTCAGGATATTATTAGTAATGGGGAGAGATAAATATGGAGGCTAATAAAATTATCATAAGCTTATTTGTGTATAGTTTCTTTATTCTAGTTGCATTAGGATTAATATCTTTAGTTATTCCTTACAAAAAGAGGCCTAAAAATACTTTTCAGTTCATAAAAATATATTGGAGCGAAGTTTTATTAATCGGGTGCATGATTTTAGGAGCTTATTTTATGATTAGAGGAATGGGGATATAGCAAAATATTAAAACTCCATACTAATATAATCAATATGATAGATTTCAACAAGCTAATAGATAATCATCTTGCAAGAGAATACCGAGCCAAGACAATAGGAAGATATTATCCTTCTGAAGCCGGAAGTTGTTTAAGAAAAACATGGTTTTCTTACAAAAATCCAAAGCCCAATGATGTAAAGCTCACAAGAATATTTGAAGCAGGAAACATGCTTCACGAATTTATTTCAGAAGTCATAAAGAGCGAGAAGAATAAAGAAGTAGAATTACTAAGAAGCGAACTGCCTATTGAGATTAAAACTAAAGATTTTATCATTTCAGGAAGAATAGATAATCTCGTTTTAGTAAAAATATGCGAGAAAAGCGAGTGCAAGCAAGTTCTGGTAGAAGTGAAATCAACAAAATTCCTGCCAAAAGAGAAAAAGCCAGAGCACAAGATGCAATTGCAGTTATATATGAGAGCGATAGGAGTTAATGATGGGATTATTCTCTACATCCAAAAAGATAATTTAGAAACCAGAAGTTTTGAAATTAAACATAATAAGAAAGTTAGTGATAAAATAATTGAGAGATTTCAAGTTCTGCATCAATTCTTAACAGAAAACAAGCTTCCTGAAGCAGAAGCCAAGCTTGATAGTGAAAAGAACTGGATGTGTGATTATTGTTCGTATGCTGAAGAATGTGCAAAAGAATAAATTTTTATAGCATCAGTTAGTTGAATAATTATGGGTGGAAAAACATTAAAATATCCAAGCAGGGCAAAGTTCAAGCCCCAGATAAAAGAGAACGAAGTTAAGTCGGAGCCAGTTTCAGAAGAAGAGCATGAAAAGAGAATTAAGATGCTGAAAGAGTTAGGGTTGCTGCGGGAATAATACAAATTAACATGGAAGAAGAAATAAACAGAATAATAATTCTAGAAAAAAATATTAAAGGGGACTTGTCAAGAACCCCCGGTTCTTGAGCATCTCAAAATCGCAAGATTTTGACGACTATCAGAAATTATAAATTTCTGAAGTGCTCAAAAATTGACTGAAACAATTTTTGACATGTCAAGGTGCAATGTCTGCAGGATTAACTCTACAGCAATTCAGCCCTGCATAATTTGCTCTTTAGTTCAGGAAAAAGAGCAAAAGTTAGGCAGAAAACTTACAAAAGATGAGTTTATCGAGTTGAATCGGGAGATTTGCGGGTAAAATAGAAGAAAGCATAAGATTATAAAAATTAAATTCTTAGTCTAATTATGAAAATAAAAGAGATGAACAAAGATTCTCGTCCAAGAGAAAGACTGCTTAAATTTGGTGTTAAAAATCTAAGTGATGCAGAACTTTTAGCATTAATTTTGGAAAAAGGAACTAAACAAGAAAATGTCATAGAAATGTCTAATCGATTAATCAGCAAATATGGATTAGACAAGCTTTCAGAATGCTCATTAAAAGAACTCCAAGAAATTAATGGTATTGGTTTTGCTAAATCTTGCCAGGTTCTTGCATTATTTGAATTAAACAAAAGGCAGATTTTAGCTCAAAAACCTCAAAAATTTATTTCTTCTGCAAAAGCAGTTTTTGAAATAATGCATGAGAAACTTAAAGATGAAAAACAAGAGAATTTTATTGCGGTTCATCTAAATAATAGAAATTATTTTATTAAAGAAGAATTAATAACAAAAGGAATTCTGGATGCTTCAATAATAGATCCAAGAGAAGTTTTTAAGTCTGCGATAAAAAACTCTGCATCAAGAGTAATTTTAGTTCATAATCATCCTTCGGGAGATCCTTCCCCAAGCAAGGAAGATCAAGAAGTTACAGAAAAATTAATTGATGCAGGAGAGCTTTTAGGAATAAAAATTTTAGATCATATTATAATTGGCAGAGATAAATATTGGAGCTGGAAAGAAAATAAAGATTAAATAGAGCAATAAGGCAATTTACCTTTGAATATTTTTTTCTCTTTGTAGAAATGTTTTTTGCATAAATAACTCCATCCTTTATTCTTATACTTGCCCTTGAGCATTCCAGGATAAACTTCTTTATACGCAAAATTTTTGCATTTTCCCATATAATCGCATAATGCCCGCCTTTTATGTCGAATTATTCTGTATCTTATGATGCTTTTGATATTTTTAATTTTCATGTCTTTTTCCATTAAACCATTCAAACATATCTCTTCTTAATTTGGCCATTTCTCCATTATTCCGATAGAATATAACTCCTTCTACAAAACCCTGCTTATCGCCTCTTTTTAAAGCGAATAATGGCAATAAATCATCTTTAAACCAATTGCTTATTGATTGAAAATCTTTAGGATACTTGCCCCAGCTTTTGTATCTTAAATGCTCTTTAGCATAAGTTTTAAATGGTATCCATAAATGTCCTTTTATTTTGTATGGATTTCCGTTTACTTTTTCTCCTATCAGTTCTCCAAAATATTGTCCATCCTGCAGTAAATCAATATAACCCCTTTTGTAACTTTCAAGAATCCCTTCGATTATATAACACTTGCCTTTATTAAAAAATGGTATTTTTTCTGTCCTGTTGAATATTGATTTTATCTGCCCCTCTTCGATAACTATCGAAACATTAGTTCCATCTAACTTTTCTACACAGATTACATCCTCTTCTTTAAACGCCCATTCATATCCCTCTAAAATTTCAGGAGTTACTATATAATCCCCATTAACCTCTTTTCTTTTAAAGGGGCATTCTAATTTAGGCATATCGATTATTTTCATTTTTAAAAACTGATCTAGAAGCCATCTTGCATTAATGCAAGATGGCTAATATAAAAGCTGCATTTAGCAGCCAAATTAGTTTACCCATTGCAGGAATCAGTCCTGCGGGATGCAGCAACATGGCTTTGCATAATTTCTGTCATTAACAAGCCCAGGCACATGGCCAGTTTTTATTTTTTTGGCTCATTGTTGAATTGTCGGAGAAGTCTTGCTTATTTCTTCAATCCTCTCTAAAGCAAGCTCAATCGCCTTAATTTTTTCATTCAACGCATTCTCTTTTGCAGTCTTCCTTTGTTTAACATTCTCGCTTGCTATTTCAGCCCTCTCAATTTCTCTTTGCTTTAATCTCCTAGTTCTTTCAGTATCTTTTTGAATATCATTTTCCCAGTCAGCTAAATCTTTTTTTAATTGCTCGGATTCTTGGTGTTTTCTTCTTGAGTCTTCTTCTAGCTCAAGCTTCTGAGAAATAATATCTAACTTCTTCTGGGTTAATCTTTCAACAATGCTGTATCTTGATTGTGATTCGCTCATAAGATAAATACAAAATTATTATTTATATAACTAATACGTAAGTTTCTACACCCTCAAGAACACTCATTAATGCGTACTCTTATTGCCATCTAAATAAACAATGATTATTTTTCTTTGGTTGTCATCTTCTGCCAGATAACAATTCAGTTCTTTTCCTTTTTCTAAACAATTTCCTTCAGCAACAAGTTTGTTTATAGAAATACTATAAGTTGCTCTTTTCAAAGCGATTTTGCTTTTCCATCCAAGCCCATTAAATTTCACCTTCATTTTCATTTAATATTTTTACATATTTAATTCCTTCAACCCTTTCAAAATATCTTCTTCTAATTGTATAATTTTATTCTTGATAACTTCTGGCTTCTCATATTTAATCTCTTCATATTCAATTTCTCTATACTTCGATATGCTCAAATCCCAACTTTTATCTTTAATCTCTTCAATTGGAACAAAAAAGTATTTTTTCTTCCTATCTATTGGATTTTCTTTATGTCTATTTTTGAAATGTTCTAAAATATCATAGATATCCCCATAATTCTCTTCATCAAGAGGAGTTCTTTTATCATCTAAACTATATCCATCTGCTTCCATTTTATAAAACCAAACTCTTCTAGTAGGCTCTCCTTTTGTAAAAAATAAAACAGCAGTAGAAACTCCTGCATACGGCTTAAACACTCCAGAAGGCATTGAGATAACAGCATCTAACCTGCATTCAGTTAATAATATCTCTCTAATCCTTTTATGAGCATTAGAATTTCCAAATAAAACTCCTTCTGGTACGATAACTGCACATCTCCCCTGCCCAGAAGGAGCTAGAGCCAAATACATTAATTCTAAAAATAATAATTCGGTTTTTGTTGTTTTAATTCTAAATCTCCCGCTTATTTCTGCTTCATTTAAACTTCCTTTAAATGGTGGATTAGCGAGTATCACATTATAAGTATTATCTGGCACTCTAGGCTCTGTATCTGATAATGTATTGGCTCTTTTAATATTAGGTTTTTTAATTCCATGCATCATCAAATTCATCAAAGCTATTCTCGTCATGGTTTCATCAATATCGTAGCCAAAAATAGAATCTTCATCTAATATATTCTTCTGATTTGGTGTTAATCTGCTTACCCATTCTTTTTTATTAGCTTGCAAAATATGTTGATAAGCATTAACCAAAAAACCCGCTGTCCCACAGGCAGGATCTAAAATTTTATCATCTATTTTTGGGTCTGCTAAATCAACCATCATATTAATAATATGCCTTGGAGTTCTAAATTGTCCATTCTTGCCCGCTGTTGTTAGTTCAGATAACAAATACTCATAAATATCTCCTTGTGTATCTTGATTTTGTTCTTTAATATGCATATCATTAATAATATTAACCGCTTCAATTAACAGAGATGCCGTAGGAATTCCAAAATTTGCTCCTTTCATATATTCTTTATACAAAGAATCTCCATCACCAATATTTCTCATAAAAGGAAATACCTTATCTCTAAC
The DNA here is from genome assembly GCA_016186365.1 of Candidatus Pacearchaeota archaeon. Classification (GTDB taxonomy): domain Archaea; phylum Nanobdellota; class Nanobdellia; order Pacearchaeales; family GW2011-AR1; genus JACPLT01. Next base: position 13,725 of record JACPLT010000011.1, on the reverse strand, counting down.
ATGATCCAGTATTGTTTCTGCAGGTTTAGTGACCCATTTGCTCCACTTGCAATCTTCATACTCCTTAAAGATTGAAACATATTCATCACCTGTAAACCCTGCCTCTCTTATTCTTTTTTCGTCTTCGTCTTCTAACTTCCTCATAAAAATTAGATATGACATTTGTTCAATTGCAGTAATAGGATTACTAAGTCCACCACTCCAAAACTTATCCCAAAGTTTGTTTATTTTTGATTTTAAGTTTGAATCTAGCATGTTATATTTTTACTCCATTTTTTGAGGGTTGTTTATCAAATCTCCATTCTACAACTCCTTCTTTTTTCTCTTCCCGTATAGCATTTTCAAGTCTTATTTCACTTAATATTTCTCGAATAAACTTATTTTTGTTTTTAAAATTAAATGATTGAACTGCCCCATAAAAGAAATAATCTTCTTCTAAATTTTTTATAATCATTGACTTTATTAACTGCCCATTTGGAAATTCTGCAGGAAGATCCTGGGTCTTTATTAAATAAACATGATTATCCAGCATATCCATAATTTTATAATTTCTCTTATCTTTTGAAATTTTTAATATCTCAAACAAAGATTCTTTATAGTTTAAGAAATTTTTAATCATTTTCTTTTCATTCTTATCAAAAAGCTTCATAGGAAAAGAATCTGCCATTTCCATTGCAGTGGCTTCACTTGGAAATTCAAACTTTAATAAAAACCATGCTTGAAAAGCTAGATTAAAATCCTTTTTTCTTTTTATTATTTTTATTGCATCTTCATTTTCATGAACAAAGATTTCTCTTGCTTCTTCTTCAATTTTAGGATACATAAAATCAATCATTCCTCGAACTTTGCTGACCATTCTTGCTTCTGGAACCTTATTTATTATTTTTTTATTCATTTTTAATATCCTTTAAAAAGATTCTAATCATCATCTCTCTTTTAGTTAAATCCGCAATCTCTTTATCAACCTCTCCTTTTAAAATAGCAGGGTTTAATTTAAAATAATTAATAGAAGAAAACTTATTATAAAGCCCTTTTTTATTAATTAGTTCCAATATTTGTTTTTTATCTTCTGGATAAATAACTTTTTCATACTCTTTAATAAAACATTTTTTATTGCTTCCAAATAAAAACCTAGTTTTCTTCTCTTTCGCCAGCTCAATTATTCTCTTTTTAATATCTTCTTCTTTTTGTTCTATCTCCTTCTTTTGAATTTCTAATTTTTCATATTCATCAATTAATCCGTTATCATTACTCATCTTATCAGCCCCCCATTAAATGCTTTCTGCATTAATGAATCAAACATAATATTAATTTCTTCTCTAGATTTTTTTTGTTTTTCTTTTAGTTTTTCAATTTGTTCTACAATTGAGGCGAATTTCTGCTGAAGTGGAAGAGGGGGAAGGGGAATTTCAATATTTTCAACTATTTTTTTTGAAATTTCTTTAAATGTTGCTCCAACCCCCAAAGAATTTAAGTAATCTTTATTGAATAATAACCAACAATATAAATAAACGCGATTAATTTCATTTTTACAAATCATATTTTTGAAACCTTGATTTGTGCACATCTCTTTTCCAGCTATGGCTACCTTTCCAATAGGAGCTCTTGAAGTTAACATAATAGTTCCCTTTGGGAATAGTGTAGAAGAAGAATCTAAACCTGCCCTGGTTATTTTCCTTTGACTTTCATAATAGTAATAATTATCTCCATCTTCTAATTCAGCAGGAGTTACCCAATCAATATCTCCATTCCAGTATTTTTCATTTGTTGTGCTTGGAGTAGAACCAGAAATAACTTGACATAACTCACTAATTTTTTTATTAGGAAAACCCTTATATCCCGTAGATATTCAGCTGTTTTTTTATCTGCATCTTCCCGCTTTTTTTTTAATTTCTCTGCCTTTTCCAAGATAGATACTATATGTTTTTGAGTTTCTAGTGGTGGAAGGAGGATTTTGATTTTTCTAATATCTCCAAGTGAAATAAATTTTTGTGTCCCTCCACGATTAAATTTTGATGTAACTTGTTCAAAATAAGGACTATCTAAAAAATATTTTATATAATTATTAGATATGTCTTTATTACTAGATTTAATCAAAGCAATATTTTTAATTGCAAATTCTCTGATGTTTTTAGGAATAATTATAGGATTGCCAATAGTTCCAATCATAGGCATAAGTATATCTCCAGAATCTACTTTTGATCTTCTGTTTATTTCATCAAAATCTTTTTTTGAAATTAGATTTACCTCTGAAAAGTCTATGTACCCCTTAGTTAGATTTTTTGATGTGATTAATGGATAACCTTCATTAACATACTCCGGAGAGCTATGAGTACCATCTCTTACATCACAAATTCCTCCCAATTCAACTTCTTTCCACCCGTCTGGCAATTGTTTATTTTTATTATACATGCAATTCATAACCCCCTTCAGAAATATCAACATATTCAGCTATAAACTTTAGATATCCTCTTTTTCCGCCCATATACTTATGCAGTTTAACCGAATTTAATACCTTAGATATAGAAAGCAAAACATCTCTTTTGCTGTATGAATTAAAATGAATAACTATTTTTATTCTATCAATAATTGCATGCTCTAAGGAATTATAATCCTTCTTTTCAGAAAGTATATTGTCCCTTAAATTTTTCAAAGAAGCAATTATTTGAGAATCATCAAGAGACAAGTCTTTTTTATAATGCAGATATATTGTTTCTTCAATTGTGAATAAAATAGGGTAAAATGAACTCTCATTTGCTTCATTTATTGCATCAAATCCTGTTCCAACTTCATCGCATAAACTTAAAATAGATTTCTCTTCTATATCAAATTCTACATTATGCTCTTTCAAAAGCTTAGATTCGGAGAAAAAAATCTCTCCAATCTGAGTTTGACCCAATTCAGTAAGCCAAATATTTTCTTTATTTAATTTCCCGCATTTTGAGCAGATTATATCTTTTTCAAAATCAAGAATATTTCCAAAGGTAATTTTCCCAGTTTCGCAGTCAAATTCATTCCTGCATTTTTTGCACTGAAAATTTATAATTGCCATGCTAATCTATATTATCCCTCACTTTTTTAGCTGAAAATTTAGAACTATCTCCCATATGAAAGAATATTTCTCCTTCAATAATGCTTAAATTATTTTCCTTCAACTTAACCCATCCTCTTCCTTGAACTGGCTCAAGCTCATCATTTCCTTCAAATGTAAATTCAAGTACATCTTCCCTGTCTTCTTTAGTTATCCTGCCATCAATTTCTGCACTTACATATCCAAACTTAAATTCTCCAGAATTATTTTTATTAATTTTAATATATGCTTGCTCTTCTTCATTAAAATAATCCTCGCCCCAGTTGCTCATGTTAAAAATATCCCATCTGCCGGTAAAATTTGAACTTTTCGGTTTCATATTATTTCATACTCCCAATAATTTTTCATATAATACTTATATCCATGCAAATCAAATTTTTCAGCTTCTTTTAGGTATTCTTTGTAGTTATTATTTTCTAAAAAATATAAAAACTGCGCAGCAGAGATAGTATTATCAAAAGTTTTTTTTAATTTTATAGACTTATTAAAATTTTCAATAGCCATCTTTTCATTAGTATTAAATAAAAGCAAGCCTAGCAAATAGTAGGCTTCCCAATGATTTGGCCATTTTTTAATAATTTTATTAATTAATAGAAACGAATCTTTCTCTTTTCCAATGCAATTAAATGACCCCGCTTTGATAAGCATAGCATTTCTATTTTCAGGATCTATTTTGAGAGCCTGATTGCATAATTCTATAGCTTTTTTCTCTTCACAGAGATAATTGTGGCAGTATCTTGCTTGGTTTAATAAATTTACAACTTTATTCATCTTCATATTCCTCTCTCATATAATTCACTTCAGAGTCCTTCAATACTCCTCTAAATCTTTCACACAATTTTAAATATTTTTCCTTGTCTTCTTGTGCCTCTGATATACTCATTAAAAAATAAATAATTTCATGTTTATCCTTATCTTTTTCTGTCATTCCTGTAGTTTTAGAAAGCATTTTTTGTTCAACTTCATTTAACTTCTCTTTAGTTAAATTTTCAAATAATACCTCTTTATCCGAATCAAAACCATAAACATCCAATGAAGGGGCATATTCTGAAATTTTATCTGCCAACTCATCAATATTGCAGGTTTTAACAAGGCAGATAAAATAATTTTTTATATAATCATCAAAATCCTTGCTTAGTTTAGCTAATAAGTCATTATAATCAAAAAGATCTGTCTCGCCATTTGAAGCAATTAATAAAAAAGACATAAGTTTATGATAGCATCTCTTACATTCTTCGAGTTCATTATTTTTAAACTTTTCATCTAAGATTTTTAAATATTGTTTTATTATTTTTAACCCTTCATTCTCATACATCTTGTCCATATGATAATCCCCACTTTTTGCTTTTTCAATGAATTTATCAATATCTTCTTCTAAATTATCTCCTTCAAGTTCATAATTATATTTCACAATCTTTTTTATTTTCATCTTATTATTTTTAAAAACGGAGATGGCTCAAGCCATCTCCAATCATGGTTATTTGAATAAGTTATTGTAAGAAAATCTTTTGCCCTGGAAACTGCAACATAAAATAAGCGCAGCTCATCATCTCTTTTTACCTTGCTCAAATTATCAAAATAAAATGGAATAATTTTATCATTGCATCCTGCAATAAAAACATGTTTCCACTCTAAACCTTTTGCGCTGTGAATCGTGCTTAAAATTATCTTGTTCTTGTCTTTTTCTCTTTTTTCCATTTCAATTAAGCTGTCAAGAAAAGCTGTTATTCCTTTATTATCCTGCTTAAAATCATTAAAAAGTTCTTTTAGAGTTTCTATATTTTCCTCTTTATCTTCTATTTTTTCAGGCTCATTAGAATATTTTCTAGATATTTTTTCAGAGTAACCAAAGAATTTAAGAAATGATTCAATAGGATTTTTAGTATAATCTCTAAGAATAATATTTAATTTAGAAAGTTTATAGGCAATCTGCAGAGAAAATCCCAACCCGCCAAGATAGTTAAGAGAATCGGTTATTGGCGAATTATTTTTATCTGACAGCTCTTTTAACTTGTCTATTTTTGCTTTTCCTACGCCCTCAATTAAATTGAGCACTCTTTCAAATTCTAATCTTGAATGAGGATTTACTTTTAATTTTAAAAAAGCAATCGTATCCCTTATTTCTTCTCTATCGAGAAAACCTCTAGCCCCGGACAAATGGCAGGGAATTTTATTTCTTCTGAATGCTCTTTCTATCTGCTTTCCTAAATTATTTGTCCTTAAAAGTACTGCAATATCTCCTGCTTTTTCCTTATTTTTAATTAATTTCTCTGCTTCTGAAACAAGAGAATCAACCTCTTCATTAAATGAATAAAATTCTTTTATTCTTATTTTTTCTCCTTTTTCTCTTGTGCATTTTAGTTTCTTATCTATTTTAAAAGATAATCCTTGTATTATCTTATTTACCGCATGGATTATTTCTTTATTCGAGCGGTAATTATCCTCTAATATTATTTTTCTATGTTTTTTATCAAAACTAAAAATCAGCTCATTAGAAGCTCCCCTCCATGAATAAATATTCTGGCAATCGTCTCCTATCAGGCAGAGATTATTGTTTTGAAGCTGTTCTAATATATTTCTTTGCACAACATTCAAATCTTGCGCCTCATCAACCATTATTGCCTTGAATTTATTTGAATAATAATTTCTTATTTTTTCATTTTTCTCAAATAGCTTATAAGTTAATAAAAGAATGTCATCAAAATCTAGTATGTTAGATTCATTTAATTCTTTTTGGTATTCTTTATAAACTTTAACTCCCAGTTTCTTTATTTCAGAATCTACCCTAATAATTTCTCCTTCAATATCTTCCTCAATTAATTTGTTTGCTTCTTCGAAATTCATATCTTCTTTAAGATCTTCATAAGATACTCCTGCATTTTTGAATTTGTTTATCCTATCTAAGAAATATAATAAATTATCCTTTGCAGGCTTAAGCCCGAGTTTCATAATTATCTCTTTGATTATCTTTTTTTTATCACTCTCTTCAGTTAAAAGTGTAAAGCCGGGCATTATGCCTGCTTCCTTGTAATTATCTCTTAATATCCTTAGAAATAATGAATGCATTGTCCCAATATATTTTGGAATTTTTCTTGTTCTCTTGCTAATTTTCTCTATCATATCTTTAGCAGCTTTATTAGTGAATGTAGTCATCATTATTTCTTCTGGGCTGAAATTGCAGTTTTCAACAAGATTAACATATCTCTCTACTATAGTAGTTGTCTTGCCTGTTCCGGCACTTGCTATTATAAGCAAATTTCCTTCTTTTGTATTTATTGCTTCAATCTGCGCCTTATTTAATTCAAATTCCTCTTGTTCACTCATTTTTCCCTCTTTGCATTCCCCCATTATCTTCATAGAAACTATTTGCTAATTTTTGAATTTCTTCTTTAGGCATATTCTCTAGTTTTTTTGCTAGCTCTTTCATTTGCTCATTCGTATATTTATGATGTATAAAAAACCCCAATCTGAACATATGTTTTGAAGATTCTCTTTTTGACATATCTTTCATCTCCTCTTTAGAATTCTGCCATACCCCATTATCAAACATACTATCAGCCAGCTCTGTAATTTTTTTCATCATTTCTTCTTCATATTCCTCGTCAAAATTTTCATCATCATATTTATCCCATTTAAACTTAATCATTCTGCTTGGCTCTTGTGAATTTATTTCTAAATTTCTTTCTGGCTCTTTTCCATAAACTTCTTTATACATTTCAGCAGGCGTTTTTCCAGTATCACTCTGCTTTCTCACATGATTATACCAATAATGAAACTCTTCTTGTTCTTTTTTCTCTTCTTCATCATTTTTAGGCTCTGGCTTGTCCTTAAAAAATTCTTCCCAAGCTAAATCAAATTCTTTCATACCCCTTAATCCTTCTTCTTTTAACTCATCTTCATTCATCTTTAACCTCCCAACTTCCGCCTTTGTCAGGGCCAATTCTTTTAATCCTGCCTTGTTTTTTTAACTGATTTAAATTAAATTTTATTCCGTCTTCAGTAATTCCTATCTTTTCAGCTAACTCTCTTCTAGTTATTTCTGGATTTTCTCGGATAAGCACCAAAATCTTCTGGGTAGTTTTCTGGGTAGTTTCCTGGGTAGTTTCTCTTCCTGTCTTTTCTGTGCGGTCTCCCAACTTTACATAATTCTCGCTTGGAAAAATCTCAACAAAGAAGTATGTTTCTAAGGGTTTAATTTCAACCTTATTATTATTTAAGGCACAAGCATCTCTAATTCTTTTAATTCCTGTCCCTGCTTTTTCCATAAAATTTGTTCTCGAAAGCAAATCCGCAAGAAGTCTATTCCTAGGATAGCTCAATATGCCAAATTGCCCCTTAGGAAATGAAGGCAATAATCCTCCGGGGTTATTTATTATAATCTGGTTTTTTAATTTTTCTACTGCAACCTCTCCAACTTCAAAATAATCTCTATGAATTATTGCATTAATTATTGTTTCTCTATATGCATCAAAAGGGTATTCTGGAAATTCTTTTCTTTTGGCAGTTTTTATCTCGTATCTGACCGGCACTCTTTCTTTAAGATAATTTATGGCAAATTCTATATTGCCTATAACCCCTAAATCAACCTCTTTTTTATCTAAAATCTCAACCCTTTTATTATCATTAAAATGAATGCACCTAACTCTAGAAGAAAAGATATACTTATGAGGCTCTTTTGCAAAAAACAAAACCCCTGCGTTTGACATCCCCTTATCTGTTAAAACCTCCAAATTCTTTAAAATTTCAGCTCTTGAAATATTATTTGTTATTCCTGCTAATTTGAGATAGTATTCGAATTTCATATCGTCAAAATCTTTAAAATCAAAATCAGCGCATATTTGCTCATCAAATCTTATCTTTCCTTCTTTTATACTAAATTCCAAAATTTGGTCTCTGGTTAGTTTTTGTGAGTTTGGCCCAAGCCTCATAAAAAAACCATCTGAACATTGATATGGCTTATTTTTTCCTTCTGCAACTTCAGCTATCAAGATATTTTTAAATTCTTTAAGAGTTAAAATAATCAAAGGATCGCAATTTTTTGCAATGTCGATAATTCTAGACTTTAATTCATTCGTAATATTTATTCCTCTAATTTCTTTTTTGTCTGTAATCCCAAAAAAGATTCTCCCGCCAGAAGCATTTGAAAACGCAACAATCTCTTTAGCAAATCTCCCATCTAAATTTTCTTTAAATTCTACAAATTGCCCCTCGCCTTCTTTCAAAATTAATTCGAATTCTTTTTCATTCATCTTTTTTTTCTCCAATTATTTCTCTAGGAATATCCACGGAATCTGAATTTGTCTGATGTACCCAGTCATTTCTTTCTTTAATTGCTTCCTGAATTTCATTCTGAAAATTCTTTAAAAATTCAAGTGAAAGATTATCCAGCACTTTAATTTCCCTGCCAGAATCTAACAGAACAAACCAACTAAACGAATTATGAACTTTGTCATACTTTATTTTATTAATTCCTGCAGAAGTCTGCTTTATCGGTTTTTTTAAATCGTAAATAACCAGCTGTCTTAATCTTTCAGAAGTATTTGTTCCCAATCTTTTGCAAAACATACTAAAAAGAACCGCATCTGTATAAGGCAGTCTAGTTGAAAGTGAAGTATACTTTTTTGCTTCTTTCATTCCTTCTTTTTCGGGATTAATCTCTTCCATAAAGTATATTAGAAATCAGGCTTTATAAATATTTCTACAATTAAGTCTACATATGTAAACCGCTATTTTATCCTAATCTTCTCAACTTGATTAACTATCTCCTTAAGTTGCTCAGAGCTAAACTTGTCTAAAGGATTCTCATCAGCCAAAGGATGGTTTGTTAAGTCCTTAGGTGTTAGATGCTTGTTAAAAGCAAAAAACTTCTCTAATAACCTCAAAAATTTAATTTGTTCAGCATTATACTCTTTATTATTCTCTACTATAAGCTTCTCAAACTCATCTTTTATCATTATTTGAGGGTCCGGCAAGTCTTTCAAATTAAGGATATCTCTTAAAAATAAAACAAAATCTTTTCTTTTTTGTATATTTTCAATTGTCCAAGCAGAATTAAGCTCTCTTAATTGTTTCTCAATTTCAAAAAGCTCCTTCCAAGTTACTCCTTCACCTTGTTTTATCTTTTTAATCAAAGGGTTAGTATTAATAAAATATTCTAGATCTGGATCTTCTTTAACTTTCATTTTAAAATCTTCTATACTTCTTGTTGAATCCGGAGCATCTATCTTGATTATTTTTTTCCTTTCTAGTTCATAATATCTCATTAAAGGAGCGATTTCTCTAATCAAAAAATCAATATCTGCAAAAGTTAAATCTCTCCAAAACTTATCCTGCATTACTCTCATTATCCTTTCATGTTTTTCTTTAACAACTTGCAGATTTGAACTCCAAACATTTTCTATCCTCTCCATCAAAAAATCTTGTTCTTCTAATATTGATTCAGTATCTCTCTCCTTCACATAGCCAAATAAATCAACACAATGTGAAATAAATGTTTGAACTCTGCCATCGCCAAAATCAGTAAATCTTATCAAAGGAGCGATTTCTTTCTTCAGATCATCTATATGCTCCTTTAAATCAAATCTCTTAGACACAACTTTCCTGATTATTTCAACTTTAGGTTTGACAATAAAAGATCTTTTATCAATTTTTTTAATATCTTCAATAATTCTATTTTCTATTATCTCTTTTTCATTTTGAGTTAATTCTCTCCTAAGTAATTCCACTTCCTTATGAAATATTTTAATCTTAACATCTTCAGATATTTTAGATTTATCATTTGTTTCTAATTGGTGCTGTTTAATATTTGAGAAATCCCCAAATTTAAAATCTAGAATTCTAAAATCTTCTTTATTATGTATTCCATCTTTTAATGGAAGCCATGATTTATTCTTGCATGCAGATAAACTCCTTGTTCCTCTGCCAAGCATTTGCCAAAATCTTATATCTTTAAAAACAGGGGTAACAAAAACCAAGTTCATTATCTCTGGCAAATCTATTCCAGTATCTAAAACACCGACAGATAACGCTATTCTAGGACTTGGATCTTTAATAAATCTATTTACTTCATCCATATATCTATCTTTCTTAGAAACAATAATAGAAACCTCTTCGCATAAGTTAGGATAAAGTAAATCAAATACTTTTTTTAATTCTTCGGTATGTTCCACACTAGAGCAAAAGAATATGGTCTTGCATGGTTTGTCATCTTCAGTTTTATAACAGCGGTTCATAAACTCTATAACAATGAGTTCATTTGTTTCTTTATCAGTAAAATATTTTGCAAACCTCGTGCCAGGAACCTGAAAATGGTCTGGATCTTCATCCTGCTGAATTAAGGCAGTTTTTAATTCATCATCTAATTCAATTCCTTTAATTCCTAACTCGGTAACTTTTGTCGCGATGATTTGAGCATCATAAGGAACAAGAACACCATCTCTAACTGCTTCATCATAATCATATTTAACAGTTGGCTCGCCACTCTGGCAGTCAAATAAATCAAAAGTATTTCTGTCTTCGGTTTTTGAAGGCGTTGCAGTAAGTCCTATTTTAATTGCATCAAAATATTTGAAAACCAAATTTCGCCGGTCATAATATGACCTATGAGCCTCATCAAAAATAATTAAATCAAAAAATCCAGGGCTAAATTTTTGAAAAAAGTTTCCTTCGCCATTTTTTTCTTCCATTAAAGTCTGCACAGTAGATACATAAAGCCGCGCATCTTGAGTAAATGGTTCTTCATTTAATAAACAAGTTGGCTCTCCACGAAGAAAAGTCTTAAAACCTTGGTTCATTGCCTGTCTCCCTAGAGAAATTCTGTCTACAACAAATAAAACATTCTGTATATATCTTGCTCGGATTAAAGAATCAATTATAGCCATAGAAACCCTGGTCTTGCCAGTTCCTGTAGCCATATTAATTAAAGCTTTTCTATTTCCCTTTTCTAGATAATCTAAAATTTGCTTAGCAATCTCTATATTTCTTGACCTATCAACTATCTTAGGACTAATTCCTATTGTAGATAACTTTTGTCTTTCTTTAGCTAGTTGTGTTCTTCTTTGTAAGTCTTTTTGTGAAAATGGTCCTGAAATTTCGCGAGTAGGGTAGCCTTTTTCTTTAAAAAACCATTTTTGTCCATTAGTTAAAAATATTGGAATAGCAAAACCTATTTGTGATTCAATATCCTTTTGATATGTGGTTGCTTGAATACTTCCTTTTTCTGCATCTAAAGAGAATCTCTTAGCTTCAATTATAGCCAAAGGATTTTTATGTTCGTCTAATAAAACATAATCAATAAACCTTCCTTCTTCTTTTCCTTCTCCTTTCTTAATTTCATATCTTTTAATTTTAAAATCAGATTTAACAGAATTAACCTCTCGTCTAATATATTCTTCTTTCCAATTAGCACTATCTTTTAGCCAAGGGTCTATTATCCTTTCTCGTGTTTCTTTCTCTGATAAGTCCATAAATAACCAAAGAAAACCCTATTAAAAAGTCTTTGTGTTACCCATCTAAAGATTTATTTAAACGAATTTCTTAAGGATAACATGAAACTCACAATCATCAAAGGAAACATAACCAAAGTCAAAGCAGACGCAATCGTCAATGCGGCTCACCACACACTCATGGGTGGTGGAGGGGTAGATGGAGCAATTCACAAAGCTGCTGGGAAAGAATTGCTCGAAGAATACATAAAATTACGAGGTGAAAAACTTCCAGACGGGCTGGGAACAGGAGAAGCTATTGTAACTAAAGCATATAATCTTCCAGCTAAATTTATCATTCACACAGTTGGACCAAGATACTATTCAGAAAATATTAATCTATTAGAAAATTGCTATATTAATTGTCTGAAACTAGCAGAAGAAAATAATTGCGAAAGCATCGCATTTCCTGCAATTTCTACAGGAGCTTATGGCTGTCCTATTGAAAAGAGTGCTGAAATAGTCAAAAAAGTGTTGAACAATTTTAAATCCAAAATTATTAAATAACTTATCCTAATTTTACATAGCGAAGAAGATTATCAAGTTTATGTTAGGGAGATAAAACTGAATAACCAAAAACTTTAAATATGGCATAATATACCATAATATTATGGTAAAATATACTATAAACCCTAAAAATAAGGTAAACTTCAGCCTAAAAGAAAAAATTCTGAAATATTTAATTGAAAACAAAACTCCTGCTTCAATAATGAAAATATCCAAAGAAGTAAATACAGATTACAAAAATACATTTAATGTTATAGATAACTTTTCTTCAGAAATTATTTATAAAAATAAGCTTGGAAATACTAATCTTATTGAAATAAGATTATCTCCTAATTTGGATATTTATTTAGTAGAATCAAAAAGAACAGAAGAATTCTTAAAAGAAAATAAAGAGTTAGCTTTAATTAAAAAAGATGCTGAAAATTTGAATTACCCATTTTTTATTATCTTAATATTTGGCTCTTTTGTTAAAAAAACAAATGTTAAAAATTCAGACATCGATATCTGCATAATTTCAGATAATCAGAACAAAACAGAAGAATTAATATCTAAAATAAAATTGCTCCCATTAAATCTTGAAATTCATTATTTTAATATAAAAGAATTTGAATCAATGCTTGAAAAAAAAGAAAATAATCTAGGAAAAGAAATTGTTAAAAATAATATTATCTTATACGGAAGAGAAAATTATTATAATTTAATTTCAAAATGGATGAAAAAAGGATAAAAATAGCAAAAGCAAAAACTTCTTTGGATAGAGCTAAAAATTTTATTGCTGTGATGAGGCAATTACTAGAGAGATGAAACTAGGCAAAAATAAATAAATACTAAAAAGTATAGAAAAAAAATGAGAATAGGAATAACCGGTCCAAATAAACTTTTTTCAGGAGATCTGGAGAAGAGAAAGAACCTTCTTGATAAAGCAGCAGAAATTGTTGCTAAATCAGGAAACGAAATTGTATTAACTCCTGATAAAAACTCCTTGATGGAATATTTTGGAAAAAAATATCTTGAATTTGGAGGTAAAAAGATATTTTTAGTCATTCCTAGTGAAGAAAAAGATTACAAAAATTATCTTAATACAGAATTAGGAGAAACCATTTCTTCAAAAAGCTGGGATAGCCAGGCAGATGAGTTTAATAGGCAGTCTGATTTATTTGTATGTATCGGCTGGGCATGGGGAGCATTAAAAGAAATTGCCTGTAGCCAGTATTTCAATAAAAAGAGGGTTCTTGTTCTAAAAGAATTTATATCTGAACAGCTTCCAGAAGAGTTGAATTTTTTATTAGAATATCTAAGTTTATATGATTTTAATGCTGAAATCTCAAAATAAGTAAATTTTAAATACGCTCTTTATATCAGATTTTATATGAGCCCATAGCTCAGCCTGGTTAGAGCACCGCTCTTATATGAGTAAAACTCGCTAGAGTTTTATTTTCAAGACATATTGTCGAAGAAAGGCGGGGGTCGTCAGTTCAAATCTGATTGGGCTCATATTAAACAGTGTGCGCCCAGGAGACATATGTCCTACCCCTAAATCCATTTGCTAAAATCAAAATAAACATCTGCGGGACACTTCTTTTCTAAGCTTGTATGAGGTCTAAAATGATTATACCTCATTCTGAAAAATTCTGCATCTTTGTT
>JACPLT010000043.1 GCA_016186365.1 Candidatus Pacearchaeota archaeon | reverse complement strand
TATCCCAATGCTCTTGAAAGATAAGTTTGACTGAATAGAAAGGTTTTTCTTTGTTCTCTTTTTGGTATATTTGTGTTGCGTGAATAACAACACAAAAGGGTTAGCACCTAAAAAGGCTAACCCTTTATAGATTATATACTATGAATTAAAAAAAGTTGGGAAAGAAACAACAGGGTATTTAATTATCGCTAAAAGCCTCTAATAAAATTAAACTCTTCAAGCTTTTCTTGTATTTTCTCAGGATTAGAGGTGATATACCCAATATAAATATTATCCACAGTTTTAAAAAAGCTGATTAATAGTCTATTATCAACAACACAAAATCTTCGGTCTGCAATCAAGGGTTTGGGTCTAAGAATAACCGAGGTATTCAAAAGACCCTCTTTTTTGAAGAATTCTTCAATTCCAATAAACTCTATTTTATCCATTTTTTGAGAGGCTAATCTGCTTAATAAAAGGAATATTGTAGGTCCACCGATAAGTAGTTTAGCCCCCTTTTTCATAAATTGTCTCATTAAGAATAAAAGAAGGTTATCAATTAGCATGGAAGATTTTTCAGAGGTCTCTAAAAATATTTTGTCTTCAGAAAATAAATTGGGATAATTCTTAGTGTATTCTTTTTCATAAAATGTCAGTAAACTATTTTCTAAACCATATTCTTGTAAAAAAGTGGGGGGTACTGGGAGATATTCAAACATCCCTTCTTTTCTTATCTTAAAAAGAAAACCTTGCTTAAAAAGTTGTTGAAATATCCTATATTTTTTACTTTTATTTAATCCAATTAATTTTTCTTTGGATAAAATTTTCCAATAAGTTTCTGCCTCTTTAAAACCTATGGATTCGCCTAAAGTATAAATCGCGGCTTTTAGTGTGATAATTTTTTTTTTTCCATCATCCAACAAATATGGGTCTTTTGGATACTAGCCTTTGCAAAGGAAGGGCTCTCCAGGGCATATCTTCCTGCTCTCTCTTTAATTTATCTATTAGCTCTTTTTCAGAAAGACTCTCAATTTTCCCCGTCTGTCTTATTCTTACAGCAAGTTTATTACTTTTTAATTCTTTTTCTCCAAAAACAACAATATAAGGAATCCATTCTCTTTCAGCTTCAGATATTTTTTTGGGAAGAGTTATATCTTTATCATCTATATCTGTTCTTATCCCGCTTTTATTCATTTGTTCTGCTATTTTTTCTGCATCTTTAATGAAATCTTGTGATACTGTACAGATTCTTGCCTGAGTCGGAGCAAGCCAATATGGAAGTTGCGGTTTTTGCATTTTAAACGCTTTTTCTAATATACAATAAATCCATCGTTCTATACTTCCTATAGAACTATGGACAATAGTGCATCCTTTTTTTTCATTATTTTTATTTTTATAAACTATCCCATAAGTTTGTGCATCTTTAACATCTAGTTGAACCGTTGACAATTGAGTTGAACCGTTGACAGAGTCTAATCCCTGAAATTCATGCTTAACTGCCCAATAATGTTTCATTCCCGAAAGAGTCTCTATAAAAGCAGGGGCCTTAGAATATCTTAACATTTCAATTAGTTGATCTTTATGTTTCTTATAAAACTCTTCTACAATTCTAAAAACAATTGCATATTTTACACCGGTTCCTTTTGCAAGGTCATCATATTGTTTATAAAGCTTTTTATATTCATCCCACCCCGCATCTAAATCGGGAGTAAAACTATGAATGTCTGGCATATGAAACCCTCTTAATCTTTTTAATCCAGAAAGCTCTCCTTTTTGTTCGAATCTAAAACTTTTACTAAATTCGTATATTCTTAATGGAAGATTTTTATAACTCAGGGAGGCTGCTTTTACCACCTTAAATAATCCAAAATCTCCGGCGAATCTCATAACCCACTCTTTTTTAGGGTCATCGGGTCCTTTTACAACATAATGCCGTTCATGGAAACTTCCCCCTTGTTCTCTTATTTCGGGATCGCTCCAATCGTAAATAATTGGGGTTTCAATCTGCAAACAATTAAATCTATTTATTGCAATCTCATGCGCCCAGTCCTTCAACAATTCAAAAATGAGGTTACCCTTAGGATAAAATTTAAAATGCCCAGAATCGGCTTCTGGTGCATAACCCACTAATTCTTGTTGTTGCATTTCTTTTATTGAAGGAGGTTCTTTACTTGAAACATTTTTTATCTCTGTATAAAGGACATAAGTTGTAAAGGTTTCATCTCCTATTTCTTTTAAAGTTTCCCTAACTTCATCAATGTTTTTGATATTAATCTCGTATTCTTTTCCCTCTGGAGTCAAGAAATAATGTTTTTTTTCAATGTTATCCATTATTATCTCTCTCTGCATTTTTTTCTTTGGTTGTTCTAAATTTATCTCCCTGCTTAATTCTGCAAGAGGATGCCCCTTGCATTTTAGCTCAAATTCTTTATAATATCCAAATGGGGCTCTTTCAACACTAAATTTTTCTTTTTTCAATTCAGCTTCAGCTTTCTGCAACAAACTCAAAGCAAGCTCGGGCTTGCCTAAATTTGAGGATAAATGAGCATACGGATACAAAACAATAGTCTTTGCCTTTACCTGGCTCGCTATATCTTTTACATTCTCAACAAGCAATTTCAAGCTCTCATCAGAATCATTCTTTTCTACAGCAGTAAATATCACGAGAGCCTCTTTTATAATTTTCTCTTTTTTTCCCTCTTCAGAAAGCTCTTCTGGCTCTTTTATCGCTTTCTTAACCGGCTTAAACTTAATATAATCAACATGCAAGCTTAGTATTTTCATAGTTTAACTAAGAAAACCCGATATTTTAAACTTACCGACTAACAAGAAATAGAAAGCTTTATAAATAGTATTTACTGCAAAATAGTAACAAACTAGGAGTAAAATGGCAAAATCTCTAGACCCAACAAAAGCAGTTATTGCAGTAATAAGCCTAGCCGCTTTAGCAGGTAGTCTGCCATTTTCTGGAGGAAAACCTGGAAAATTGGAGCAAGAAGCACAAACTGCATCTATCCCTAAAACAGAAATAGTTCAACAGGATACCGTGGAGTATACTATTGGGAATGGTCCAGAAAGCAGAAATCCTGATGCAGGAGAATTTTATCATAACTTACACGCTTATAATTTTGATGCCTTTAGAGATGCAATTATTTCAGTCGAGTCAAACGGAAATCCTAATGCCCACAATAAAACATCAGGAGCAAGAGGATTAATGCAGATAACACCAAAAGGTGGACTGGCAGAATGGAATAAATGCAACCCCCATAAAAGATATTCAGAAAAAGATTTATTTGATGAAGAGATTAATAGAAAAATAGGAAGCTGGTATATACAAAAGATTGTTCAATACCTGGAATGGTATAATATTGAACCCACAATAGAAAATGTTGCTTCAGTATATAATTGTGGAATAGGAAATTTTATGAAATCTCTAAAAAATAACACAAATCTTCCTGCAGAAACTCAAGAATATTTCAGAAAAGTAAGGGCAAGAACAGATTCAGGAATAAAGCCGCAAGTTAAAGAAAGAAACTGGGAGAGAAGATAACATGATAGAAGAAAAAAGAAATGGAATCTCTCCTGAAAAAATAGCAGAAATGGGATTAATACCTCATAAAGGGGAAGTATTCGGATATAACAACAGAAGAATCCCATGCAAAGTTGCAGAAACATGGAGCAGGGGAGAACTCTCAACTTCACTGATTTATTATCCTATAACTCCATACAAAACAGACTATGAAATAATTATAGAAAAGTTAGAAGCAAAAAATCCCAATAATAACCCGACAAGACCAAAAAGGAGAAGAGCAGCTTAAAATATATAATTTATGAACATGACAGATGAAACTCAAGGAAGAACAGGCAAGGAAAGTAAAATTATAACTAAATGTATGGGTATTCCTAATATGGGAAATTTACCAAGAGTAGAATGCGGAGCAATAAAAGAGCCAGAAACAGGCAATTGGATATATCCGACAGGAGATAAAGAGCAAGATACAATTTATAATAGTTTTGTAGAGCAAGAAAAACAAGGAGAATATAGATTTTCACATGGAAATTGCCCAATATGCACTCCGATATACAAAGAACGCATGGAAAAATATAGACAAATGTTTTTAGCCAGAAGAACAAGAGAGAAGAAATAACTGAAGAGAGAAAAGTGAAAAAAATCTTTATCCTTCAATTACTCCACTTTAAGCATAATTTTAGAAATAAAACATTGGTATCTTCTATCCACTAAAGTGAGCACAATAATTTCTTGCGGAAGTTTTAACTATTTCTATAATAATTTTCCGTCTACCTCATCTTATGATATGGATATAGACAACTGACTTGATTATGTGACGTTTTTGTCAGTTCTCCAGACTTCAGGAATTTGCTAATTCCTGAGAGCGCTCAGAAATCGAGGATTTCTGACGTAGATAAATAACTGCCAGATATAACAAAATTAAGTCATTATCTATAACTGCGTTATTTATGCTACATCCGTCAGCAGTTATCTTTATTTATTTATAATTCTGCTTAAAACAAACGCCTTAACAGAGTCAAACTCCGGCAATTCCCCAAGAACAAATGGCTTTAACTCCTTAACCCATATGGTTTCTATTTTTTCTATCTTTCTTTCTATCTCCTTATAATTTAGGCTCATTTTAAAAATTTTAAGCTTTTTTTCAACAAGTTCGGGCTCAAAATCAGCAAGTTTAAGCAAGAAAAACAAGTCATATAAATCTCTTGCTTTATCTCTTGCTAGTAAAGAATGAATCTTTTCAGCTATAATCTCTTTTAAACTCATAATTCTAACATAAAATGGATTTATGTCAACATACTGAGAGGTGTAATTTTTTATGTCAAATTTTTCTAAAAAAGGATTTTTTAAGTTGATATCTATTCTTAAAGTATTATACTTTGTTAATAATCCCTTAAAACCAATTTTTACTAGAATAGAATATTCTGTTTTTTTAATATCTTTGATTTCCGCATTTTCAAAATTCTTTATAATCTCTTTTATCATACTTTCAACATCTAAATTTTCAAGCAGAGAAAAATCCAAATCTTCAGAGAACCTTTGAAGATTATAAAGCTTGTATAATGCTGTTCCACCCTTAAAAACCAAAAGGTTTGTTTTTCTAAATAAGTGATACAAAAATAAATCCTGAAAATAGTCTTTCTCTATATATTCTTTATTTTGCAGACCTTTCTTTTTTGCAGATTCTAAAAGCAGCTCTTTTGTTATCATATTATTCTATTTAAACATTTATTATAATTCTCCAGTTTTTGTCTCTTTTCCCAGTTTTTTTAGCTAGGGGATCAAGCACAATATACTTGTTATTTATGTATTTATTTAATTTGCTATAAACATTATATCCTTTTTTTTCTAACAGGTATCCTGCTCTTTTTATAATGCTGCTTTTTTTAATTTTTTTTAAATACTGAATCATTTTTTCTATATCAATTTTTTCAAATGCCTCTTCAATTATAGAAAGAGGTGTAATTCCTATAGAATCTATAATTGCTTTTTCAGGAGTTGCTATCGGAATAGTAAAGCTTTCATATTTCTGCATTTCAAACCCCCAAAAAAAATTGGAATGTCTAAAATAAATGTCTTCAAAAAAATGAAATTTTTTTTCCTGTTTAACGGTAAAACAAAAAATATCTCTTGGAATCTGGGTTATTAGCTTATGATAATACAAAGCAGAAACTCCAGAAATATAGCTCGGCTTAACCAAAAAAGTGCTGATAAGAAAAGGATCCTCATAAAAAGTATAAGCATTCCTCTTTATTTTTAATATTCTTTTATTCATAACAAGTCTTTTAACTAATTTCTTGGCATATTCTTTTCCAGATACAATTTGCGAGACATCAGACAAGCTAAATAAAGGAGTATTCTTCAGTTTTATCAGTTCAAGTTCATACATAAATACTAGAATAAATGTTTGTTTATAAACTTTTCTATATAGAAAAGGGATATTTTTATCCACTATTAATATATTTTTGTTATAATCTTCGGTTAAAAAATCTAGATAACAAAAATATTATAAGAATTAAAACAAGGATTATGAAAATAAAACTCAAAAAATAAATAACTTGTATAGGATTGTTAGTTTTATTGCATTTAATTGTCTCGTTTATCCATTCATAATCCTCAGAAGGACATCCTCGAATATTATCTTGAACATTATAATACCCCCAATTATCCGGAAGTTGATCGCAATTAGTCGCATTATCTAAAAAGGCACACTTTTTTTCTTTAAGATTAACAATAGTATCATTGCAATCCCCCCAAGAACCATCATGACAGCAAGTACAACAAAAAGGAGTTTTATCTTTCCCATGAATTGGATCAAATTCCCCCAAAAACTTGTAGCCACTAGGGCACAATTCAGGACCGAGACCAAAATCTGAATAAGATTCTATAGAGATTCTAATTGATTCCCATCCTGGAAGGATATCAATACTAGCACATCCATCATCTCCTTGATAAAATAAAGCACACTCCATAGTTTCATTATTGATAGCTAAATCTGGCATAGCTGATGAAGCATAAGTTACATTAAAATTTAGAAATATCAATAAAAGGATCGCTATAAAGATGATAAACTGCATTTTCATAAATAAAGAATGCCTATAGGATATTTAACTATTTCTATAAAAATCTTCCGCCTATCTCATCTTATGATAAATAATCATAATTCTGTCAATAACCCTCTTCTTATCCTTATTATCTAAAACGAAACTTATGTTTCTTACTAAGGCATACAAAAACTACTTTATAGTAATAAACCCATAACTTTAAAATCCTAGATTTTATGGTATTAATATGACACAAACCATACTCTTAGTGGGATTTGGTTATCACGCACGTAGAATATATTATCCAATTTTAAAGTCTGAAAAATCAAGATATAATTTTATCATTATAGACATTATAAACAAAAAAGAAAGTATCGAAGAATTCTTTTCTAGTGAAGAATTTAAACCAGTAAAAATTGTATTTCTTAAACAATTTTCAGAAGAATTAAAAGATCTTCCTGAAACGGCATACTCAAAATTAGATTCCCTAATTAAGATTTATAGACCTAAAGGAATAATAATATCTTCCGACCCACTATATCACAGACAGTATGCGAAGTGGGCTCTAAAAAATGATATCTCTGTTTTAATGGACAAACCAATAAGTGCACATAAGGACATGTGTAATAACATTGATAAAGCAGAAGAATTAAATAAGGATTACGAGGATCTTTATAGTCTGTATAAATGTAAAAAAGATAAAATTCTCTTTTCAATAGTATCACAAAGAAGATTTCATAAAGGTTTTCAAAGAGTAAGAAAATTAATAAAAGAGATATTCGATAAAACAAATTGTCCAATTACATCCATACAAATTAGCCATTCAGACGGTCAGTGGAGATTGCCTAATGAAATTATCGATATTGACTACCATTCATTTAATCATGGATTTGGCAAGTGCTCGCATTCAGGATATCATTTTGTTGATATACTCAACTTCTTCTTTGATGCAACTAAAAGCGAAGATAAGAAAATAGATAACGTAGAAGTGTTTTCTAATTTTTTGAAGCCCACGGATTATATCTCTCAAATTGAATTAAAAGACTACTACCGCCTATTTAAAGATTTTGACAAGTATAATAAGTACGATCAAGAAGAACTAATCTCTAAAATGAAAAACTTTGGAGAAATTGACGCATTTATCAATATGAGGTTCAGGAAGGGAGAAAAGACAATCACTCTTTGCAGCTTAAATTTAATACATAATAGTTTTTCCCAGAGAGGGAATTTAATACCCAACAAAAATCTGTATAAAGGTAATGGCAGAATTAGACATGAGAGTTATATTATACAACAGGGACCTTTTCAGTGTATACATATAGACTCTCTTCAGTCTTCAGAAATTAAATTGGGTTCAGAACCAAATTATGACACTGGAGGAGAATATCATTTTGACATTCATATTTTCAGAAATGATAAATTTAATAAGGAATGGAAAAATTATGAAAAGATATCTATAAGACAACTGCAAAATAATCTTATGCCTAAACTCTCAAGAGGACATCAAGAAGATGCAAGGAGAGAAGCAGTATTAGAATTCCTTAATTACCTTGAAGGAAGCAGAAAAAAAGGATATATTTCTGATTTTACCTTGCATAGAAATAGTGTGAGATTAATTTCTGCAATCTATAAATCCGCAGCATCAAAAGTAAATGACCTTTCTCCAATTGTTGAGACTCCTTATGAGCAGTAAGATAAAAGTAGTTGGTTTTGAAGGACTACATAGGTCTGGAAAAGGGACTCAAATAGCTCTTTTAAGCGATTATCTTTATGCTAATAGTCTGCCCTTTGAAGTAATACGAGGAGATGGTACAAGAAGAGGATTAGGAAATGAATCCTATGATCCCAGATCTTCTTGGTGGCAAAATAACTACTCATACTTTTTTCAAAAAGAAGAATCGTTAGAAGATCAAATTCAAAGACGAAATTTACTTTATCAAAGACTTTCTAGAGAAGCAACATATCATGCAAATAGAAGATTACCTCAAATTGCCAAACAATCCAATTCAGATTGTGCCTTCTTATTAATGGATAGAACTTTTATCTCCAGATTATTTTCAATGCGACAGATCATGCCCCATATAAGTTTAGATGAAGCATTAACTTCTGTAAATCCTAAGAATAAAAAGAAAATTCAGTCAGTCATACCTCAGATTACATTTATATTTAATGTTTCAAAAAAGACATTAATCGACAGATGCAACCCCGCAATGGACCAGCCAGACAAAAAGGAGTTTAGAAGAAATAATTTATCCCGATATTACGAATTATATGAACGGGTGGTTAGTGAGATTATCGGAGACTCCAGATTTAATATTCAGGTTATTGATGGCGAATTATCTCCTGAAAAAATAAACGAACTAATAAAAAAATATCTTAAGATTTGAAATGAGCAACATAAAATGGTTTAATTATACTGAAGAAAAAAGTAAGACAGACTTATATGCTCATAATGAAAGTATGTTAAACCTCTCCCAAAAAGAATTTATTAAAGAGTTAGACTTAGCATGGTTCAACTTTTTTGTAAAAAATGCTCCAAATGGCAGAGTACTAATTTCTAACACATACAATCTAGATTTTAAAAGAATAATGTTGGTTCATTTAACCCCCTCTTTTAATGAAATTTTAAAGACCGGTAAAGTATTCGCGAGTGGAGGGGGATTGGGTGCGGCAGTGTATTGTTCCCCAGTACACCAGGATAATACAGTGCATAACATTTTTGAACAATATTTTTTCTTTCAGCTTCCAAAAAATACTAAAAAAAAGATTAGTGCAATCTGTATAGAAATTACACCCGATAAAGAAAATACTACCAATGTGAAAAATTGGGGAGTCGATTATACTAATTTTGGAGAGATAGAATGTCAGACCTGGAAAAATTTGAAACCGCAAATAGACGTCTCTTTCATCAAAGAACTTGAAAAAAGAGTATTCAATCAGATTATGAATAATAAAGAACTAATTAATACATTTGTAGGTTATAAATTAGACAAATTATCTTATGGAGAATTTGAGCAGGTTTATGATAATCTTTTTGCAAAAATACCTTCGTTGAGATTTATATCATATGAAGTTCTAGCAGAATACATCTTGCTATTTCAAGACAATAAAAAGGCATATGACTACTCCTTTAAGGGAGAGCTTTATAACCTACCCCATAAAAAATTTATTTCAGATTTGTGTCCTTCAATGCTCAAAAAGTTTAATATGATTGACTTTTTTATATCATTAAATAAGATATCGCAATATTTGCATAGCTCTGATATCTTCAAGCAGTTCAATCAAGAACAATTTATTAATTTTATAAAATGGAGAATAGGATTTTATCTAAAAAAGATATCCTTATCGCTAATAAGAGATAACTACAAAGACTTTGATGAATTAATAACAAATCATCCATCTTTAATAGGTCAAATCCTCTATAGAGAATTTTATGATAAGAATCTATTTGAAAGAGAAAGAGCAAAAATAATCTATGATTTTTGGAAAAAAGAAAATATTATTTGCCCAATATATTCAATTCTGCCTAAAGGAGAAATAGGCATAAATCCTTGTTTAGAAGATTTAGGAGCTAATTACCAGGTTTTTGAAGCAGAATTTAATTCCAATACAAAAAAACTAAAGATATTAAAAGAACTAAAGATAAAATTAGAACCAGAGATTATAGATAAATCAAAAACAACTATAAGATGAAAGCCCCCCTTTATTTAAGAATAAAAAATCATATTTTTGATGAACTCCAGGTATTAGATGTTTCCACAATTGATTGGTTTAAAGAAAATCAGAAATTTGATGAAGTTAGTATATTTGAAATAAAAAAAACATTTAAACCTCTAAACAAAAATATTTTTATAAAGCTTGCCCCTCATTCTGATTGGTTTAATACTCGCTCTAGACTGTTAAGCATCCATGGCAAATCTCATGCATTAAGAGTAATTCTATTTACATACCTTCTTTGCATCTTAAATAATATTAGCGACTATAAAAAGTATTTAATTGCCGCTTCAATTCATGATATTGCAAGAGTATCAGATAACTATGATCCAAACCATGGAGAAAGAGCATCTAAGTGGTTTTTAGAAAATAAAAATATCTTTTGCGATATAAAAAAAGAAGACGTAGAAGAGATAGCCATTTCTGTAAAATATCACGAAGTAGAATATGACTCTATATCTACAGATATACTTTTAAAATTTGGTAGCATGATAAACATATTAAAATGTGCAGATGCCCTGGATAGATTTAGACTTCCTAAAAAAGATTGGTGGCCCAAAAAAGAATTTTTTAAGATAAGTATCCCTGAGAAACTTTTTGATTTAGCAAACAAATTAGTTTATGAAACAGAATCGCTAATTATAAAAGATTCATTCGATCCCCTGTTATCAGTTGTCCAAATAAGTTCTAACAGCAGATTGATTGCATAAATTTATAAAACATATTGTGGTCTCTTAGTTATGGAAGAAAAATACTTATTTAAAATAGTGATTGTAGCAGTCATATTTAACTCAGACAAGATGGTTTTACTTGCAAAAAGAAGTATGACTGAGGATGTCCTCCCAGGATATTGGGGTATACCTGGAGGAAAAGTAGAGTCTAGAGGAAATATACCAGATATACTTGAAAGCGAGATAAGGAGAGAAGTTCATGAAGAAGTGGGAATAGACATTAAAAATTTGAGGTACATTGAGAGCCATTTGAATGAAAGTGGAAAATTAAACATATGTTTTGTGTCAGAGATAGACAAAGGAGAACCAAAACCACTTGACGAAACCGAAGAAATTGGGTGGTTTACTTTAAAACAAGCCGAAGAAATGAAACTCACCCCACATACTCTTGAAAGACTAAAATTAGCTTATAGTCTCTAATTATTTTTTTATTAGAAAATCTCCCAATGCCAAGTAATCTAGACCACTACTATAAAATGCTTTTATTGCGTCTCTTGGTGTGCAAACAATAGGTTCACCTTTGCCATTAAATGAAGTATTCATAACTACTGGAACACCTGTTATTTTTTCAAAATTTTTAATTAAATTATAAAATCTAGAATTTACTTCTTCTTTCACCGCATGAGGTCTTGCAGTCCCATCAACATGAACTACAGCAGGAATAACTCCTATTTTAGAATTTACAACGTTTGAACCTACAATCATAAAATCAAAAGAATCATTTAGCTCAAAGAACTCTTTCTTCTTTTCATTTAGAATACTCGGTGCAAAAGGTCTCCATAATTCTCTTTCTTTTACCTTATTCACTTTTGCCCACATATCTTTCTTTGTAGGATCTGAAATTACAGATCTATTGCCTAGCGCTCGTGGACCAAACTCCATTTTGCCTTGAAACCACCCAATTATTTTACCTTCACTCACTAGTCTTGCACATTTCAAGCAGATATCTTTCTCTTTAGTGTATACTATTTTAAACTTCCTAAGCTCATTCTCTATTTCTTCATTTGTAAATTCTGGACCCAGATAGACATTATCCAGTCTAAACTTATTTTTACCTCCCTTTTCCGCACAAAATTCTAACGCCGCACCTATCGAAGATCCCGCGTCATTTGATGCTGGCTGAACATAGATCTCTTTTACCCTGCCAGATTCTAAAATTCTTTGATTAGCTATACAATTTAAAGCAACCCCCCCGCTTAAACATAAACGATCACATCCGGTTAGTTGAACCGCTTTTTCAACTAATTCCAGAATCCTTTTTTCAATTATTTTTTGTGCAGAGGAAGCTATACTCTTTTGATATTCTGAAAAGTTAACTATCTTAGAAAATTGTCCAGTCATTTTATTAAACAAAGTATTGGTGTTATCCTTCGAACCAAATAATTCATCAAAATTCTTAAGCAATAAAGTGACTACTGCCTTTTGCTGACCCGATCTATTTTTTAATTCTTCCTCATTTAATGCAAATTTTATAGATTCCAACTTTTTAATAATCTCTTCGTTGGGTTCTCCATAAGGTGCCAAACCCATAAGTTTGCCCTCGTCACCATTTCTCATGCCTATATATCTTTCTATTGAACTATAAAAATAGCCTATAGACTCCTCTATGCTATTGCTCCATATTTTTTTTATTTTATTCCCATCACCTACCCAAATAGAAGAAGAACAATATTCTCCTTGACCATCCACAACCAAAATTGCCGCTTTTTCAAAACCAGAACACCTAAATGTGCTCGCCGCATGAGCCAGATGATGCTCTACATAACGTATTTGTGGAATCTTTTTATAGTCAAAGTACTTTTTAGGAAAGAATTTACTTAGTATCTCTTCTGTTTTAACACTATAAGCTGCATACTTGCTTGGTCCAACTTTTACCCAATCCCAACTAAATACAACATAGTCAATATCATCTAATTCAAGACTTTGACTATCCAAACAGGCTTTAATACTAAGTAACGGCAGAAGATCATATGCCCTTTTCTTCCGAGTTAATCTTTCTTCTTCTATAGCAAATTTTAACTCTCCATCAATAACTAATGCAACAGAGGCATCATGACCAACATCTAACCAAGGAGATGCATTAATTCCCAGTATTTTCATAAAACATCTAGTACGACCATACTTAAAAAGATATTGTTCTAAAATTTCAAAAGCATAAATATTAAAAACAAACAATACTATTTCTATCTATGGTAAACAAACCTCCAGAAATAATACATGGAAGATACTCCTCGGAATTAGAAACATATAACGCTACTCTAAAAAAATTAATCAGAAAAAAGTTTATTGTAAATAATGACAAAAAAATTGCTATGGAGTCAAGAGCAGCATTAGAAATATGTTGGGCAAACATAACTCCTGTTATCATATTAAGCAAGAAAGGAATAATTCCCAAAATAAGCTATGAACTTTATGGAGATTACAAAAATAAAAAAGCAACTGAAGAATGTGAATATTATTATGAAACAATTTTCTCTTCTGGTAAATTGGACAAAGTTATTAATCTGATTAAAGTAGACTCCAGTACGAAAAAGGCAGTAATCTATCTAATAGATAAACCCAAACCAAAAAACAACCTGATTCCTCCATGTATGACATGTCTCTTCTTTAGGATAATTAATGGAAAATTGAATATGCATTGTCATATGCGAGCCAATAACGCTTATCTAATTTTTCTTATCAATCTTCATATTAACCATATGATTCATTCAGAGGCTGCCAGAAGATTAGGCATGAAAGTAGGAAACTATTTTCATTTCATAGATTCTTTTCATATTTACAAATCTGAATTAAAAAAAGCAGAGTCCTACTTAAAAACAATTTAACTTACTTAACAGAATTTTAGCTTCTGTCAAAGCAGCAATATCTCTTTTTCTTATAAATTGGGGAGTATACTCTACAGGCAGACTTTTGTTCATTGTTTCAATAGCAGTATCTAAGTTCATCCATATCAAAGAAAACTCGGTTTGTCCATTCTCATTTTTTCTGCTGATTGCCTCAGATATACCTGAGCTATGACAAATAAAATAATAAGAGGTTTGTAGTTGGAGGTACTTATTCTTAAATTCAAGTATCCTGCCAAGAGGAATTATCTTTTTTATGGAATATCCTGTTTCCTCTAAGATATTTCTTCTTAGAGATGCCTCAATTTTCTCTTTAGACTTTATTTCCCCTCCAGGGAGTTTGTAAAGACTCAGTAGGGGAATATAAATCAGAGCAATGTCTCCGCTTTCATTAAATAATAGAGCTCTTGCAGCTCTTCTCAATCTTTCATACTTTTTTAGCCGAAATTTTCCATTTATAAAAACATCTTTTTCTTCAACTTCTGCAATTAGGTTCATGTAGTAAGTACATACTCATATCTTTTAAAATGTACGGGTGTTAAACTCTTGAAGACTGAGCAAATTATGATTATTACGAACTCCGAATTTTTATACTTTTGCTACTACCTCATAGTTGCTACTATTTATAAATCTTTGCCTACCTCATCTTATGGTAAATAATCATAACCCTATCAATAACCCTCTTCTTATCCTCACTATTTAATCTTGGATAAATCTCCCTAATCTCTCTGTATATTTTCCTTGCTTCTTCTTTCTTATGATTAATTAATAATTTCTCAGCTTTCCTCAACAATCTTAAAACCTTCTCCAAATCACTCTCTTTTCTCCTTAATAAAAGTAAAGCAAATAAACATGCTAAAAGAAGGAATAAAACTTGACTTCGCCACATAGCTCTCGCTAAAATTCTCACTCAACAACTTTTGACAATTGACTTTTTCAACCAATATCTGGAGGCTTTTCCCCTAAAATATGCCTTATTTCTTCTGAAAAATTAGATAAAACCTTATTTCTTAGGCTATTTTTCTGGTAAATTATTGTAATTGTCAAATTGTTTAGAAATTTTTTGAGTAATTTTAGATTTTTAACTACGCTATTCTTGCTCAAAAAATGTGTCAATTTGACTAAACAATTTGTTAAAAAAACAATCAATAAATATCCGATAACCACTTGCTTATTCCAATGTCTTATTGGTCTTAGATCAGAACCTTCTTTCATATCTCTGATTAATTTTTCTGCTTTGTCTCTTTGTTTATAGAGACACAGAATCTTTTGCGGCTTGGAATCTACAGAAGATTCAAGAATAAAATATCCTTCAAGCCCAGTAATAAATGGATTAACAATTTCAGAAAGAGAAGTTTGAATCTCTCCTTTAAAAAGAATATTTCCCATTCGGGAAATATGTTCTCCAACTGGCTTTCCCTTGTTAATCTTTGAAATAATTTTATCTCCTTTTGCCAACGCCTTCATAAATTTTTTCTTTTTCTTCTTTATTTGATCTGCTTTTAAATCTGGAGAGAAGAATATATACTGGCATTCCTCTCCAGATTTTATTTTTGCACAAA
The DNA here is from genome assembly GCA_016186365.1 of Candidatus Pacearchaeota archaeon. GTDB lineage: Archaea > Nanobdellota > Nanobdellia > Pacearchaeales > GW2011-AR1 > JACPLT01. The sequence goes on along the minus strand of JACPLT010000043.1, from coordinate 25,855 downwards.
AATAAGTTCTGCTGTTAATAATAAATCCTATTTTTGTCTGCTGTTCAAACAAATTAATATATTCTCGATAAGTATTTTTTTGTTTGGCTTTTAATGTAAGATAATTGAAGCCCAGCTCAATTATCTTTTCTTTATTCTTTCTCGAATTGCCGCCGCAATCAAAAATCAAAAGGCTATTTTTATCAAGAACTTTCTTCACAGTTTTCAACATAAACTTAAAATGTTTTTTATCGCAGACATTTCCTTTTTGAATTGTCAAAGCAGTTGGAATCTCGTTCATCCCTGTTGAAATTCCCCAAGTAATCTGCATTTTTCCAGGCCGATTATCCCTTGAATATCCTAATGCAGATAATTCCGAATTATTTCCTTCGAAATAACTCGATGAAAAATCAACAAATTGCTCTTCAGAAGAAAGATTGTTCATCTTCAGAAATTTTTGATAGTTCTCTATCAAAAATTTGTAGTTATTTCCGATTCTTTCAAGATTTCTGTAAAGACTTCTGTCACTGATAGTTTTATTAAATCCCAATTCTTCAAAAAGTTCATAAGGGTAAATTTCCCTTATTTTGTTAATTGAAATATATTCCGCTAATTTATTGTATGAAAATAATTTAGCAGATTCGGGCAGGTTCTTGGCTTTACCGCCAAGTCCCCTGAATATTATTTCAAAAAAATTAAACTTATTCTCAATTTTATTTATTAAAGCAATCGGTCCAAAAGAAAAACTTACATTTTTTCTCATTCTATTTTAGACCTCCTTTCAATCACTAAAATAGTCTAAAATAGAATTCATTTAAACTTAACTGGCGAAGTCAAGATAAAAGAGCGAATTTAGCAATTAATATCAAATTGTTATTCCTATGAGCAAGATTCATATTGTTATTATTAAAAATCAAATTTTCTCTGTTAATGCTAACACTGCATGCCTGACAATTCCCGCCGCAATCAATTCCTGCCTCATCAAAATCCTGAATGCGGTCATAACAATAATTGCAATACCCGCTAAAATTAATAATATCAAATCTAATTTCAGCACTATAGAAAATTCTTTTGATTGCATCACGTTTTTGGATGAATTTTCTATCTGGATAATTCTGTAACGATATGCTAGGATTAACAGAATTATCCATATTCAAATCAAGCTCGCTCGTCTTCACTCTGCTGATTAAAATTCCAGTATCTGTCTTATATAATTCAGTATAACTTTCATTGCACCATTCAGCAGTTCTGGCAGAAACAGGAAGATATGTCCGGCATTCCTGTTTCTCAATTTTAGAGTTCTCGCACAAATTAACATCATCGCAAACTCTTTCTTGCTGGCTTAAACTTAAATAACGAAGTTAAAATAATGTACTCTGAAAAGAATTGGTAGATTAGAACAAATATAGTTTAATTTATTAGGAATATATTCATTTCAAATGCTTTCCATCCAAAATATCCGCCGGAGAATATCCTTCTCTTAAATACCCTAATTCCTTAGGAGTATGCTCTGTTGCTATTCTTTCTATTTCTGGCATTCTATTGGGTAATTTTCTTAATCTACTCGGCAATTTTCTAATTCTATTGATAAAAAAATCGTATAAATAAAAACCAGCAATTGGAACTAATGGCCATGTCCAACCAACAAAATTATTCAAATTTTCAAAAAAACTATAATCCTCTGCAGGTTTTGGGATAAAATACTCATCAAAAAGCTGGGCAGATAAAGTTCTTGCTTCAGTCCCAAAAAAAACATCTAAGGTTTTTAAACCAGCATAAACTAGAGGAATTCCAATTAAATCTGTTAAATAACTTGGCATAGTTACTCTTTTATTTTCACTTCCAACCATAGGTATATATCCTGAATTCTCTACCATATTCTTATTACTCCTTCAAACTATTTATATGTTTGTTACTATTTGCTAGTTACTACTATTTATAAATCTTCCGTCTACCTCATCTTATGGTAAATAATCATAACCCTATCAATAACTCTCTTCTTATTCTCACTATTTAATCTTTGATAAATCTCTCTAATCTCTCGGTATATTTTTCTCACTTCTTCTTTCTTGTGATTAATTAATAATTTTTCAGCTTTTCTTATCAACCTTAAAACTTTCTCTAAATCACTCTCTTTTCTTCTTAATAAGAATAATACGAATAAACATGCTAAAAGAAGGAATAAAAGAGCAAATTTACTAATTAATATAAAATAATTATACCTAGAATTAATATCCATATTGTTATTATTAAAAATCAAATTCTCTCTGTTAATGCTGACACTGCATGCCTGGCAATTTCCTCCGCAATCAATTCCTGCCTCATCAAAATCCTGAATGCTGTCATAGCAATAATTGCAATACCCGCTAAAATTAATAATCTCAAATCTAATTTCCGCATTATTCAAATCAAGCTCGTTTGTTTTTATCCTACTAATTAAAATTCCAGTATTTGTATTATATAATTCAGTATAACTTTCATTGCACCATTCAGCAGTTCTAGCAGAAACAGGAAGGTATGTCTGGCACTCCTGCTTCTCAATTTTAGAATTCTCGCATAAACTAGCATCCTCACAAACTCTTTCCTGCTGGCTTAAAAGAGGTTTTATATTATTAATTATGTCTGAAAGAGTATACATAGTTAAACACTCTCCCCATTCTGAACAATTAAATTGAGCAGTGCAGTTAGTTATATTTACATTTCCACATTCAATTTTTGAAGGAATATTAAACTCGCTTCCGCAGCTATTTAAGTCAGAGCAGTCATAAGCAAAAGAATAAAATGTTTTGTCCTCTTCTAAACATTCTGTCCAGCTGCAGGCCCAGTTTTCAGTGCAGTTTCCAGATATACATTTTCCGCTATAACAAGACTCATCTCCAGAACACTCTATATAAGTATAATTCCCCCAATCTAAACAAGAGTCAGCATCAAAATTACCGCAAGTCTTAAACCTTAAAGAGTTAGTTACATTAGGACTGCAATCTATAGTGCTGTTTCCTAACTTACAATCATCTATGCAACCTCCGCCTCCTCCTCCGCCACCAGGAGGGCTTGAACAGCTTCCGCAATCAGCTGAACAAGTTGAACAAGTTTCATCCGCACTGCATACACTATCTCCACAATAAGGAGCAATACTTACATTAATCCAAAAAGTTTCAGTTGAACTAGTATAATTAATATTTCCTCTATAAATTGAGCTTACATTATAAAATCCTATAGTCAAATTTGTTATATTTAGTTGAGGAGAGCTTCCATTATTATACAAGCTTCCATTCACCCATAATTCAATATTTCCTATTCCAGCTTGAAGGGTTGCATTAAGAGTTATGTTTAACTTTCCACTAGAGCTGTCATTATTTGCTGTGAAATTTGCTCTGGAAAAATTAATATAAATATAAGCTAGCCCGCTAGTCTGGGATATATTCAAAATTGAAGAAACAATTGCAGAGCTATAGTTAACATTTCCGCTAGTATTATATGTAAAGTTGTAATATCCTGCTGAATAAGTTGCATTCAGTCCATTAGAGATTATCCCACTGTTATTTCTTGAAAGATTGCATGTTAATTGCGAAGGGCAGCTAGTCCCATTTGAAAAAATACCCTGCGAAATATTAGCAGAACCAGGAATTAGTGATAAACTTAAACTAACATTCGCTTTAGATACATTTACCCAATAGATAGTAGAATTGATATTATTGCTTGTATCATTTATTGTTACATTAATATAATAATTTCCAACTGCAATATCATTTGTAGAATTTGCCAGCCATCCCGAACTATTTATGCTAAATAATGTTGTTGAATTAATAGCATAAGTTCCGAATCCAGTCTCATCATTCGCATTAAAATCAACGCCAAATCCCTGGGTATAATTAATAGAAGTATTTGCAGGAATTGTTATAAAATAAGGCGGAATTGATTCAGCACTGCTGATTATAGTAACATTCCAGTTGCCAGAAACATTCATTATGCTCATATTGCTCGTTAAATTAGCATATGCAAAAAAGGTATAATTCGCATTAACATTGCCAGTAGCATTAACCCAAAATGTAATATTCGTGCAGTCCCCTGCATTTAAGCTCACATTTCTCGGATTTGATTGATTAGTATAAAATGGGGTTGCACCTATTGTTGTGTTGATTAATCCTTTTGTACTGGTAGTATCTGATGCTAATTTTATTAACCACAAATCTGTTCCATTTTTTCCTGCGACAACATATCCTCCATCGCTTGTTTGAATAATAGAATATGCTTCATCTGAACCTCCCCCATTATAAGTTTTATTCCAGACATGCCCACCAATTGAATTTGTTCTAATAACCCACATATCACTTCCAGCAACTCCTGCTACAATACAGCCCCCATCAGAAGTATTTGCAATTGAATATGCTTTATCTGTTCCAGCACTAATATAACTCGCATTCCAAATATGTCCTCCTGTGGAATTTAATCCCAATAGGATTATGTCTGTTCCATTATGCCCAGCGATAGTATAATTTCCATCTGAGGTTTGAGTTATGCCTCGAGCCTCATCTGCTCCACCAAAATTATAAGTTACATTCCATAAATGTCCTCCTGTGGAATTTGTTTTTATTATCCACATTTCAGTACCATTTGTTCCAGCAATAGTATAATTTAAATCCAATGATTGAATGAAAGAATACGCAAAATCTGATGGTCCCATATCATAAGTTGCGTTCCAAATTGCTCCGCCTGTTGAGTTTAATTTTAAAATAGAAATATTAGTATCGCCCATCGGAGAATAATCTCCTATAAGAGTATAATTCCCATCATTTACTTGTCTTATTTTTCTTGCAGTAGAGTCAGATGCACCATCTCCAGAAGTAAAAGTAGCATTCCATAAATGTCCTCCTGTGGAATTTGTTTTTATTATCCACATAGTTGTAGCAGTTCTTCCAGAAATAATATAACCCCCATCAGAAGTAATGTCCACGCCATATCCTTCTTCTTGACCTCCTTTATTATAAGAATTATTCCAAGAAATAATTCCTCCTGAGGTGTATCTAATTAAAAGAAAATCATCAAAATTGTCAACAGTGTATCCTACTACGATATAACCCCCATCAGTTGTTTGTTTTACTTCGTAAGCAACATCATTACTAATGCTGCCAACAAAAGTAGTATTCCAACTCACATCCGGAGCAGTCGGATCCAAACTAACATTAACCTCGCCACAATTCGCATACAAACAGCAAACTTGAGCTGTAACATTAAAAAATCTATTCTGACTCGCATTAAAAATTAAAGAAAGATTAGCAGGAGTTAAAACTTGAAGATTAATAACTGGAGATGGGAGCATATTCAAACTCCAATTAGCAATCTGCCATCCCGCATTTGTAGAATTATCATAAGCCCTGCAATTCCATGAATAATTCTGGACAGAAAGAGTCACATTCCATGCAGACCGATTAGTTGTTCCAGAAACACTCGCAGTATTAGTATAATTAATTCCTTTTGTAGAATTATAGATAGTCAGAGTGATATTGCTCAATTGTATATTATCTGTAGCATTACAGCTGAATTGCATAGTCGTATTTGTTGTCCCTGTATTATTAAATGGCGAAGATAAATTAGTCATTGGCAAAATAACATCAGGATTTCCCAAATCTCCAATACTATAATTGCTCCAAGAGCTCACATTAATAACAACATTCCCAGCATTCAAGCTGGTAGAGTTATAACAAGCAGGGCTAGTTGAAGAATTGCAAACAACACCATCTCTCAAAATAACAGGACTAGTAAATGTAGTAGGAAGATTATAAAATGTTATGTTCGCAGATTTATTCAGCTCAAGAGTTGGAGAATCAACATAAACAGAATTATTTTTTATAGTTATGTTGCTTGATAATCTTCCGTTAATATTTGTTCCATTTAATCCAGAAATGAAATCAATTCTACCAACAGAAGAGTTAATTATTGTCAATCTCATCTTGCTATAATTAGCATTAGTATCAATAAATGATGATGAATAGTTGATAGTTAGTAACCCATTTGTTCCGTTTGACACATTTCCAGTACCTGCAAATAAAGTTAAATTAGTGCTAGTAAGATTAATTAAAGAATGAGTGATTAGGATATTTCCCCCATTACCAGGACTGGTATCTCCATAAACAGAATAGGCTACTGCACTTCCACCATGAGCATAAAGAACATCCACTTCTAAATAAGAATTTGTTACAGTTATTGAGCCACCATGTCCCCCAACAAGCCCTGCGAAATCTCCTCCCCCATAAGTCCAAATATCACTAACATTTGAATTTTGGATAATCACATCTCCTCCATTCCCATTAGTGCTTCCAAATCCTGCAACATTTCCTCCATAAGTTTTGATTATTCCTGCACTGGAATTAGTAAGATTCACATCTCCCCCACTACCTGCAGAAGTAACCCCCAATGCCGCAGAACCCCCACCAAAAGTGCTTATATTTCCTCCAATGCTAGAATTAATAACACTCACACTCCCCCCATTCCAAGCATTTCCAGTATTATTTACAGCTCCATGAGCACCAATACCGCTACTAAAATCAACAATAATTAAATTTTTCACATTTACAGAAAAACCCGGTCCAGTTCCATTAGTAGCATTAATCCCAAAACCCGAACCATTCCCAGTAATAGCAAAACCCTTCCCATCAATAGTGATATTATCCGCAATAACAAACAAGCAAGTCCCATTGCTCGGCAAATTTGCAGTCAAATTATACACCGCATTCGTTTGATTTAATATAGAATTGCACGAACTTATGTTAAGAGTTGCACTTGCAGGAGATGCAATAATTATAGTATCTGTAGCATTCAAAGAAGAATAACTTGAATTCCCAAGACAAGAAGCATTCCAGGCAACTGTCAGTGCAGAGCTGAAAGTTCTGTTATACTCATATAATAAACTTGTTGAATTATAAGTCATATTAACCGGAGCACTCCAGCTTCCAGATGAATTTTCAGTTAGATTGCAATTAGCCCCGATTATAACCAAACCAGAAGTTGAATTAGTATAATTAGAATAAAATCTTGCCTGCTGCCCTGTAAAAACAGCATTATTTCCCCCAATTGTATCATTATTATCAAATATAGTAAGATTAGCAGTATATCCTGCTCCCCCTGCATATCCCGTAAAGTGGCTGACATTAATCCAAAAAGTGCTGGCATTGCTTAAATATTCATAATCGCTAGTTGAATTGCAAACCCAGACATTATCAGAACAATTTCCAAGAGATAAACTCCAATTCTGGCAGGAGCATATTTTTGTCGGCTCAAACTCTTTTGCAAAATATAAAGTGGATTTGCCAAATCCAGAATAATTGCTTGCAATTATATTGCTTAACATATTAACACTATTTGGGAAACTTCCAGAATGATTAACTTTCTGCATATTAAAAAGAGTATAATTCTGGCTGACATTAAAATTAGAAAATGTGAGATAATAATTGTTAGTAAGAATAATTTCAGCATCATAATTATTATCTCCGAATACACTGCTAAATGCAAAAGTGCTGTTGCTGGAATTCAAGTATAATTGAGAAAGTGCATACCTTCCCAGTGTTCCTTTCCTATAAAAGCTAATATTCGCATTGCTTAAATTAAACAAGCTTACATTAATAAAAGACGAAGTAGCTGAAACCTGAACATCCGTATGCTGGCTGGATGTAACATTAACAAGAGTAGTGGTATCACTTAAATTAAAAGAAGCATAAGCCTTCCACCTAATCCAATTAATTCCAGGAACTAAAGATTCAGTGAAATAAATTCCGGTATTCACAATGCTAAAATTAGCCAGTCTAAAAACTTTCTGTTCTGTATCTGTGTTATCTGTCATAATTAAAGTCAAGTTAGTAACATTGATAGGATTATTATTCCTGGTAATATTAACATAAACTCCTGCAACATCACTAACATAATAACTTGCTCCGCCGCCATTCCTAAAATTAGAGATATCAACATGCATAGTCCAGTTGTCAAGATTAAAAGAAACATTAGAAATATTTATTCTATATAAATAAGGAGTTGGAACATCTGTATAATTAACAGATATATTATTCACTCCAAATTTTAAATCAGTTTTATCATAACTTATATTGCATATTCCAGAAGAATTTGTAGCAGACTTCCCTATAAAAGAATCATCAACATAAAAACTGCAATTAACTTTATCCAATCCTGCCAAACTTGAATTATCATAAACCTTAGCAATAATAGTTATGTTATTTTCAATAACATTCATATCATCTTCATAAGTTATTGAATTATTTCCTCTTGGAAAAGAAGACGCATTAATAGGATAACTAATATTAACTTGAGAATAAACAGGAGTATTATTCACAACATAATACCTATTTACAGAAACATTTATGTTATTAAGACTTCCGTTTCCATAAGCAGTCCAATTATAAAGATAAGTTCCATTATACAACACAATAGAAGTATTGTAAACATTTGCAGAAACATTAATTGCCTTGACACTGCTCCCATTAATATTAAGATAAACACTTCCATTAGTGTTCTCAATGGTAACATTAAACAAAGCCAGTCCATTTCCAAATAAACTGGCATTATTATCCCAATAATCCGAAAATACGGGATAAGAGGTATCTCCGCTGGTTATAGTCAAAGTTCTCAAATCAGTTGAATTGCTATTTCCTGCTCTATCTTTTGCAGTTACCTGATATTGATATGTTCCTATGCTTAAATTAGTTGTAGCGTTTAAACTTTGATTAATACTAAGATGCCATTGAGTAGAATTAAATTTTTGAAGATTTCCAGCATATTGTTGATAAATCTCTGTTCCTGTCAAACTTCGGTTCCATATTCTCAACTCATCTATTGTCCCATTAAAAAATCCAGTAGTATCCAAATAGCTGGTAGGACCATATTTTCCAACCATTATATTTTTTGTTGTTGCATCTCCCACATCGTTCCCTCCAGAAACTGTGTAAGACTGATTTATTCCATTAACATAAATTTCTAATTTTGATGTCCCTCCCGCTCCAGTTGTTCCCTCTCTAATTATTAAAATATGGCTCCACTGATTCAAAGTCAAGTTAGAGCTTGTCTGATAAGATGTCCAGCCATATCCCAGCCATCCTCCTCCAGAAACTCCTACATCAAAAGTTATTTTTCCACTAGAACTTAAATAAGCATGCCATCCTTTTCCTCCAGGTCCAGAAACATAATCTGCCCGAGAGACAATTGTATTTATGCTGCCAAGTCCAACAGGATAAACAAAAGAGCTTATAACAAAGTTTCCAGATAGCAAATTTGCAAACCCGCTCCCCAAATCAATATTATCATCAACTCCATCAAAAGTTAAAGCTTTTCCATATTTGCCAGTTACATTCCATACTGCTCCGGTTATTGTTCCATTATTTCCAGATTTAGAAACATCCACAGCATGAGTATTATTCTCTCCCAATGCAGAAACATTATCAAAATTCATCATTAATACTAAAGAAGAATTATCATAATAAGGATAGCTAGTTGAATTTAAAGTATAAGTAACATTAGCTAAATTTGCTTCTAATATAGAAACATTTACCCCGAATGAAGTATTCGCAGTAGAAGTAGCATTTGCAGGAGTGGTTGCAATAAATTCAGGAACAGGAAAAGTGGTGTCCCCTGAATCTCCAATTATTATTGTTCTCAAATCAGTTGAATTTGAATTTCCAGAGGTATCTCTGGCAGTTAGTTGATAGGTATAAGTTGCATTGTCTAACCTTTTAGTAGCATTATAACTCTGGTTTATAGTTAGATACCATTGTGTAGAGTTGAATTTTTGCAAATTAGAAGCATATAATTGATAAACTTCACCAGCACTTATTGCTCTATTATAAACTCTAACTTCATCAAGAGTCATAGATTTTGTTGTGGCAAAGTTGCATTTTCCAATCCATACTTCCTGATTATAAAATGTAACTGTATCGGTTCTTGTTCCGCTTGCAACTAAAATACCATTCTGCCATATTTCTTGTCTTCCAGAAGTATAAATTGCAGCAATATGAACCCACTGATTTGTTGGGCTTGCAGAAACACTATTTATACTTTGATATGAACTCCCATCATTCCAACCCCAGAGTACCCAACCTTGTTGGTCAGGAGCACCTGTATTAAATCTTAATTGTCGAGAATAATATGGAGAATCATGACTTGTGAAATCATAACTAAATAAGGGGCGATAATCCCCTGCAGCTCCCCAACTCGGAGGGGTATACACCCACATAGATATAGAAAAATTTTGAGAATCAAATTTTCCTGTTCCATCAGTCGCTAATTGGATATAATCATCTGTTCCATCATCAAAAGTTAATGCTTCCCCATATTTCCCAGTTACATTCCACACCGCTCCTGTAATAGTCCCATTATTTCCATATTTAGAAACATCAACAGCATGAGTATTATTCTCTCCAAGAGTAGAAACATTGTCAAAATTCATCATCAGCACAAGTGAAGAATTATCATAATAATTATAGTTAGTTCCATTCCAGTTATAACTAACATTAGTTAAATTAGAACTGACAATGCTGGTATTAATAAGTACAGAAATGTTAGTAGTTGAAGTCAAATTCCCAGGAGTAGGAGCTACAAAAATTATTCCAGGAGGAGTAACTTCATTATAAGCATAAGCTTCAATTCCCCCAAAATTAAACTTTATAACATGCTTCCCAGAAGTTAACACCTTGCTTATTTCAGTCCCAGTTTCATTGCAGGAATAATTCTCTATAAAAACAGAACACTCATTTTCAGAACAATTTTCACCTATCCAGGAATAATCAAGTATATTAGCTCCACATTTCAATTCAAAGAATCTTAAATCATATAAAACCGAATCTTCACTATTATTACTCCATCTCGTGTAATCTTCAAAATAATTTAAGTCCCTGCTGGCAGTGATTGTTAAATTTGCACTTCCACTAGTGTTAAACTCCACACTCCAATTACCCTTTAGTGTAGGATGAGAATAAACATTGATAATATTCAAGTATAGCTCATAACTCTGATTACTCAAGCTCAAAACTTGCCAGGTTATATAATCAAATTTAGAATTATTATTCAAGTCAAAAGGAGTAAAATTAACCTGAATCCGGCTATTATTAACATGCCAATATAATTTTATCATATTAACCTCGCTAATTTCAAAAGGAAGAGTAGTAAATGCAGTAATATCTCTATAATGAATTTCATCTGAACCAGAAACAACAATTTTCTTGCCATTTGAAGTTTCTTCTTCACTAGTTCTTGGAGAAGAGGTGAAATACTCAATATCGTATTCAGTCAAATTCTCTTCAATTACAAGTTTTGTAGAATTAATCTCGTCTGTTCTTGTTATGTTTGTATCAATTATGCTTATATTTTCAGAAGAAGTTATAATCGAAACATTCTCGCTCTCTTTTGGCAGTTCTAATGTTACTTTTTCAGGAGAGTCAAGTCTTACCTTCTTGCTCCACTTAACAGGTTTATTAACAATAGCTTCATGTTGTATTGTTTCAACGCTAAAATTCCTGTCACTAACAATTATGCTAAAAGAAACCTCAATCTTGTCATTTTTGTAACTCGCTTCTAACTCTGCAATAGTACTTCCCGTCCAATTAATAGAGGGGATAATAACTAAAATTTCTTCATTTATATCAAATGTTATATTTTCACTATCTTTAATCTTATATTTCTTTGCGTTTTCAAAATACTCGCTCAAATTTAGTTTATACTCGTTATTTTTCTTCATATTAATATCAGAAATTTGTTTTATCATCACTAAACTATCATTCTTTTTCTCGCTAATATTGTATGTAATATTAGAAAGAATGTTAAATTCTTCTGAAATATTCCCCGCAATATTCACCTCTTTTGTTTCAGTCAAAATTGTAATATTGTTATATACTAAAGAAATTTGTAGCTCCCCGCTTTCAGCGGAAATTCCAATCTCACTTAAATTAATTTCAAACTCCTGCTCGCTATCAGAGATATACTCGTTTCCAAATCCCTCTTCTATTTTATAATATTCAGTTGTTACTCTGATTTCATTTCCATTCTGGACTAAATTAATACTGCTATTCCCAATTTTCTCTCCATTAACACTTACACTTCCAGGAATAATTTCTGCACTCTCTCCTTCATTCAAAACATAACTAAATTCTTTATTCTTGCTTGCAACTCCTTCAATTTTTCTCTCATTACCCATTTCTTTAATAGACTGCCCAGTCATTCCAGAAACTCCTCCCTCACTAGTACTTTCAACAGGAGAGCTCTCAACAGAAGGAGTTTCACTAGTAGCAGGGCTAGAATCCGCAGTTACTTCCTCGCTTGTTTCTTGTTCCTTACTCTCACTCTCTCCCTGTTCAACCGTTCCTGTTTCACTTTCTTTTGCGGTCTCTTTATCTGGGCTGGCAAGTTCAGAAGGAATCGTGATATTTTCTTCAGAAATAAAACTTGCATTACTTGAAGTTTCATTTGTCTCGCTTGTTTTATACTCTTTTTCTTTGCTATTTTTGATTCTTAAAGAAAAACTTATTTCAGGATAAACTTTTTTTTCTCCAATAAAACCATAACCCTCTCCATTTCCAGTTAGCTGGACACTTTCAACATAATAATTTCCATTTCCACTCTCACTTTTCAAAACATCAGACAAAAGAACTGTCTTTTCCTGCTCCCCCAGCTCAATTTTAACCTGAGTATCCGCAGGTATAAGCTCTCCTTTCTTGAGAGCAAGTTTCATTATACCTAAAACACTCTCTCCTTGAATATAGCTTTCAGAAATTTGTAAGGTAACTCTCCCACTGATAGAATGTTGAGAGAAGTAATAGAAAAACAACAAAGAAAAAACTAAAATTCCAAAAAACAAAATAATAGAGAAAAGCTTTTTATTTTTTCCCGTATTTCTGCTTTTCCCCTGCCCAACATAATGGCTGACAACTTTATTTCCTATTCTTTTGCTTTCATAAATATACGGCCCATAAGTCTTCCCGTTTCTCTTAATATACTTGCTATAAGACATACCTCTCTTTACCTCATTTTTCAATGAAAAAGATGTAGGGTAACTATTTAAAGCTTATTATAAAGAGAAAAAACAAAATTCCCGCGGGAATTTTGTAGGGTAAACTAATTATCTTATCCTATCCTTACCTAAAAATAAGTCTTCTAACAAGTTGGAAGCATAAAAGCTTATTAATTTATGGTTTTCCCACATAGTTTTAAGATAATTTCCGACTCTACCCGTCCCAGGAACAAAAACATTTATATCTTCTTTTCTAACTTGTTCCCCAGATTTAGGAAACTGGGAAAAAAATTCTCCAAATCGAGAATCAAACCTTTCTCTTCCTTTAGAATAAAACAATAATGCTTTTTCGTCTTCAGAAGAAGGAAACCGATAATAAAGTGCAAATGAGCATATGTCTGCTCTTCTTTCATCCAAACTCTGAATCGCAGAAGAAGGAACAGCCAAAGGATAAAAGTAATAGAAATCTCTAAGGGGCATCTTTGTCTTTTTCTCAAGAGAGTCATATTTTTCATCAAATTCAGAACAATAAATCTTTACCAAATCAGTTAATTGTCTTTTTTTTCCGTCAGAAAGATTTTGAAAGAAATTATGTGAAAGTTCATGTTGAAGAGTATCTTCATTAACACCTCCCCTCAACCATAATCTATTAGAAATCATTCTTGCAGAAACCTTTTCTCCAGAGTTTAAATAAGGATAAGCCCAAATAAATTTTAGTCCTCTTACCTCCTCTCCAGAAATGCCTGCAATTCTAAGCTTTTTAACTATCTTTCCCCTAACGGCCTCTTTTAATTCATCCGGATTGTTAACTCCTAAAGACCGATAATAACCTGGAAAAAACTTTCTATTGCCAGAATATTCATCGATAGACAAAAATCCAAGAAAAGCCAAATAACATACTGCTAAAACAGCTGGAGCGAGTGCCAATTTTCTGACACTCTTCTTCTTATCTTTTATTTTTTCTCCTTCTTCGCTTTTTCTTTCAATATTTTCTCTTGACATTTTTTCTTCCCGCTAATCCCATTCCACGCTCTTCTAAATAGTCCATTTTTTCTCCCTTGTTTATTCCTGCTATATTTAGAATAAACATAATCTACAGGATCACCAATTTCTTTTGCAGAGTCATCATATACTGGAATCTCTTTCTCTTGATTTTTAATTTCTTTTGACATTTTTTTTGGATTTCTTGATTTGTCTTCAATTTCTTCTGTTATCATTCTTTGTTCAATATCAGGATAAACATAATCTAAAAGTTCTCTAACTAGTTTATAAGTTATTGCTGCAGGGATAACAAAAGCAATATAAGGCATAACATCAATAGTTAAAGTTTCTAACATTCCAAAATTCTGTCTTCCTCTGTCTTCATAAATAAGCTTTTGCACAAAACCTGGCTGATATTTCCCAGTAAGAACATTATTTAATACAGTAAGACTGCCATAAACAAACAATCCCGCAGCTAAAGATATCAAACTTTTTTTTCCTTCCCCGATAGTTCTCTCTTCTGTCATATCTCACAGAAACAAGTTCAATTTATAAATCTTTCTATATGTTGTTATTAGCTAATAGTTACAAAAAATAAGAAGATTTATAAACATATGTTAAATATTATTTACATATGTTAAAAATAATTAACAATATTTCTGTATTCGCAGAGAATTGCTACAGAGAGTTAGGAATTAGAGAGTATTCAAGAATTATGAAAATAAGCCCCCCTACCTCCTCAAAAATTTTGAAATATTATGAATCAGAAGGATTACTAAAGAAGAGAAAAGATAGAAACGTCTTACTTTTCAGGGCAAACAAAGAAAATCCCGCATTGAAAGATCTCTCAAGAATGTACTGGAGAATTAAGCTAAAAGAACTTATAGATAAAATAAGCTCAGATTTTTATAATCCTGGAATAATTTTATTCGGCTCTTTGTCAAAATTAGAAGCAAAAAAAAATTCAGATATAGATTTAGCGATATTATCCAAAATAGAAAAAAAGCCAGATCTTAAAGAATATGAAAAAATATTAAAAAGAAAAGTGCAATTATTTATTTTCAAGTCATTAAGCAAAATTCCAGAAGAGTTAAGAGAAAGTATAATTAATGGATATTTAATACAAGGAGAGATAAAATAATGGA
Source organism: Candidatus Pacearchaeota archaeon (assembly GCA_016186365.1). Taxonomy (GTDB): domain Archaea; phylum Nanobdellota; class Nanobdellia; order Pacearchaeales; family GW2011-AR1; genus JACPLT01. The sequence goes on along the minus strand of JACPLT010000043.1, from coordinate 10,747 downwards.
TTGGGAAGAATGCAAGGGTAAAGAGATAGCAAAAGAAGCTTCAATAGATATTCCTTTAATAAACTCCTTAATAGAGTCGAGTAAAAACAAGTTAAATTCTTCATTTAGGTTAGAGTTAGAAAAAGAAACAGCAGGCTCAAAATTAAGCTTAGCTTATGATTCATTAAGAGAATTGCTAGAAGCACTTGCATTAAAAAAGGGCTTTAAAATATATAATCATGAGTGTTTTTGCTCTTTTTTAAATGAAATATGCAAAGATTCTTCATCTTCACTTGAATTTGACAGGCTAAGAATAATCAGAAATCAGGTAAATTATTATGGAAAACAAATACCGACAAAAGATACAGAAATAATTTTGCAAGAAATAGTAAATTTAAGGGATTTAATTTTAAAAAAATATTTTCAATAAAAATGCAAAAAGAAAAACAAGACAAAATCACAGAAGAAAAAATAGAAAAATATCTAAAACTAACAGAAACCGCCCTGGAAATAGCAAAAAACAGCATAACTAAAAGCAGGGAAAAAGAGGCAGAACAAATAATTCAGATGGTTTCCTGTTACCTTTCAGATTCCAAATTCTTCAAAAAGCAGAACGACTATATTAACTCCTTCGCTTCAATTAATTATGCTCATGGCTGGCTTGATTCTGGCTCCAGGTTGGGAATATTCAATGTTAAGGATAACAAGCTGTTTGTGATTAAATAAGTTATAGGAAATAACTATTTTATGTCCGGTTATAGAAGTTATTTGCTATAATAAAATATCTATAACACTTTATCATAAGTGCCTCATCGCCTATAAATTGTTGCAGGATATATTGATTTTTTCTTTAACAACTCCTCATAATTATTGCCAAGTCTACCCTTCGTTTTATGGATAACTGCGTTGATTATGCTACATTGTTTCGCAGTTAGACAGATAGAAAACTGCAACAAAAATGTCACAAAATTAGTGCAGTTGTCTATACTTTTAACTCCCCTCGCAAATTTAAAGTTGCAAATGAAAACTTTAAATACATAAAACAACTAATAAAAACATGCAAAAAAGAGCGATAGTGATAAGTTTAGGCGGCAGTTTAATAGTTCCAGACAGCATAGATATAAATTTCTTAGAAAAATTCAGGCAAATAATAAAAAAACATGAAAATAAGTATAAATTTATAATTGTATGCGGAGGAGGAAGTATTGCAAGAAAGTATATCTCTGCTCTAAAAGATTCGGCTAAATCATTTTATCTTCAGTCTATGTCAGGAATAGCCGTAACAAGATTAAATGCAAGATTTATGACATATTTCTTTGGCAGAGATGCAAATGAAGGCATCCCCCACGATATGCATCAGGTTAAAAATTTATTAAAAAGGCATAATGTTGTTTTCTGCGGAGCTTTGAGATATGCCCCCAATCAGACAACAGATTCAACAGCCGCAAAGCTAGCTCATTTTTTTAATACAGATTTCATAAATCTTACTCTGGTATCAGGATTATACAGCAAAAACCCTCTAGAGCATAAAGATGCCAAATTCATCCCAAAAATATCGTGGGATGAATTTGAAAAAATAACAAACAAACTGGATTTCAAGCCAGGACAGCATTTTGTTCTAGACCAAAAAGCATCAAAAATAATAAAAAAATACAGAATAACAACCTATATACTTGGAAAAAATCTAAGAGATTTCGATTCTCTTCTTTCAGGAAAAGAGTTTCGCGGAACAATAATCCAAAATGGGCTTAATCTCCCTTTCTAAGAGTTTGAACAGGATTTCTTGGAGCGTTCCCACTTCTCACTCGTCTAGTGTTCCCAATCCTTCTTTGAATTTCATGACTATGATTAATGGGGTTCTCCATATCATAATAAACAACAACTTTTCTAAAATAAACTCTTCCCTTTTCAGTCCCATCAAAAATTGCTCCCGTATGGGCAAGCATCCCCCTTATTTTTCCCTCCAATCTCTCAATAATAGGGAGCTGTCTTCTCCTTATTTCACTTTGTTCCTCTTCTTCTGTCAAAAAATGAAAATTTCCAGCATTATTTCCCATTAATTCTTCTCCTACTAAAAAGCTTTTGCTATGAAAAGAAACAGGATAGCCTGCATCGCTAGTTATCTTTAACAGATAGCTTCCATTTTCTCTGGAAATATCTACTCTAAATTTATAAGTTTTTTCTGTCATTTTGCTGGATAAAAATCAAAAAACACACAATTTTTATACTATAAAAAGCTTATCATTTCATGGGAATAATAAAATCAAATAGTATAGAAGATGCGAAAAAACAGATAGAAAAAGCATACAAGGAAAAACAGGAAGTTATAATAGAGGGAAGAGACATAAGTTATAATAGAATAATGCTTGAAAACAAAAAGCTAAATGCGCTTATTCTAAATCACAAAAATAAAAGAGACAAACTGAAACAGAGAGACTCTGGATTAAACCAGGTTTTATGCAAAATCGCCAGAGAAAATAACATAACTTTCACAATAGACATAAACGAGTTAAAAACTGAAAACAAAAAAGAAAAAGCAGAAATATTAAGCAGGATAATTCAGAATATAAAACTAATAAACAAGTTCAAAAATAAGCTAAAAATAATTAATTACCAGGACAAATATAACGCCAAATCTCTCCTAGCAACTTTGGGATTGCCAACTAATCTGGCTAAGTCTGCAGTTGAAGAATAAATAATAACTTAATAATTTGCTGCCAAGCGGGCAAATCAGTTATTATTCAATAAAAGTAGGTTTTCAGCTAAAACTAAGAGAAAAACAGGTCTCTTGCCAGATATTTCTGTCCAAATTGAAGATTAAATCTTTCTAAACATTCTAAATCATCTTCAATTGGGCTAGAGCCTTCTTTAAGCGGAAATCCGCATCTTCTATAAGACTCAATAATCATGCCGTACTCTCCATTGATGCATGCTTCATTAAAACAGCAGCATCTGCAAATACCATCTTGCCCTTCTACAATTCTGACAGGCATTTGAGGATTATTAATAAATTCTCTAGCTAAATCTACAGACTCCTTAACTACTGTTCCATGATAGACATCCAACAATTTAGCAAGATAAATTTTCACATCATTTGCAGCTATTTGAACATCTCTAGGGACATGCTCTTTCCAGCCTTTTAACATTTCCAATTCTAAAAATATAATATCTGAAATAAATCTTACATGATGAGGTCTAAGTTTTATTGTTTCCATAAAAATAAGACTTACTAAATGGCTATTTAAAATTTTGCATAAGAAATCAGCTAAAAACAACCCCAGCATAACCCACACTATTCGTATAATCCCCAAAAATATCTCCAGAAGAAGAATAACTAATAAGTTTAGCTTTCATCTTCTTTATTCCCGCAATCTCACTGGCAATTGTTATTCCATATCTTCCGCAGATAGTTGTCTTGCCTGATTTTTCATAAACCTCTCTTGAATTCATCTTAACAATAGAACTAATGACATTTCTATCTAGGTTATACAAATTATTTTTAACATTTTCAGAAAATGGAACAAACCCATAGCTCTCCCCATAATGAGTAAAATCAGAAGAAACAAGAATCATCAAATCTTTAGATAAAAATTCAGACAAACATTCAGCAATCTTCAGGCACTCTGGATATTCAAGATTAGAGAGGATTATTGGAATAAAATAAAAATTTTCACCCATCATCTGCAAAAATGGAAGTTGAACCTCAATACTATGTTCATGCTCATGAACTTGCTCATTAATTCCTGCATCAATTCCCTGTTTTTTCAGCTTCTCAATTATTCTTTCTGCCAAGGCATTATTATTTTTAACTATTCCCAATGGTGTGGAAAAATCTTTAAGAGAAAAATTAACTTTATTCCCTTCCCCAGAATGATTCACTCCTAGAATAATGTATGTCTTTTTCTGCTTAATAAACGAAAAAACCTCTCCTGCTATTTTTCCAGAATAAATATAACCCGCATGTGGCACAATTGCAAGCGAGATATCCTGTTTATTCTCATTTTTCAATAACTTTCTAATTTCTATCTCCAACCCTTCCTTTTTTGCAGGATAAAACATCCCCGCAAATCTCTCTTTTCTTACCTCATTTATCATAATAAAACCAAGAGAGGGATGTATAAAAAACTATTTAAATTAACTTCTTCTAGCTATAAAATGGAAGATATTAAAAAAATAGTCGAGAGTTTAAATCCCGATGAAAGAGTGATATTGCCATATCTAAACGAAAAAGAGATGAAAGCAATCCTGAAAAAGTCAGGGCTAGACGAAACCAGGGTATTAAGAGCGCTGCAATTTTTAGAAAACAAAGGAATACTAAGACTAAAATCAGAAGAATCAAAACTCGCAGATTTAGGAGATAATGGAGTGGTTTATCTAAAAAACGGATTGCCTGAAAGAAGACTGCTGAATATTCTTGCAGAATTTCCACTAATATCACTAAAAGAAGCAAAAGAAAAATCCAAACTTTCTGAGAACGAGTTCAAGGCAGCAATAGGCGCACTAAGAAAAAAAGTTATGATTGAGTTAAAAGGAGAAAAAATAAACCTCGCAGCAAAAAAAGAGGAAATAATAAAAAAAAGCTTGGAAGAACAATTGCTAGATTCTTTGCCTTTGGTAATCGAAACAATGAAACCAGAGCAAAAACTCGCTTTTGAACTTTTAAAAAATAGAAAAGACATAGTGATAATAAAACAAGAGAAAAAAACAGAAATAACCCTAACAGATTTAGGAAAGAGTATACTCAAATTTGACATTAACAGCATCGGAGAGATGATAGAAACACTCACTCCTGAAATAATTCTATCAGGAGAATACAAGGGGAAAAAATTCAGGAGATATGACATAAAAAGCAGGGTTCCTGAAATAAACGGGGGCAAAAAGCATTTTGTTAATCAGTCCATAGATTATGCGAGAAGAGTTTGGACAGAGCTGGGATTTAAAGAAATGGACGGCAATCTTATACAGACAGGATTCTGGGATTTCGATGCTCTATTCACAGCCCAAGACCATCCAGTAAGAGAGATGCAGGATACTTTCTATATTAAAGACATAAAAGGAAAACTTCCAGACAAAGAGCTAGTCAGCGAGATAAAAAAATCTCATGAATCAGGAGTAGGAGGAAGCACTGGCTGGAAATATCACTGGAAAGAAGAAGAAGCCAAAAAAGTTCTTATGAGAACCCATACAACAGTATTATCTGCAAAAACCCTCACCTCTCTTAGAAATTTAAAGGAAAAAAAAGGCAAATTCTTTGCAATAGGCAAATGCTTCAGAAACGAGACAATTGATTGGAGCCACGGCTTTGAGTTCAATCAGACAGAAGGCATAGTAATCGATAAAAATGCCAATCTAAGGCATTTATTTGGCTATCTTAAGGAGTTCTACAAGAAAATGGGATTTAATGAGGTAAAATTCGTTCCATCTTATTTCCCCTATACCGAGCCAAGTTTAGAGATTTATGCCTGGAATAATGACAAAAAAGTATGGATAGAAATTGGAGGTGCAGGAATATTTCGGCCTGAAGTAGTTATTCCCTTGCTAGGCGAATATATTCCAGTATTAGCCTGGGGTCCTGGATTTGACAGAGCTTTAATGAACTACTACGGAATAAAAGACTTAAGAGAATTATACAAAAACGATATAAATCAACTAAGAAAAATAAAATTTTGGATAAAATGAACTTAAAAGAATACCAAGAATTATGCAAGAAAACAGCTAAAAAGTTTGAAACTCCTGAAAAAGAGATTTTAACATGGGGCTTAGGAATAACAGGAGAAGCCGGAGATGTTGCTTCTTGCATTAAAAAAACATTTGCACACGACAATGACCAGAGAGCAGGAATTAAAGAGAATATTGGAGACGTTTTATGGTATGCTGCAATGATTTGTAACTTCTTTGGCTGGGATTTCCAGGAAGTTTTGAATGGCAATGTAAAAAAATTAGAAGCCCGATATCCAAAAGGATTCACAATAGAAGATGCTAAAAGAAATAACACTAAAATAGACTGGAATGAGGGCAAACTAATAGAAAATAAGGAAAGCAAGATAAAATGAAAATATTCATAGCTTGCAGCAAGCATTTCTACAATAAAGTAGATGAAATAAAAAAAGAATTGGAAAAGCATGGGCATAAGATAGCTCTTCCAAATAGTTTTGATAATCCCCTTAAAGAAGAAGAATTAAAAAAAGAGGATAGAGAAAAACATATTCAATGGAAAGCTGAAATGATGAAAAAAGATAAAACAAACATTCTGCCAAACGAAGCAATTTTGGTATTAAATTTTGAAAAAAACAATCAGCCCAATTATATTGGAGGAGCGACATTCCTGGAGATATATAAAGCATGGGAGCTTGATAAAAAAATATATTTATACAATCCTATTCCAGATAACTTATTAAAAGATGAGATAACAGGAATGAATCCAGTAATATTAAATGGAAATTTGAATTTGATAAGATGACAATTAATAATAAAAATAAAGTTGGCAGAAAAAGTATACTCATTGATCTACCCAGATATAACTATTTAATGCTCAGAGATTATATAAACTTTTTGGAGTAAAATGACAGAGATAAAAAAGAAAACCTGGCCAGAATTTTTTCAGAAAATTCTGGATGGAAAGAAAAATGCAGAATTAAGATTGGCAGATTTTGAAATCAAAGAAGGAGATACCTTGATATTAGAAGAATTCAATCCAGAAACAAATTCCTACACAGGAAGAAAGATAGAGAAGAAAGTAAAAAATGTGACAAAAATAAGACCAGCAGAATTTTATAGCATGGAAGATATAAAAAATAAAGGGTTAGTATTAATGGAAATGGAAGATATAAAATGAAAATAACAGACATAATATTTTGGCTTATAATAATAGCATTAACTGCATTGGGAATATATGCCCTAATACGAGGATAAAATGGAAATAAAAGAAGCACAAAAACAAGCATATAAAGTGATTGTTGATTATAATAAGAAAAATAATCGAAAAAATAACAAGGAAAGTGTTTTTCCTCATCTTGTAGAAGAAGTTGGAGAATTAGCAAGGGAGATAGGGCATGAAAAAGATAACTATAGAGGAGAATTTAATAAAGAGAAATTTCAAAAAGAACTTATAGATGTAATATTTCAAGCGATGATACTTGCAACAGAATATAATATAGATGTAGATAGTGTTTTAACAGCAAAAATTCAAGAATTCAGAAAGAGGTTTGATTTAAACTAAAATGGCAGGAGTAAAATTTTCAAGGAAAGAATTTGAAAAGCATGTGAAGCTTACAAAAGAGATAGAAGAGAAAATAAGCATGATGGGCACTCATTTAGAGTCAATAACTGATGAAGAAATAGAACTAGAAATAAATCCTAACAGGCCAGATTTGCTCTCTCTTCACGGATTCTTAAGAGCTTTCCTTGCTTTCCTAGGCAGGAAAACAGGGCTAAAAACTTATAAACTAAACAAGCCGATAAAAAATTATGAAGTTATAGTCGATTCCTCGCTAAAAAACATCCGCCCATATACTGCCTGTTGCATAATCAAAAATGTTAGTTTTAATTCTGAAAAAATAAAAGAAATTATAGATATTCAGGAGAAGATTCATCTAACATTGGGCAGAAATAGAAAAAAAATAGCAATTGGTATCTATCCACTAGAAAAAATATCTCTCCCTATTAAATTTGAAGCTAAAAAGCCCGAAAACATCCGTTTTATCCCTCTTGAGATGAATAAAGAGCTTAATGGCAGGCAGATAATTCAGCAGCACCCCACAGGAAGAGAATATGCTCATCTTTTAGAAGGTATGGATAAATTCCCTGTCTTCACAGACAGCAAAGGAAAAGTTCTAAGCATGCCCCCAATAATCAATTCAAATGAAACAGGGAAAATAACAGAAAAAACAAAGGATATATTCATTGAATGTTCTGGTTCTGATTTCAACAGCCTTAAAAAAACACTAAATATCCTGGCAACAATGTTCGCAGATATGGGCGGAGAGATTTATCAGATGAAACTAAAAGGAATAAATGAAACCACCCCAGATTTATCCCCGCTAAAGATGAAAATAAACAAGGAGAATATAAACAAGCTTTTGGGTTTAAATCTAAAAGAAAGTGAAATAAAAAGATTAATAGAGAGAATGGGCTATGATTATAAGAGCAATAATGTGTTCATTCCAGCTTGGAGAACAGATATCATGCATGAGGTAGATATAATAGAAGATATAGCCATAGCTTATGGATATAATAATTTTACTCCTGAAATTCCAGAGATAGCCAATATAGGGGAGATAAGCAAAAATAATGTTATCAAAAACAAGATTTCTGAAATTTTGTCAGGATTAAGCATGCTTGAAACTTCCAGCTATCATTTATTCACCAAAGAAGATATAAAAAAGGCAGGGACAAAAGATGCCATGGAGGTAGAAAAAAGCAAGACAGATTACAAACTGCTAAGAAACTCTCTTCTCCTCTCATCTCTAAAAATTCTTGGAGAAAATGTGGACTCAGATTATCCCCAAAAGATATTTGAAATAGGAAAAGTATTTGAAAAAAGTGAAAAAGAAGAAACAGGAATAGAAGAAAAAGAAAAGCTGGCAATAGCCCTGACCCCCGGAAATTTCACAGAAATAAAGCAGATATTGGAATATTTAGGGAGAATGTTGAGTATAAAATTCAGCATTGAGGAAGAAACAAACAAAAATTTTATTGAGGGAAGAACAGGAAAGATAATATTAAATGAGAAGAATATAGGCGTAATAGGAGAAATCTCTCCAGCAACCCTCAAAACATGGCATATTAAAATGCCTCTCGCCTGCCTAGAACTAGATTTAACCGAGATATTTGGTTTGTTATCCTAAATAATTCTTCTCTTTTTTCTCGCACTTTTTCTTAATGCAATTTTCAAGAACATTCATTATTTCTGAAATCTCTCTCTTAATTTCCTGCCACTCTTTATAAAATTCAGAAATAAATTGGGCTTCTTTTTTCTCATCATAAGAATTGTCCAGGGATATTGATTTTATTTCATACCTGCTTAATTTAGAATAAACTTCATCCAGCATCTCCCTTTCCTGCAAGTCAATATTTTTTATCAATGACAAAAAGAACAGGGGGGCGCCTGCTGAAGGATTCAACAGCATCTCTATAAACCTTAAATAAGAAACAATTTTTTCAGTGATAAGCGAGCGAATCTCTCTTGCAATAAGTTCAGTCTCTTTTTCTTGCAATTTTTCTATTTCAAAATTTTCATTCATCTCTTTAAAGCTCGGAAGATTGTATTTTTTCCTGAATTCTTCATATTGTTTCTTAAGTCTGTCCAAACTTGATTGTTCCTTAATCATTCACATTGAACAAAGAGCAAATTTATAAATCTTTACTATCTATAATTTTATGCGCCTCTGTGGCTTAGTGGTAAAGCGCGTCCTTGGTATATGGATAATTCGGTTACTTGTATGATGTTTAACAGAATTATCCAGATAGAGAATTCAGCACAAAATGTCATGCATCCATCCGAATTCTCTATAGTTAACAAAGAGGACGAGATCGCGAGTTCAATTCTCGTCAGAGGCTTCTTTAAAAAGAATGGGACTTGGAGACGAGGATTGAAGGAGCAGAGTTCAATTATTTCAATCTCACTTTTAAATCGTGTGAGTTGAAATTCCAAAAAATTCGCAAGAAATTTTTAGGACTCGTCAGAGACTTTGGATTATAGTCGAGGACTTTAATATTTCTCCAGTTTGTCCTAGACTAGATAGGGAAAGACTTAGGTCTTTCACTATATTTAGGCAACCAGTTCATCTTGACAACATTTCCTATAATAGAAACAGAGTTATCAAATAAATCTCCAATCCAGGAAAAATATAATCCGACTAATTTCTCCCTGTTTTCAGAATAAATCAGAGGCAGATTATTCTGATAAATAATGAATAAAGCCCCTATCAATAGAAACATAATCAAAAGCATGATTATTTTCATTTTATCTTATGTTCAACAACACTAGAATTAACTTCCCAGTTCATTTTTGTTGCACTGCCGACTAAAGCTTTTGAATTATGAAAAATCTGCCCCATCCAAGAAAAATAAAGCTTTCCAGCTAAAACCACGCCGTCAAAACTCTTAACATCAATATTATTATCTTTAACAAGTTTTGAGCCTGTAGCAGCGACAAAAACAAGAAGGATTATTAAAATTACAGCCAAAGTTCTGTGTTGCATATGCCTGAATTTCAAAAATGTAAATACAATTAGCACCAATACCCCGACAATAAACCACTCTATCATTTTAACGCTCTTTTTGTAAATCATCAAGTAGTTAATAGTATTTAAATTTTTCTGAAATGTCAAGAACTCCGGAATAAATTCCGGAGCGTGCTGAGTTCTTGAGCACAGTCAAAAATGCCTTTGTTTTCTGCGAGTTAAAACAGGTAGCTTACACAAAGAGTATTTTTGATGTGTTAAGTCTATAATCAAACTTAACCTCTACCCTCTAACTCACAATCCCTCAAATAGCAGAAATTTTATTATTCCCCCATTTTAATGAGGGGGAAAATCAAATTCTCTGTCAATAATAGTTTTACAGGGGTTAGAGGGTGTTAAGTTCTATAGTTTACTTAACATGAAATATAATATCGGGGAGGGATTAGTGTATAACCAGCGGACATATGTCCTAGGCAAAACCGAAAATTAGTTCTCGTTTGATTTCTTCGGTTTTGCATGAAAAAAGAAGAAATAAGAAAAGAATTTTTCAAGCTGAAAAATAAAGGGCATACAAATAATCAATC
>JACPLT010000042.1 GCA_016186365.1 Candidatus Pacearchaeota archaeon | reverse complement strand
ACTAAAAAAATGATGCTGTTTCTGATTTTTTACATAACTCAATGCTCTTTCAAAATCACTTCCACAACCCTCGCAAAAATATCCTTCACTCCAAAAATGCCCTTTAGGATATCTCTTTCTCAAATTAGGGCAGAGTCTGAAAATAATATACGCAGATAATCCTTTGATTATCTGCATCATATCTGCCTGAGATAATGTTCTTGGGCAATTCACAATTATATGCACATGCTCTTTCAGAACTTCAATGATTACTATTTCAATTTTATGTTTTTTGCATGCTTCTTCTATTGCAATCCTGCAATAAGTTTCAATTATTTCTTTTTGCATCATGGCATACCTGCATTTAGTTGTTATTTGTATTACCTGCAAGTTATTTCCAACTGAATTTTCATAATGTTTATATTCTATTATTTTTGTTTCCATTTTTTTCTCCAGCTCTCGCTAAGCGAAAGCTTTATTTAGTTTGAGAAAGTTCCAACTATTGTTTTTTAGTTCAATGAGTTAAAATCTAACTCATTGTTTATAATCATTCGAAGAATAAATATTTAGCGATTATACCCCGCAATTCATCCGCCCACTAAAGTGGGCACAAGGATTTCTTGCGGAAACTTTAAGAATCTGCTATTCCCAAAGCATAACCTCTTCCTTTTTGATAAGTATGTGCCCACCATCTTCCAGTATTAATATTAAGCCATGGTCTCCCAAAATTATTAAAAGATGACATAGCAATAAAGTCCCTGCCTCTGCTTGAAGGGCAAAAACCCTGAATATTAATTCCAGCAGGATATTCCCCCGCATCTGAAATAATCGATAATCTTTCAGCTTTTACTCCAAAAGCTCCTTCTAACCCTCTTGCCAATCCCCCTCTAACAAAATCTTCAGAATTTTGCTGTCCTGTTTTAAAAGAGCGATATGGAACAAATATTAAACCTTCATGCAAAGGATAGATTCCTCCAAAACTTTCTTCATCTGATAAAAGAGAAGCGAAAGATTCTTCATCATTTGGAAAATTTTCTCCATCAGGAGGATTTAAAAAAATTCCTTGTTCATGCATTATTATTTCGCACAAAAAGAACAAATCAGAATCAAGAACCGTCTTTCTTAAATTATCAAAATCCTCAGCTAATTCATAAACAGATTCAGAACTATTTGCAGACCGAAATCCCTCTCTTCTCATATTTTCAACAAGCTTAAAATAATCACCGGACCCAAATAACCTTATTTCAGCTTCTGCTATTGCCATTTATCTTTAATAAAAATAGAGTTTAAAAATCTCTCTGAAAAAATGTTGTCAAATCGTAGTAATAAATTACTCGCGAAAAATCTCACACTGAAACCTATAAAGCTTAAAATTCTTATTCTGCCAGGTATCATTTGGCAGTCCTGCCTTATTGCATAAAGCTTCTAAAAAATCTATTCTATTCATTTTATATTCCACAGCAACTTGCGGAAGAAACAGTCCAGAATAACCCACATAACTGCACATTATTCCATCTTTTCCAACTTTAACATCTTCTGGCTTGCATTCTTCAGGCATGGTTAAAATAGAAATCTCAATTTTAATCTTATCTAGTTCATTTTCTTTCAAAGAAGAAAATCTTGGATCTGAAAAAGCAGCAGATTTTGCAGCTTCCTTAACAGCTTCATAAACAGATTTCACAGGATAAGGCAAACCAATGCATCCTCTTAATTTTCTATTTTCAGTTAAAGTTACAAAAACCCCCCGTGCCTGTTTAAATTGTTTTTCAGATAATTTTTCTGGCTCTTTTCCTGAAAATTCATGGGCTATACTCTCTCTTGCTAATTTAATCAGCTTTTTCCCGTCTTCTTCTGTATATTCTCCTACCATGAGTTAACAAATTAACAAGAATTAATAAACCTTACTTCGTTTCATCATGCTGATAAGTTCCCATAGTTAAATGTGCCTTAAATGCAGCCAATTGCATTTTTGTAAATTCAGGAAAACATTCTGCTATTTCTTTAGGGGAGCATCCCAATCTTAAAAAGTCAATTGCGTCGTCTCTTGTTATTGCATCTTCTAATCCATTCTCTCTAACATCAACTTCCCCATCTCTCCTATGCCCAGTCCAAGATGAACCGAGATAAACTCTTTCTGGAAGAGGCTGAAATCTTCCAGTTAAATTTTGTTTTAAAGGAAAAAGATTTTTCACCAATCTTCCAATTCGATGTTTAGATAAATGCCTAGGATTCCAAACAATTCTCCTTTCTTCTTCATTTACCAAAATAATTTCTCCTAATTCTCTATAAATTTTCGGACACTGTTCAAAAGCAATAAAATCTGAGAGCATTAGCGTGTTTTTGTTGCTATTATATGAATATCTTTCCATCGCCCTAGGAAAATAAGGGCGAGAATCTCTCATAAGTAAAAGACCTGCTAAAAATCTTGGAATCCTATCCACATAAGTAAGCGTATCCGATATTATTAATTCCGTTAAATGGAAAACCAAATAATTAAACTCGTTAGTTCCTAGATTAAACAATGTTTGAAGATTGTTAAATTCTTCTCTATCTCTTAATACTCCTGCTTTGATTAAAATATCTTGCATTTCTTTTACTCTTGGAGTTTCAAGGTTATCTTTTATTCCTTCAATAACTCTCTGATGAATATCTTCATAATACGGGTGGCACTTCAATGAGGCAGGTAAAATAAAATTGGCTTTTCCATGCTCAAAGATTCGCCTTATTTCCAAAGTAATAGCGTCCCTGACCTGTTCCAAGGGAATCTCTTCCTCGCCTTCTATAGATGTATGACTAGATTATGTTACATCAATTAACTAAAAAAAGGAAAGAATCAGTTTTTTATTTTTCTGAATTTTATGCATTTTTCTTTTTGTGAGATGTTTTAATTCTTCTGTGTTTTGTGCCTGATGAGTTTTTAACTCATAAGCTTTCAAATAAGCCCAAACATGTTCCGTTGGGTTTAATTCTGGAGAATATGGTGGAAGTTTGTAAATTGCCAGTCTCTTTTTATTTTGCTCAACAAATTCATTAACTTTTTTTGCTCTATGTGCTGGAGCCCTGTCTTCAATTACAATTATTTTTCTATTTGGATGTTGTTTAATAATATTCTTTAAAAATTCTATATGCTTCTCAGAATTGACTCTGCCTTTTTCAATTCTGAATATTAATTTCCCTGCAGGACTGACTGCAGACGTTACACAAAACCCTCCCCGATTTCCAGTCACCATAACTTTCGGAGTTTTCCCTTTAGGAGCCCACGTTCGCCCAACAACTGGGATAAGGGAAATTCCAGATTCATCCTGAAAATAAAGCATTGCTTGCCATTTCCGTCGGTGTTCTTCAATCTTAGGCCATTCTTCTCTCAACCATTTTTTGACTGCTTTTCTATCTTTTTGTTTGGCAAATCTTTCTGGTTTTTGTGGAGAAAGATTTAATTTTCTAAATAATTTTCTTATGCCTGTTAAATGCATTGTTTTATTTGTTTTTTTGAACATCATTTGAAGGACTCTTTTGCAGGTCCATAATGGAGTTTCAAATCCATAAATTGTTGCATCATCATTTAACATAGAAAGTATTTCATCCAATTCTTTTTTAGAAAGTTTATAATCAGCCCCCTTTGCTTTTTTTCTTTGCAAGATGTTTTTACCATTTCTTTTGTAAAGTGTTATCCATCTTGAAACACTCCCTCTATGAACACCAAAGAAATAAGCTATTTCATTTACATGTTTCCCTTCTTTATGGAGTTGGATTGTTCTAAATCTATAATTTTCTAGAGCATCTCTGGATATGCTCCGACCATCCTCTTTTTGCATATCAATATTAAGCAATAAGGGTATTTAAACTTTGTCACACAATTAAGTCAGTTATCTATATTATTCTTCTAAGTTTTTCTACCCTGTCTTTATAAAAATTTCCTCCAAATATATCATCTAATTTGTTATTAGGATCCCCAATTATATCCTGTCTGGTCCATCTATGAAACATTAACAATTGCAATGCTTTTGACTCTCTTTTCGCAGCATAGTTAGTACACAAAATCCCATAAGGTTGCAGAACCTGCCTGCCCGCAATGAGTTCCAAAGAATGAACTGCTTCATTAGTTTGATGTCCAGTATAATCTAAGCTGATAACATCAAATTTTTCTCCTGTTTTTTCAAAAAAAATAGCATCTAAAGCATTTACTACTCTTATGCCCAGATTAGCCCTCTCCAATCTCTGTGCCTTATTAGCATCATATTCCAACCCTACAACATTGGCTCTCGGAATTCCGAGAGAATCATAAACTTCTTTTACTTCTAATGCTTCTTCTCCTTCAACTTCCGCCCCAGGAAAACAGACTACTTTTGTTTGAAGTGGTTTTTTGATAGAAAAAAGATATTTCTGAATAAATTCTCTCATCTTTACTCTTGCTTCATGTTTCTTTGGGTCATTATAACTCATTACCATTATTGTAACTACAAAGTGGCATTTTTAAAGCTTTTTAAAAAGATATTAACTAAGAACTTATAACAAAAAGAGATAACAAAAAATCACTTAGATTTTTTGAAGTCAGCAACCAATTTTTCAGCTTCCTTCTCTATCTGAGAGATAGCATCGCTTATAGCTTTCTTGACTGTCTTCCCTTCAGTCCTTATTTTTATAATAGGATTCTTGCTTGGATGCTCTCTTTTCCAGGCTACAAAGCTGACTGAATCATCTTGAGCCAGATAAGCCCTTAAAACTTCAGCAATAGTAGAATTACTCATTTCTATTTCAGCTTCATTTTTCTCATCTTTAATATATTTTATTTCCATTTTTTATGTTTACATAAAGTGTTTTGCTTCTTTTCTAAAAGAATGAGCATTTTTAAAGCTTATTGTTAGGCATATTTCTAAAAATTTCTGAAGTATTCCCCCTTCAATTATGCTGCCCCTTAAAATAAACCAATAAGAAATATACAAATCATTTTTCCTTTAACAATCCTAAATTTTTGATGAGAAAACGCCTAGTTCTTTTCACTCTTCCAAAAATTCAACATCTATATCTTCATCATTCTTGCCCCTATCCTCTTCTTCTTTCTCCAAACATGCGTTGCATTTTCTTCTTTCTTCTCTCTCTTTCTTAAGTTTCACCAAATCCGCAATAGTTATATTTTTAACAGCTTCTGCATCAAACTTCGGCTTCTCGTTAATTATTTTTTCTTCTACTTTCTTCAACTTCTCTTCATCCTCTTTCTGCTCCTCAATAATCAGAGAAGGATGACTTTCAACCTCTTCAGCACTTTCTTCTATTAAATTAATTTCTTCGGATTTTACCTCATCTCTGTTAATATGCACACCAAGATATTGCTCAATTTTTTTTATAATCCTAGAAGCATCATCAGGCAATTCATTATTCTCAATCATCTTAATAACAATTTCAGGCTCACCAACTGCTTCAGCCAGCTGATTTCTGCTTAATTTTTTGTTCTTTCTAGCCATCAATATAACCCAATTATAATTTTCAACCAGATTCAAAGGTTTATTCCTTTCCTTAGCAGTCTTAAATCTCTCTTCAAGAATAGTCTTATAATCTTTAGTTTTCCTCAAGCTGTTTAGTGTAACCTCATCATACTCTCTTCTAAGCTCTTCTTTTGTCAATCCAGCCATTCTCCTCAATCTTTGATTAACATTATATTTTCTATCGCTCTTTTCAAGCTGACTGCTTGACGGCTTTCTTATAACAGGAATCTCTTCAAGTATAGCGCATTCCTCACAGATTTTTACCATCTCGCTGTCAGAAATTGCGTCAAGAAGTCTGACTTCATCTGCACTTCTCGAACATTTAGAACAAATCTCCTCCATAAACTCCAAAGAATACCAATCCTATATATTCTTTTCTATGTTTCAGAATATAAGTTTATTTCTAAATTTGAATTAATACCCCGCAACTTACTATGATAAATTTAGAAAGACTGAAATTGCTCGGCAATTTCTTTATTTAATCTGCCCTTCAATAGTCTCTAATCCCTCTACAGAATAAACTTTATAATCATAATTGACAAGAACTGCAGGAAGCTTATCTATCTCAAATTTATTCAGTATAACATCTACACTCGTAAGGTTGTTATCTCCTGCAATAGGAATTAAAATAATCTCGCTCCCTTTCTTATTCTTCAGCTCTTCCAAATATTTTGAAAAAGTGCTCTGCCTCGCTTTCGTCTCAATAGGAGCATCAATATAATCATAAAGATAAACTACGGTATTAAAGGACTGGTTGCATCTATTTTCAGTTTCAATAATAGCAAATAGCAGGGATGCTCTTAACAAATCATATCTTTTATGGTCCAATATAAGAGAATCGCTAAGCCTGCTTGCCCCCTCATATCTCTCTAAAACTTTTGCTTCAGAATAAATTCTTTCTGCAAAATTAATGAGTTCTTCTTTTGCATCATCACAGCCGATAGAGCTGATTGAACTTCTCTGAATGTTCATATCAAGAAGATTAATTTCAGAAGCAGTATACATAACCTGAATCTTAGAAACTCTATAATTCTCAATCCACAATCCCCCTAAAAACCCCAAACCAAAAATTAATGCTGCAACCAAAAGAGCTTCTAAAAAAACCAGTTTTTGAGATTTTAAAAAAGATATATGCCTATTCTCGGGTTTAGGAATATTTTGCTCAATCTCAACATTTTTTTCTTTGTCTGACTTCATCATTTTGTCCCCCATCCTATATCTCTTTTCACATATTTATACACAGAGCTAATCATTATTAGCGGATAAACTGTGAGATATACTATCAAATAGAAAAGCAGGTTAAAAAGGTTTTGTATTTTTATTATACCCTTCTCTCTGACAGACAATATCCCAAAATAAGTAAAGAAAAGCCCCATTAAAAACAACGCCACTCCAAAAATATTCAAAACAGAGGGAGTTATATAAAATTCATTTATAGTAAGCAGAGGAGTGTTGGCAATAAAAGAATAATCAGTTATAAGATAAGTGAATATTATTCTTCTGGCTGAAAGATAAGTGAATATTCCTATTCCTAATAACCCTAAAAAAAGAGAGGTTATAAAAAAAGGAATTATAAAAAATCCTAACATCCCCCTTCTAAAGAAAAATTGCTTGTATTTCATTATTGTCTGCAGCCCCCCCAAATTCCATCTGGTTCTCTGTTTCCACCATTTTCCCAAAGTCTCCGGAACAACAGTATAATCCCTCGCAGACAAAGAAACATCTCTTTTATATCCATAATAAGCCAGTCTCCAGGTAAGCTCAATATCTTCAGTCATGTTTGTTTTATCAAACCCTCCCAAATTTACTATTATCTCTTTATTATACATAGATAATGCTCCCGGAGTAACATAAATAGAATCCACATAACCCAGCAATTTTCTAGTCCAGGCAATAATAGGATACTCAAAAGACTGAAGCTTTCCAATAAAGCTCTCTCTGTTCTTAGGCAAAATAAGAGAGGTAACTGCTGCCATATTTTTATCATTAAAAAATCCAACCATCTTGCTTATTGCGTCTGGCTGGGGATATCCATCTGCATCTAACACCACAAACAGCTCTCCCTTTGACATCTTTATTCCCTGATTAACAGAATCCGCCTTCCCAGAATTTGGCTTGGTTAATAATTTGACAATCTTATTTTTTCTCATAATAGCTTTAACAACTTCTGCAGTTCTGTCAGTGCTCCCATCATTTATTATAATCACTTCCTTAAGAGGGTAATCTGAAGCAAGTATGCACTCTATTGTCTTCCCAATAGTATCCTGCTCGTTCTTCGCGGGAATTAATACAGATACAGAATATTTTCTATTAGGATGAGGATAATAAAAAAGTCTGTTTTTATTCTTAAAATATAATATCAAAAAGAAAGAGGTAAAATAAAGAGAAACAAACATATACATCAAGTATATTACAGGAAGAAATTTCATTTTTTTTCCTCTTTTACATTCCCAACATGAAAATAATTGTAAAAATCGTCGCTTAAGTTTAATTCTTTGGTATGCCCTGCTTCTTTTGCATCAACCAGACTCAAGCTTATAAATTTCTTGATATGGTCATACGCTTTATTCCCTCTTATTTTTATTATAACCGACTGCTTGACAGGCTGTTTGTAAGCTATAACTGCAAGAGTTTCCTGTTCAGCTTTGGTAAATTCACTCGAGCCAGTAGCCAGTTTGTTCACCATATTAGTATACTCCTCTTTTACATCCATTTTCCACATATTCTCCTTGAATATCACTTCCATAGCAGATTCCTTCTTAGTATAACTATCAACCAGCTTCTCCATAAGCTGTTTAAGAAGAATAGGATTTAAATCAGTCAAAAGAATTAAATCCTGAATGCCGAGCCATCTTCCTGCAATAAATAGTGCTGCCTCTATTTTTTTCATTCCTTCAATTTCCTTAGCGCTGTCTATTTCAACAGCAACACTTTTTTTATCCTCTCCAGTTGCATCTAAGAATTCGTTGCTTTTGATTTCTATATTTTCCAGCTTAATTTCCTCTTTTAACTGAGTTTCTTCCATAAAATAAACATACAGAAAGACATTTTAAAGCTTGCTATGGATTCCATGTTTATCAATTTCTTCAATAAACTTCCATGAAAAAAGAGCATTATCAATAGTAGGGAATCTATCCACTTTTAAATCAAAAAAATCTTTAAACATAGAGATATAGGGGTTATCTCCTTCATCTAAATTAAAGCATACCCCATCTAAGTCTAGATAAGACACTTTCTTTTCAAACTTTTTGCCTGTTTCTAAAATTATAGTTTTTTCATTTCCTTCTAGGATAATCTTAACATACGTTTCTGTATTTGAATGCCCGCCTGTCTCTTCCAAATATCCGGCATACTGTTTTTTAACAAAGCTTTTAACTTTTAAGCTGGCTATTTCATTAGGACTCATTAATTTTAAAAGGATATTAATAAAATGGCTTTGAACCATGTCTTTTAACGCCCCAATATTATCATAATGTATCCTGCCTTCAATTCCCAATGTTTCGAGTGAAACCAAGCTCATTTTTTTAAACGAAGTATTTTTAAGAGAGAGCATATTATTTTTAAATAAATAATGGTCTGCTAAAAATATATGCCCTTCTAAATTATTATCAATTATAAATTTTTTTAATGCCCTTGCTTCATCTAAAGAAGAGCCAAAAGGTTTTTCTATAAGGAGCTTAACATTATATCCCTTATTTTTAACAAAAGAAAAATACCTTAAAATATTAATAATCATGTTTGGAGGAAGAGAGCAATAAAAATAATTTATTTTTTTATCAAGAAATTTAATTAAATCATGGTTATTTTCAAGGTTATTATAATCTATCTTGCAATAAATTAGAGAATTTTTAATTTTCTCACAAGAATTATTACAAAATAGATTTACATACTCGCCAGTACTCCAATCCTTCCTGCCAAACGCAAATATCCTTAAATCTTCAAATGAACCAAGAGCAGGCAGAACTTTTCTTTTGACAAGGTCTCCAGTAGAGCCAAATATAAATAAGTTCATATTACAACAGCACTATAAAAGGTGCAGTTTTTATTCCTGACATAATGATGACTCCTTAAATTTAATAAAATCCTCTTTTTTTACACCGCATACAGGGCACTCCCAATCATCGGGGATATCAGCAAAAGGTGTGCCAGGGGCAATTCCTGAATCAGAATCGCCAATCTCGGGATCATAAATATATCCGCAAGGAATACATTCATATTTTGACATGTCTCTAATTATAGGAATAGTATCTTTCTTAATACCCTCAGACTCAAAAAATGCAGGGCAACTATCCGGGCTTTTCCCTTTTTTAACTTCATGATAAAATTCATAGGTCATTGGAGATTCCTCATTATAAACTTTAGAAAGAATAATATCTCCGATAAATAGCGTATGAGTTCCAAGGTCAATTGAATCCTTTAATTTTGCCTCAACATATCCTATTGAATTATCTAATACAATAGGGGCACCGGTTAGCCCATATTTAATTTTTAATAATCTTAATTTATCTTCATTATTCCCTGACTTAAACCCCAGCCCCCCGATTAGTCTCATAGGAGAATCTTCAGACAAAATAGATATAGTAAATGCCTTAGATTCTTTTATTAATTCGTGGGTTAGGTTTTTTTTAGCAACAGACACGGCTATTATTGGAGGCTTAGATGTAAGCTGAAAAACAGTATTTGCGATAAATGAGTTATTCTTCCCATTATGAGAAGAGCTTACTGCATACATTCCACTAGTTAATTTATGAAATATTTTTTTATTAATCTCCTTAATATTACTATTTCTATCCAGCATTATAGGCATATCTTCCTCAGCAATAGTATTATTTTTTAGAGAAAAATTTGCAGAAAGGAGATTCAAAACATTTTTAGATAAAAATGCTGGAAGTTTTGGACCAAGAGTGATATTCTTAATTCCGGAATTTAACAATGTTAACAGAATAAGCACTGCTTTTTGTTCATACCAAGAAATATTAAAAACAATTGGAAGCTCGTTTATATCATTCTTATTAAATACCTCTTTTAGCTTTATAGCAACTTTTATCAGAGAGTAACAATCATTACACTGCCCCGCATCAAGAACTCTCGGGATTCCTTCAATATCCCCAAGATTAAGTTTATTATATCTAAATTTTGCACAGCCCGCAGTTAGAATAATCGTATCATGGGGCAGGTTTTTTGCGAACTTAGTGTAGTAATCTCGCTCATTTTGCCTGCCATCACATCCCGCCATAACAAAAAACTTTTTTATTTTCCCATCTTTAACAAGGCGAATAATCTTATCAGCATTCATCAGCAAAGAATTATGCGCAAAGCCGGAATTAACAAATCCTTCTTCTATTTTTTGGGGGGATTTGCATTTTTTAGCATGTGCGATTATTTCTGAAAAATCCTTTATTCCATTCTTTACAGGAACTTGTTTAAGCCCGGGAAAGCCCACAATTCCAGTGGTATAAACTCTATCTTTATAGCTGTCTTTTGGGGGAATCAAACAATTAGTAGTAAGAACAATGGGTCCGTTAAATGATTCAAATTCATCATTTTGATGCCACCACGAACTTCCATAATTTCCTATAAGATTTTTATGTTTTTTAAAATAAGGGTAAGCATTTGCCGGGAGCATTTCACCATGAGTATAAACATCCACCCCTTTATCAAGAGTTTGTTTAAGCAGCTCCTCTAAATCCAATAAATCGTGGCCGCTTATAAGTATCGCAGGGTTATTATTCACTCCAATATTTATCTGGGTAGGTTCTGGATGGCCATATTTTGTTGTGTTTGCCTTATCAAGAAGTTCCATTATTTTAAGCCCATATTCGCCACATTTCATTAAAAGATTAACATAACTATCTGCATTCAAAGAAGGATCTTGTGTAGCATAAAGCCCATCTTCAATGAATTTTAAAATATCATCATCTTTATATCCCAATACATACGCATGATAACTATATGCAGACATTCCTTTTAAAGCATAAATTAAAGTCCATCTTAGCGATCTAATATCTTCATTTTCCGTAGAAAGAATTCCAACTGATTGAGATTTTTCTTCATAATTCAAAATTTCATCAACAGCACATTTAGGCAAATCTCCGTTAAATTCTTTGGATTCATATTTTTTATATTCTTCAAGAAATTTTATTTTTAACGCATCCCTTACTTCTATTGCCTCTTTAATTTTAGAAATAAAGTATTCTTTATCAAAATTAGCATTGGTAATTGTTGAAAAAAGCCCTTTAATAATTATAATGTCTGCTCTTTCATCCTTAATATTATATTTACGAAGCGGCTTCAGAAAAAAACTTATACCTTTAAGTATATAAATTAACAAATCCTGAAGATTCGCAACATCCGGGCTTTTCCCGCACATCCCTCTTCTTTCACAGCTTATGTTGCTTGCTGTTTCCTGGCATTGATAACAATACATCCCCATTTTTTTATTCATAAAATATTTTTATGCAAGTTTATATATTAGTAAGTTTCTTAATAGATACCATGAAAAGAGAATGTAGCGTCAGAAGGGCAGTTAATTTTTTAGGTAAAAGATGGACTCTATTAATTTTATTAGAGTTATACAAAGGAAATTCTGAATGGAAAAGATTTTCTCATATCAAAAAAAATCTCGATAATATTACTTCTAAAATTCTTTCCATAAGATTGAGAGAGCTAGAAAATGAAAATTTGATAGAGAAAAGAGTTAATATAATAAAATTTCCAATAAAATCAGAATATAAACTAACAAAGGCGGGAAAAGATTTTATAAGGATTATAAAAGGAATTAAAAGATGGAGCTTAATTTGGAAAAAAAAGAATAAAACATGTAAAGAAACAGATTGCAAAGATTGCGAGTTTTAATCCTTATTAGTGAATTCTAAGAAGTTAACTGCTCAAATAGTATTGCCAAACTTTTCTGCCCATTTCGATAGTGGCTTAAAGGTCTTGATTATTTCTTTTCCAGAGTCAGTTAAAAAATATTCAACTCTAGGGGGCATTTCATTAAATTTTTCTCTTTTGACTAGACCCGTCTTTTCAAGTTCTTTTAATCTTTTTGATAAAGTTCTGGAGCTTATTGACCTTAATTCTTCTAATAATTGATTAAATCTCTTTTTGCTAAAGTCGTTATTAAGCTGTTTTAAAATTAAAAGATTCCATTTCATACTTAATACTTTTATAATCTTTCCTATGGGGCATTCTTCATCCATTTTTATTCCATTAATTTACTTTTGGTTACTATTCAATTTAAATACTTATAGTTTACTAATGTTAGTATTAATAGTTTAAAAAGGTTACTATATCAAGAAAAATAAAATTTTCGGAAATTTTTTCCTTGATAAATAAGAAAAGAAATCCTATTATTAATTTCTTTTACTATAATGAAACTTTAAAATGAAAAAGAAAAATAAGATTTTATTTGCAAGTATATTGATACTATTCACAATTGCAGTTTTGTTTTATAGTTATAAAACTATTTCTGGAAATGCAATTAACGCGGACAAATATAACGAATTTGCAAAATATTTAACTGCTCAAAACGCTAAAATATATGGAACTGATTGGTGCCCTCATTGCCAAAATCAAAAGAAATTATTTGGGGGCTCTTTTAAGTATATTGATTATATAGACTGTGACAAAAATAGGCAAGAATGCTTATCTGCAGGAGTTCAAGGCTATCCCACCTGGAAAATAAATGAAAAAAACTACCCTGGAGAACAATCTCTTGAGAGGTTAGCTCAATTAAGCAAATATGCTGGAGATATTCAATGAATAATCAAATGATTGAAAGGAGGTTAAAATGAACAAATTTATAATTGCCCTTGGAATTTTAGCAATAGCATTAATTGGAATTTTCTGGTTTAATAATTCTACAGGAGATGCTGTGAAAGGAGACATATCTAATACTCCTGTTAAAGAGTTTGTGATAGAATCTTTTTATGATAATACTGGAATTTGGTTTTCGCTTAAAGAAATAAGTGTTAACAAAGGAGATAATGTTCGGATAAAAATAACGAACATTAAAGGCACTCACGATTTTGTTATTGATGAATATGGGATTAAAAAAATGACTCCCTTAAATGAAGAAGTAATCATAGAATTTACAGCTGACAAAACAGGAGAATTTATTTATTACTGCTCAATCCCAGGACATAGACAAAAAGGACAGTGGGGAACACTTAAGGTAATTGGGTAAATAATTGGACTATGGATAGAAAAATTCCACCCTTTCTTTTTTTTATTTTTTTAAGTTTATTTAGTATAGTCCTTACATTTGTAGTCTTTAAACCATTTATTTTTGAAGATATTTCAATTAATCTAGGGTTATACTCCATTGGAAAATTGGCGGGGTTGTTGAGTTTTCTATTTCTCTCAATATTAATAATTTCTGGAGATACTGCAAGATTTTTTGATAAATTTTTTGGGATGGATAAGATAATAAAATTCCAAAGAAAATTTTCATTGATAACTGCTGTTTTTGTAATAGCACATCCCTTGTTTTTCATGTTGTCAAGCGGGAACTATCTGAATTATCTTATTCCAAATTTTGTAGTTTTTCCTCTCGCATTAGGAACAATATCGCTTTATATTTTTGTTATTGTAATGATTTGTTCTTCACTATACAAAAGAATATCTCACCAAATCTGGCAGTATATTCACATTTTAACATACCTCTTATTCTTTTTTAGTTTATACCATGCAATTAAAATAGGGTCAGATACTAAAAATATCTTCATTAAATCCATACTCAGTATTCTTTTAATTGGAATAATCATTGGAGGAACTTATAGGGCTTATTATAAAATTAAACACAAAAAATTTAAGTGTTATGTTAAAGAGATAAAATGGGAGACTAAAGACACTTTTACTCTAATATTAAAGCCAAACAAGAAACTTAATTTTAAAGCGGGGCAATTCTGTTTTTTAAGATTAAATAAAAATAAACTCTATGCAAGACACCCATTTACTATTTCCAACTCTCCTAAAGGGGAAGATTTACACTTCACAATAAAACTAACTGGAAAATTTACAAAAGCAGCATCAGAATTAAAGAAAGGTGAAGAGGTCATTGTAGATGGACCATTTGGAATATTTACTCTTCAAGAAAATAATAAAGATTTAATATTTCTTGCAGGAGGAGTGGGAATTACGCCATTTATGAGCATGATAAGAAATCAATTAAAAAACAGATGTAGAAATAATATTTTTTTATTTTACTGTTCAAAAAAAGAAGGAGAAACTATTTTTAAAAGTGAACTAAGCAAAATAAAAGAAAAATGGTTAAAAATAGTGTATATATTTAGCCAAGAAGATTCTTGCAGTGAAATATGCGAAAAAGGTTACATAAATAAAGAGATAATAAAGAGATATATCCCATGCATAAACAGCTCCATTTTTTATATATGCGGTCCAGAACCAATGAAAATATTATGCAAAAAAGAATTAAAATCTCTTGGTGTTAATAATAAAAATATAATCACTGAAAGTTTCTTTTGGTAGCCAATAAAGTCTTTAAAAGATTAACATCAACTCTCTATAAACTAAATCTCAAAAGTGCACCCATTCCTCCGATATTCATGAATTGCTCGCCTTCTGGAGTTTCAACAGAAATTATTTCAACTTTTGCAGAAATATTTTCAGCTTGCCTGCTTAGCTCTCTTGCTTCCTGCTTGTCAAGTTTTTTGCTCAAAAGCAAAGTCTCAACTGCCCCATATTTGAGCGCTTTTTCAATATCTGCTTTTTTGTATGCCACCTTTTCCCCCTTTCCTAATCTTTCAAAAAAATTATCCATAATTTTCTTTTCCCTTACTATTTCCTGCTGTTCTAAAATATCCTTGCTCGCCTCAACTAAATCTTTCAATCCAGATTCATCAGTATTTCCTATATCCCTAACTCCAATAATCATATCTTTCAGCTTAGTTACCAATTGTCCCTGCTCTAAAAATTCACCTTTAGTCGGAACAGGCCCCCCAACAAGAATTCCTTTTAGTTTAGGCAAATCAAAAAACATCTCCTTGGCAGAATCTGCAACTCTTCTAAAAAATTCCTTGGCTAATCCTTCTGTGATTCTCTCAAAGCGTTGAGAAGAATTATGAACAATTAAGGAATTTGCCAAAAAATTATGATTTTTAGTTTCAATATCTATAGTATTTTGTATTCCTATAGAACTTATTTTTGATATTTTAACTGCAATTAAATTGGATAAATAGAAAGTTTCTAGCCTTCTTTTTAATTCAGGGTTTTCTATTTTGTTTATAATTCTCTCTCTAAAAACTTCTTTACTTATTTGTTTTTTATTTACAAAAAAGTCAGGGCACGCAAATTTATATGTTGATAATCCGGAGTTTCTTATTATTCTAGCAACTTCTTTACCATTAACAACTATCTGTCTTACTTTATTCCTATTACTTCTTTTTTGTATAAATGAAATTAATTTTTCTTGTTTTTCAGTAGAAGCAAGTTGAACAAGGTTATGAAATTTTTTTAATGATTCTAAATCATCTATGGCAATAGTATATCTTGTTTTTTTGGAATAGGGATTTCTTCTGTTATCATACTCATTTACTGAACTAATCAATCCTAATCTTAACAAAATAAACTGAAGCTGTCTAGCCAAAAGACTATTATTTATTCCCATCGCTGCTCTTTCTGAGATATACCCTTCTGCATCAAAGAAACCAGAAATAAAAGATGCTAGTATTTTATCTGGAGACTTTAAAATAATCTTGGGAATACATTGTTTTAGAGTTTTACTTTTTTCTTCAAAAATTGATTTAAATAATTGTGAAACAACTCTGCTTCCTATTCTTATTTGATAATAATTTTTGTCTTTTCTAAATCTTAAAGAAGGTTTTATATTAAAACACTTTTCTATTAATTTGTAATAGTATCTTGCAACCTCTTTTCTTTGCTCAGAAAAACATATTCTGTCTATTTCATAATTACCGTCCCCTAAATAATATCCAAATAGTCTAGCTAATTCAGAGTTCAATATTTCTGGAATATTTACTTTTTTTGTGTTAAATGCCTGTTTTACAATAGGAGAAAAATCAATTTTTTGCTGTTCCAAATTTAAGTTTATTTTTTCGGGCATTAAAAGATAATCCCCTTCTTTTATTTCTGAAAGAAGTTTTTCTTCTATGCCTTTTTCAGTTCTTATAAAAAAAGTATGCTCCTTTGAAGCTTTTATTTCTAATCTAGGATAGCAGGTAGTTATTTTAAACAATTCTTTTGAGTTTTCCCATTTTGCAATTAATGGTGTTTCTTCTGTTTTTTCAATATTAAAGTTTTCTGAAATTATTAGCAAGGGATTATATGAATCTTCTATTTTGATTAGCTCTCCGTTCTCTTTCATAATTAAAGTATCTGGAGATAAACACTGTCCCCCAGCCCTCACCTTTCCAGGAACACCAGAGCTTAATTTTCTTAAAACTTTAATTTGTTTTCCCTCAAGCAGCCCGATAGTCGCCTCTTTTCTATCCATAACTACCAATCCATAAACCTCTCCAACATCCATCATCTCTTTCAATGGCTCAATAACAAATGTCTGGTCACATCTGTATAATCTTGTATTCAGCTTTTGAGGCGGCTCAATAACCCATAATTTCAAGTCAGCCTGCCCCTCATTTTCAGAAACATTCCCGCAAAATATAGCCATTCCATTTTCAGGAGTCTGTTTATACATTTTCAGCTCTCTTGAAACTCTTTCCAAAGCATCTAAAACATTTTTTCTGGTAGTCTTGCTCTTGATATTATCTGCAGTTGATTTTTCAGCATCAATTTGATTAGCAACAGTATAAATATTAGCTCCCGCAGGTATCAAAACAGAAATCAGTTCAGTATGCCTTCCTCTTATCTTTCCCAATTCTTCAGTTAACTCTTCCAATTCAAAAACACTCATTGCCATCAAAACATAAGCCAGAAGATGTTTAAAAATGTTGGTTTAGAAATATATAATTATAATTCAGGAACTTCTAAAAAATCTTCAGGTAAATGCCAGCGATAGGTTTCTTTTTTTAATGCCCGTCTTATTTTTTTCAAGTTGCGATTATGAATCTCCCAAGTTATTTTTTCTGCTTCATCAGAAGTTAAATTTCCTAAATCAAATTTTCTTTCAAGAAGAGGTTTTACTCCTGTTAAAAAAATTCTTCCAGAATAATGCCCTGGATATAATAGAGGGTTAGGATTTGTTCTTGTAGTGGTTTCTTTACAAATTCTTGTCTCTAAATAATATTCAGAAAATCTACCATTCAACACCGTGCCTATTTCAAATCCATAAGTTTGTCTTGTAAATTCTTTTGCTTTTCCCATGCCCTTTATCACTTTTTTAGCATTTAAAAACAAATCTATACTAGAAAATATATGTCAAATCAAGCTATGGCAAAATTTCAAATCTTTCTCAAAGTCTTTCAGCTCTTTTGGAATCTCAATTCCTGAAATTTCAGCTTTCAGGCTTAAATTTTTTTCTTTCTTGGCTTTCCAAACATAGCTGTTAAACTCTGTTATTTTTTCTAGCAATTCTATTTTGGATTTCCAAGTTTTAGCATCTGGAAATTCAGATTCAAAAAGATTAATTCCCAGTTCAGCAGCAATCAAGCTCGTTGATTGGGGAATAACAGGATGCATCAATACAAGCAATCTCTCAAGAAGATAATAAAGAGTATATTTTGCAGACTCACTTTCCTCCTTGCTGAATTTTTTTTCAGCATTATAAGCCCTATTCTTCACCAGCTCAATATAATGAGAGGCAAAACTATCCCATAAAAATTTCCTCAAACTTGCAATAGGATGATAAAAATCATATTTCTCATAGCTTTCTCCTGTTTCCCTAGTCAAATTTTCAATATAATCAATAAATAGTTTATCTAAATCGCTAAGTTTTGCTTTTTTTGGCTTTTCAAATTGCAGAATAAATTTAGAAATATTAATCAGTTTGTTCAAAGTTTTTAATTCTGCTCTTATCTTTTCTTTTGAGCAGATAAAATCCCCTTTTGACAAATCTCCCTCACTAGAAGCCCACAATCTCATTGCTTCTGCGCCAAATTCTTTCAATATCTCTTGAGGGTCAATTATATTTCCTAAAGATTTGCTCATTTTTTTCCCTTTTTCATCTAAAATATGCTGGTGTATCCAGACATCTTTAAAACAAGGTTTTCCTGTTTCTAAATATCCTCTTAATAAAGTGTAATAAAGCCAGGTTCTAACAATCTCTTTTCCCTGAGGCCTTAAACTTGCAGGATAAGCTTTTTTAAAAAATTCAGGATTGGATTTATACTTTAATATAACTAGTTCAGAAATAGAAGAATCAAACCATGTGTCAAAAACTCTTTCCTCACCTCTCCATTTTTGTTTTGGAAAATCTTTTACCTTGCCAATTACCTTTCCATTTTTTAAAACTTCAGAATTTTCAGGAGGGCTTTCTTTCCAGGGTTGATAATATTCTCCAGGAACAGGCAGAGCAGTCAGCTCTTCAGAATACCACAATGGAATAGGGGTGGCATAATATCTCCTTCTTGAAATAGGCCAATCAATGGAAATAGAATCCATCCAGTCATGCAGGATTTTTACTGAATCTTCAGGATAAAAATCAATTTTTTTTATAATCTCTCTTAACTCTTTTTTCAAATCCAGCTGTTTAAGGTAAAATTCAGGCATCTCAATAAATTCAATTTCCGCATTGCTTCTTTCAGAAACAGGAGTTCTATGAAGAATATCAGTTTGTCGAACAAGCAGAGATTTGCTTCTTAACTCTTCAATCATTTTTTCTCTTGCCTGTTTTACTTTCAATCCTTGCAAAAATCCTGCATTCTCGTTCATTGTTCCATCTTTGTTAATCGCAATTACCGGCTTAATATGCTGTTCTCTAAAAAATTGAATATCACTCAAATCGCCGACAGAACACATCATAACAAGCCCTGTCCCCTTGTCAATTTCAGCAAGAGGATGAGCTTTAATTTTAACTTCTCTTCCAAATATAGGAGAAATTGCAGTCTTACCCTCTAAATGCAAATATCTCTTATCCTTGGGATTAAATATAACTCTCCCGCAAGTGCATATTAATTCAGGTCTAGTCGTTCCAATTACAATTTCTTCTCCTGTTTCTTTAACCTTCCATTTAATATCACTAAACTTTGATTGAATATCCTTATAATCAATTTCAGAATCTGCTATTGTAGTCTGCAATTTAGGATCCCAATTATTAATTCTATTATCTTCATATACCTCTCCCTTTCTATATAATTCAATAAATGTAGACTGGGTTAAAGCCCTATAATCAGGAGAATCAGTAAGATATACCTCTCCAATATTATTCCCAACTTCATAAGAATTAAACGATATTCCAAGTTTAGCGAAACTATCAGTTGATTCAATTGTAGTTTCATTTAATAGTTTTTCGCAATATTCCATAAATTTTTCTCTTCCTACGACAAACGGAGAAACATTAAATTTTTTTTCAGCCCCCATTTCAATAGGCAGCCCGTTCCTATCAAGCCCTAAAGGAAACAAAACTTCAAATCCTTTCATTCTTTTGTATCTCGCAAACATATCCATAAAGCAGTAAGTAACCGCATGCCCCATATGAATTGGCGAGTTTATATAAGGCGGAGGGGTATCAATTGAATAAATTTTCTTTTTAGTTTTGGCATCAAATTTAAACATAGAAGACTTCCTCCATTTTTCAGTTATTTCCCTCTCTAATTCAACATTCCAGTTTTTGATTTCAGCTAATTTTCCAGCCATCTTCTTATTTGATAATCTTTTGTTATTTAATTTCTTTCTCATATTTATATGAGGTGTTCTGCTTCTCTTCTAAGAGAAGGAAGATTTTTAAATCTTGAGTTGCTGTTAAGTTCTATAGTTTACTCAACAAAAGAAGAATATCTTTAAACTTCTTATTCTATATAAAAATATGAAAACCACAAGCAAGGATGACAAGATTTACATTGGCAGGAAAGCAGGGCAGGAAATAATAAAAGAGATAACAAACGCCAAAAAATCCATAAAAATAGTTTCTCCCTACCTCTCTCCAGAATATATCAAAGAACTAATCGCCCTGCACAAAAAAGGTAAAGAAATAACCCTGATTACTGCCGACAGCATAAAAGATTCAGAAAGCTTTCATTCAAATTTTAGGACAAGCGATTTATTAGATAAGAATACATCACTTAACAAAGACAGATACAAAAAAAGAAAATCAAGGTTATATCTTTCTTTTTTCCTGTTTTTCGCTTCAATCTTCAGCTTGATTTTGTATTTTATCTCCAGCTTTTTTGTCTATACCGCAGTTTTTCTTTTTTTTATCAGCATCCCTCTTATTATTTATTTTTATTCTATCACTCCTTATGATACAACTTATACTCCAATTTTCAGGATAAAAGTATTTGACTCTAAAACAGGAAAAAAACCCTGGAGCACAGAACTTGTTCATTCAAAGATTTTTGTCATAGATGAAAGCATATGTTTCTTGGGCTCTGCTAATTTTACATATAGCGGATTTGAAACTCACTATGAAACCGTGATTAAAGTTGAAGATATAAATGCGATTAGGGATATCTCTCAAGAAATAGAAAATCTTTATAATTCTCACGAATTAAAAGCCAAACCAGTCAAAGACTGGGCTTCGTTATGATTTCATTTCCACATGCGAAAGATTTAAGAATAACTGAAATCTGAAAAAAGCATGTCAGATAACAGAATAAGTATGCCATCAGGAATGGGAGGATTATTAAGATATAACGAAGAATACCCATCAAAACTGATGTTAAAACCCTCTCATGTAGTTGCATTTATAATTCTAATAATTCTTTTCTCCATATCTTTAAAAATTTTCTTTCCGATTGCTTAAAATGTTCGGAAAACTAATAAGTTAGTATTCTAAAGCAACTAAAGCTAAAGCTGAATTATCCGGAACTTTTGTCTTATCTTTGGTAGTTTGATCGAATAGTCTTTCATCAAAATTGTATAATTCTTTTACTAATCCTTCTTGAACTATTTTTAATTCTTTAATAAATCCGGTTTTTGCTAGTGCTTGAGCCATAAGACTATTTTTATATGTTGATTTTGTAGAATCTATGTCCGAACCAGAAAAACTGCTATTAAATAATCCTGTTTTAGCATCATATAAAGAACTTCTTAAAACTACTTCAGTTAAGTTTGTAGCTTTTTCCCTTTCACCCAATCGGCTATATGTGATAATTGCTAAAGCCTGATCATCTGCAAAAAATCTTTCTTTGGATCTTCGACTTCTGCAATCTTGACTATTAAATAATCTGCAATCTTGACTATATCTTATTTTTTCAAGTGATCTTACAATTCTTCTCGCTTCTTCATTTTGTCCTAGTGTAGAATATGCAATTGCGATCCATAAATTACTTTGAGTTATTAAGAGAGGATTAATTTCTCCTGTTTCAGAGTTATATTCTCTAGCATACAATCCTGCTTCTTTGAAATACAAAGGCGATTTTGAAAGATGTTCTAATATTATATGGGCTTCTTTCTTCAAACCATTTAAAGCCAAGTTTAATGCAAAAACAGCATTTTTGCAAGTATTGAAAGAAGATGCTAAAATATTTCCTTCGGTATCTACTTCTCTGTAAAATAATCTTCTTTTTCTATCAAATGAAGGAGATTTTAAAAAATTTTGAGAATTAGTTCGTGCTTTTTCTGAAAAACCCAATTCTCTCAAACAAAGATTAACTAACCCATTTACTTGAGGGCAATAAATGGTATTATCTCCATTAAAATGACCAACATATCCCTTATCGGTTTTGAATCTTTTTTCAATTTCTTGTAATGTTTGGTTTGTTATCTCTTGCATTTTAGTCTCCATTTGGGAAATTTATTTTACAATAATCGGGAAAGACATCATTTTTATGATATACATAATTTACTCTGCTTAATATTCTTGAAGAGATTTCTCTATCTATTCCTGCATCCCGAAGTTTTCTTGGAAGTTCGTCTCCCTTAGAAGTCTCATAGATGTATAAAACTTCATCAAGAATTTTATAAGGTATTCCTTTAAATACAGGTAACTCACCACAACCACTACAAACCTTGCTCGCATCTTCTGAAATAGTTTCCACTAAATAATCCAAGCCCATGGTTATCGCAAGACCCTTTTCTTGTTCTTTAAGCAATCCACCAATAGGACAACAATCTCCAACAAGATTGCCTTTAGGATACCACCCAGTTAATCTTTCTGTTCCGTTTATTGTTCCTAAATAAATTCTATCTTCTATTCCTGCATAAGTTTTTATTATAGTATCGCAAATCCTTGCATCCATTGTGGAAGTTTGGATTACATCTTCTTCATTAATACTCATCGCCCTTATAGCTTCGTTTCTTAATCCAGTCGAATCTACTTCTTGGATCTCAATACCTAATCTTTGAGCATAATCTCTTGAAATCTGAAGATTTTGTGCAGGATATCTGCTATTTTTGACAATTAAAGCTTTTATTTTATCTTTTCCAAGTGCTTCGACAGCCAAAGCACAAACTATGGATGAATCTATACCCCCACTCAATCCAACGATTACAGCACGATCTTTTGCAAAATGCTGAATGTATTGAATTATTTTGCTTCTTACATCCTCATGATTTGTTTGATTTATTTGTCTCATTTTATCTCTTAATAGTAGTTACATAATTTACTATATAAATATAATCTCCTCACGGGAGGGCGAAACTTTTATAAAGAGCAGAATAAACTCTATTGATAATGGAGATCAATCTAGAGGAAGTAGGATTAACAGAAGGAGAAAGCAAAGTATACCTTTCATTGCTCAAAATAGGAGCATCAACAATTGGCAAAATAATAAAAGAAGCTCAAGTATCCAATTCCAAAATTTATGATATTCTTGATAGACTAAACAAAAAAGGATTAGTGGGCATTTCAATGATAAATAATGTTAAACATTTTGAAGCAAAAAATCCTTCTGTAATAAATGATCTTATTTCTGAAAAAGAGACAAGTATAAAAAAGTTGAAAGAGGGCATTCCGCGACTTCAAGAAATGTATAAATATGCGGAACCGATACAGGAAGCCGAGATTTTGCAAGGAATAAGGGGGATCAAAACATTTACAGAGATGATCTTATCTAAATTAGAAAAGGGAGATACATTTTATATCTTGGGTGCACCAAAAGAAGCTACAGAAACACTTGGAGCCTACTTCCAAGAATGGCACGAAAGAAGAGCTAAAAAAGGTATTAAATGCAAGATATTATTTAACCGAGAAGCAAAAGAGAGAGCAACTTTAAGAGAGAAGACACCCCTTACAGAAGTTAAAATATTGCCAGAGAATATAAAAACTCCTGCTTTAATTGATATTGGAAAAGATTATGTTGCTACAATTCTTTTTGGAGAAAGACCTTTATGTATTGTGATTAAGAACAAAAAAATTTATGAGAGTTATTTAAGTTATTTTGAGTTGCTTTGGAAATCTTCAAGATGATAATAGAAGTTAAGAGGATATATTCAACCATTAACATGTGCGCCCAGGAGACATATGTCCTACCCCTAAATCCATTTGCTAAAATCAAAATAAACATCTGCGGGACACTTCTTTTCTAAGCTTGTATGAGGTCTAAAATGATTATACCTCATT
>JACPLT010000041.1 GCA_016186365.1 Candidatus Pacearchaeota archaeon | reverse complement strand
GATTGATTATTTGTATGCCCTTTATTTTTCAGCTTGAAAAATTCTTTTCTTATTTCTTCTTTTTTCATGCAAAACCGAAGAAATCAAACGAGAACTAATTTTCGGTTTTGCCTAGGACATATGTCCGCTGGTTATACACTATATGTTTATCCCCTCCTTTGATGAAATTATAAAGAAAATAAACAAACCAAAAGAAATAGATAGAAGTAAACGAACTGTTGACGATTTGCAGTTAATTACTGGTGTCCATAGTTCTCAGATAAACAGTGCAATCTCGGAAATACTAAAAAAAATGGATAAAGTAGGCATGGTAACTCAAAGAGGGTATGAAATACTCATTCAGATGCTCGCCCTTAAAATATTTGATGAAAAGAGAAGTGCGAAATATAACCCCAAAAAGTATTTAGAATTTTATCAGACTCAAGAAGAGCAAAAGAAGTTGAATCTTTTATTTTATATAAAACCAGAAGAGAAAGAGTACACAAACCTCGGTGACGAGTCTATACAAAGTTTTATAGGAAGAATAAGAACGCTTTATAGGGAAGCATCCATAGAATACAAAATTATCTTAAAATCAACAGACACAGAAACTATCAATTGGGAAAGCGAGAATCACGTAAAAGTCATGAGTGCGATAGTAGAAAGTTTTCAAGATTATAGTTTTATAAAATCTTCAAGGACTGACCTTTATCAAATAGTCTTTTCAAGATTCGCCAATAAGTTCACAACCGCAGAAAAGAATCAATTCTTAACTCCTCTAAAATTGATAGACTTCTTAGTAAAGGTAGTTAATCCTAGAAACCAAGAGTCTATAATTGACCCTACCGTAGGAATTGCAGACTTCCTCTCTATGAGCTATGTAAACTCAAATATGACTCTCGATGATAGCAAGATTTATGGTGCAGACAATGACGAACAAATGATAACACTTTCTAAGCTGAATATGTTATTAAATGGTGATGGAAACGCAGTTTTGCAATGTAAACCTGATTTAGGCTCACTTCTGTATAAATTTGACCGAGATAAAAAACTTATTGCCCTTGACCCAAAATTACACAAAGGTGGAGCATGGGACAACTGGAAGAATCAAACTAGACTTATGAAGTTTGATGTAGTCTTGACGAATCCTCCTTTTGGAGATAATCGTAAATTTGAACCAAAAACACAAACAGAAAAAGAAGTGGCTGAGTTGTATGAATTGTGGAATACTGCAAAATGCGGAAGTTCCATAGACTTAGGACTTTTGTTTCTTGAAAATGCTTATAGAGTACTTGACAAAAATGGAAGAATGGGCATAGTGTTATCTAATTCTATTGCAGGTATTGATAGATGGGAAAAAGCAAGACAGTGGCTTCTAGGAAAAATGAGAATTGTTGCTTTGTTTGATTTGCCCGCAAATACTTTTGCAGATACTGGAGTTAATACCACCCTAATTGTAGCCTACAAGCTTTCAGAAGACGAATTAAAGAAGCTACAGAAAGATGATTATGAGGTATTTGTCAAGGAAATTAAAAATGTTGGTTATGAAGTAAGAACGGTTAATAGAATAAAGACGTATATCCCCTCTTACGATATAAATGAAGAAACTTTTGAGATAAGAATGGATGAAAGCGGTAACCCTAAACTCAAAGAAGACTTCACCCAAACTCTTACCGAATTTAAAGAGTGGGCTAAGACTCAGGAGAAAAAATTAGTCGAGTTATTCTTAGAATAAAATGGCATATCTGGAATTACCTAAAAATATCAGCTTTAAAAATATAGCTGAAAAAAAGTTCCTTTCCCCCAGAACCTACAAGATACTCAGAATAAAGAATAAGCGACTTTTACCCCTCTCTTCTTTTCTTGAAAATCCAGAGCCAATAAAAGGTTCTGAAGTAGGGTCTTCGGCTTATATGCCTAACTCTCCTTACAAATTTATGAGAACTCAAGCAATTGATGATTCTCATTTTATACTATTCCAAGATGTCGAGTCTTTTGTGCCATGCAAAAAGTTTGATTTTGAGCAAGCACATAGCAATAATCCGAATAACCTTGTTAGAGCAGGAGATTTATTTTATGTGAAGGGAGGAAATGTTGGTGCTGTAGGAATAAGCACAGATGACATTAACTCTGTATTTTCTAGTCATTTATTAAAATTAAAGGTAAAAAAAGAGTTTCTTTATTATGTTCTAGCTGTTCTTAAAAGCAAATTTGGAAAGATGCAGATAGAGAGACTTCCTGTAGGAGCAATAGAGGGACTAGATACTTTTAAGAAAGAATACTTTAACATAATCCAGATACCCATGCCAGAAAAAGAAAATATTAATATCATAAAAAAAGTTGACCAGCTAGTTGAAGAGATTATAAAAAGAGAGAAGGAAATACGAAGAAAATATTTTGAAGCCATATCTTTAATAAAATCTGAAATAGAAAATAACCAAAAAGGTAATGGAAAAGAGTTTTCGTTACCAACTTACAAAGAAATATTGCTTGAAAAAAGGTTTGATACAAGAATATATTCTGAAAGATTGCAAACATACAAGAATTTGATAAAAAACTATAAATTTGGTTACTTTAACAATTTAGATGAAGCGAACTATGTTGTTTCAAGAGGTCAGAATTTGCAGGAGTCGAGCATTGGAATAAGCGTGTACTCTGAGAAACCCTTAACAGGATATTATAAGCTAATTCTTTCCAAATATATCTCCCCAACAATGGATGTTTCAGAATTTGCTTATTTAGGCAATAGAAATAAATTAAAGACATTAAAAAAAGGAGAAATCGTATTCACTTGCAGAGGATATATGGGGAAAGTCATAATTTCTTGTGATGAAGAACAAAAGGTTATAACAAATATTGATAATGTTCATATAGACAAGGACGGAGCAAAGATTGAAGAGAATATCACTCTTGGTTTCTATCTTAGTTATTTAAGAGAATCTGGAGTCATTGAAGACATCTCTATTGCAGGTTCTGGGGCAGATAGCTTTACAAAGTACCATTTTGATAGAATACTGATACCCAAATTTCAAGAGAAATTTAGTAAAGCCATCTCTAAATTTTACTACACTGGTGAAAATATAGTTTGGGATAATTTAGATGAAAAGAAAACTGTTGAAAAAAGTGGTATCTATGACTTGCAAAATCAGATATATTCATTGAAGAATAAATTAAATGAAATAATAGAGAGTATAACTGAGGGTAAATTATAACATGGCTGTGATGGGAAGAAAGAAACAAGGAGTTAAGCAACTGATTGAGTTAAGAAGAGCCCAGACTAAAGAATTAGCAGAACAGCAAAGGCAAAAAACCAGAGAAATGGAAAAACCTGTCTCTGAAGAAGAACATCAAAAAAGAATCAAAATGCTTAAAGAAATGGGAATACTAAAATGACTTTCAAACTCTCACCATCTTCCTTAAACCTGATGTTAGAATGTCCTCGTTGTTTTTGGCTGGATAAACATAAAGTTTGGAGCAGACCCGCAGGAATATTTCCTTCTCTTCCATCTGGCATGGATTTGATATTAAAGAGACATTTTGATAAGTTCTGTGAAAAGGGCTTACTTCCTCCAGAGCTATGCGAAAGAGGAGAATGTAAGAATTTCAAGTTATTTCATAATCCTGAACTTATGAAAGACTGGAGAAGTAATTTTAAAGGCATAAGATGGACAGACAAAGAAGGAAATGTTTTATTTGGAGCGGTTGACAACATTTTGACTTTTGGTAAAAAGCTGATTGTTTTAGATTATAAAACTCGTGGATTTCCTTTGAAAGAGGATACACACGAACATTACATCCTCCAGTTAGAGATTTATAACTTCTTGTTAAGAAAGAATGGCTATGAAACTGGAGACTTTGCTTTCCTATTGTTTTATCATCCTAAAGAAGTCCAAGAAACAGGGGAAGTTGTTTTTAATACTGATTTGAAGAAAATTAAGATAGATGTTAAGAATGCTGAGACTATATTTAGTAAAGCCATAAAATTATTAAACTCTGATTGCCCTGATAAATGCTGTGAATGGTGTGACGGAAAATGATAGAAGAAGAAAATAACCAAGAAACAGACATTGAAGAAGGAGAGTATGAAAATATTCCTAAGTCTGAAAGAAAAATATTAACAAAAAAGTCAGACCCTGAAATAAGAGCAATTTGTGAACGAATAGACAAGAAAAGATTAATAGTCAATCCTGAATTTCAAAGATTTTATGTTTGGGAAAATAAACCTGAAATAAAAAGTAGACTTATTGAATCTGTGTTACTAAATATTCCAATACCCATTATTTATACTTCTGAGATTGAAGATGAAAGAGAGGAAGTAATTGATGGTCAACAAAGAATAACTACTTTCCATGAATTTAAAAATAATAAGTTTAAATTGTTTGGTCTTGAAATATTGAAAGAATTGAATGGTAAGAAATATGAGGATTTACAACCGCTATATCAAGATATGTTTTTGGATAGAGATTTAACTATAATAAAGATTCTTAAGGAGTCTCAAAAAGACATAAAGTTTGAGATATTTAGACGACTTAATCGTGGTTCTATTAGCTTGAGTGAGCAAGAACTGAGGAATTGTATCTTTAGAGGTAATTTTAATAATCTTATAAAGGAATTAGCTAAAAATGAAACCTTTTTGAGATTGCAAGGTATGGATAAGCCTCATAAAAGAATGAAAGATGCTGAAAGAATCTTAAGATTCTTTGCCTTCTGCGATAAGGGGGAACACAACTATAGAAGTCCATTGAAACAATTCTTGAATAATTACATAGAAGAAAAAAGAAACCTTTCAGATAAGGAGCTGGAAGTAAAAAGGAAATTATTTAAAAAATGTGCTGAACTTTGTGAGCAAGTTTTTGGGAAACTATCTTTTAGAAGATATTACTTAGACAAAGAGTCTGAAGGTTTTGTGGATAAAAAGATTAATGAGGGTCTTATGGACATACAGCTTTATGGTTTTATGGAATATGAAAAGAAAGATGTTGTTGGTAAAGAACAGACAATAAGAGATACCCTTATGGACTTTTTAGTTTTGGACAAAGAACTTGAAGAAAGTATAGAAAAGGGAACTTATGGAACTCCTCAAGTAAAATTAAGGACAGAAAAATGGTTTAAAATTTTAAGGAGAATTATTGGGTATCCTAAAGAGGACAGAAGGCTCTACACTACCGAAGAAAAAAATATTCTATTTAAGAAATTTGAAGGCGTATGTCAAATATGCAAAAATAAGATTCATTCTATAGAAGATTGTCATGTAGACCACATAGAAAGATACAGTGAAGGCGGAAAAACAATAATTAAGAATGGGCAGATAGCCCACAGGTATTGTAATCTAAGTAAAGGTTAAAATGGATGGAAGATGAATTTAGGAGTTTTAGGTCTAATTTTGGATATAATTGGGGTTTTCATTATTACTATAACTGAAATTGTAAACCCGCATTATGGAAAAACATATGGTCAACCGCTTAGAAAAACATATTGGTGGAATGGTTGGAGACCGTTTTATAAGAACACTCAGACATTGAAATGGGTAACAAAGTGGAATCATAAACCCGTAGTTGAGGGTATGCTCCCACCAAAATATAAATTAGAGATAATTGGTCTTTTATTTATTCTGATAGGGTTTGTATTACAATTGATATTTTATCTTAGTTAATTTCTGTGTATAAAGTAACCTCAAATTAGGACTTTATACACAAAGCCTGCTTGATTTACAAGCAGGAATTGTTAAAACAAAATATTCCTCTCTAAATACAAAAAAATATTCACTAGAGAATGAATCTTGATTTTATGTCAGAAATGAAAACTGCACCCTTTATGGTGCAGTTGTAGTTTAAGATTGTTTTCATTTCTGAGCACTTCAGAATTCCCCTGAATTCTGAGCGCCGTCAAAGTTCATAGAACTTTGAGGTCCTAAAAACCCCACGAATAAACCGGGGCAAATTAAAGGGTTTTTTTGATTTGCAGGTTTTTAAGTATATAGTGAAAGATATAGCTCTTTCCCTATATAGTCAAGGACAAACTAGCAAAATATTAAAGTCCTTGACTATAACAATACTTTTAAATCCAGTTTATTTTATTTAGTGATGTTTCAAAATTATAATCAGCTTGTAGAGAAAATTTCCAAGTCTACTGGGAAAAGCAGCGACGAGATATTAAGGCTGGTTGAGGCGAAAAGAGCCAAGTTATCTGGATTAATTTCAAGAGAGGGAGCTGCACAGATTCTTGCCGCTGAATTGGGAATTAATTTTGACAAGGAAAAAGTCAAGGTTAATGAAATAATGCAGGGAATGAAAAAGGTTAATATTATTGGAAAAGTAGTCAAGCTATTTCCGGTAAGAGAGTATAAAAAAGAAAATAGGGAGGGGAAAGTAGCCAACTTTTTTCTTGCAGATGATACTGGAAGCATAAAAACTGTTTTGTGGGATGTAAATCATATTGTTCTTATTGAAAAAGGGGAGATAAAAGAGGGAGATTTTATTGAGATAAGCGCAGGAAATTTAAGAAATAATGAGCTGCATTTAACTGGGTTTTCTGACATAAAAAAGAGCAATGAAATAATTGAAAATATAAAGATGCAGAATGAGGCTGGCGAGAAAAAAATATCTGAATTCAGCTTGGGGGGAAGTTTTAAGGCGAGGGCAATGATTGTTCAGGCATTTGAACCCAAATTTTTTGAGGTTTGCCCTGAATGCGGAAGCAAAATAATAAAAGAGGGAGAGATATCAAGATGTGAGAAACATGGAAGAGTTACTCCCAAAAAAAGAGCCCTGCTTTCAATTGTCTTGGATGATGGAAATGGCAATATAAGGGCCATATTATTTTCAGAACAGATTGAAAAACTGGGAATAAAACAGGAAGATTTAGAGAGCGAGAGATTTTCAGGGAAAAAAAGAGAGTTATTGGGAAAAGAGGCAGAGTTTTCAGGAAGCGTGAGGCAGAACAAATTATTTAATAACCCTGAATTCTTTGTTTCAGATATACAGGAGATTGATTTGGACAGGCTTATAGAAAAATTGGAAAAATCTCCTATTGTTACATAAAAAGAGGAGAAATATAAGATATTAGGCAGAACACATTTAGCAATAACTTTGCTTGCAGTATTAGCATTTTTGCCTAGAGTAAACAATAAAATTTTATTTTGCTTTCTTGCTGTTATTGCGACTTATATTCCAGATATTGATTCTGAATTTTCAAAAGCAGGCAGATATACTTTTTCAAGGATAATACAATTTTTTTCCAAGCATAGAGGAGTTCTTCACAGCTTTAGCTTGTGTTTTTTAATCTCATTAATTTTAGCATTGTTCATTCCTAAGATGGCCCTGCCATTTTTTATAGGATATTCCCTGCATTTATTTGCAGATTCTTTTACATTCCAGGGGATAACTCCTTTTTGGCCTTATAAAAAAGAATCTTCAGGGTTTATAAGAACAGGGAGCAGTGCAGAAACCACAATATTTATTTTCTTTATTCTTCTGGATTTGTGGATGTTTATTTTCTTTGCAAGAAGCTTGATTTGACTTATTTTTTTTTGTTTTCTTTCAACTGTAATATGTATATTAAAATTGAATAATCTTTATATATCTCTGCAATTTGGTTTATTTAAATGGTTAAAGAAAAAGAAGAGGAAACAAAAAAAGAAGAGAAGCAGGAAACTAAGATTACAGATTTGCCTGGAATAGGGCCCGCTGCTGCGTCTAAGCTTGAGGCTGCTGGAATTTATGATTTAATGGGATTAGCAGTGATGTCTCCTTCTGAGTTGGCAGAATTGGCAGGAGTTGGAGAGGCTGTTGCGAGAAAAGCTATACAAGCAGCTAGAAAGATGATGGATTTAGGTTTTTCTGATGGAGTTGAATTTGCTAAAAAAAGGCTGGAAGTTAATTTTATTACAACAAGCAGCAAAAATTTAGATAATCTTTTGGGAGGAAAGGGAGTAGAAAGCAAGTCGATAACAGAGGCCTATGGTGCATACGGGAGCGGGAAAACACAGCTTGGACTTCAACTAGCAGTAAATGTTCAGCTTCCTTTGGATAAGGGAGGAGCGAACGGAAAAGCAGTGATAATTGACACGGAGGGAACTTTCAGGCCAGAAAGAATAAAACAGATTGCCGAGGGAATTGGG
The DNA here is from genome assembly GCA_016186365.1 of Candidatus Pacearchaeota archaeon. Taxonomy (GTDB): domain Archaea; phylum Nanobdellota; class Nanobdellia; order Pacearchaeales; family GW2011-AR1; genus JACPLT01. Next base: position 1,388 of record JACPLT010000041.1, on the reverse strand, counting down.
GCGGTTCCTGAAAAAGTTTTGAAAAATATTTTTGTTGCAAGAGCATTTAATTCTGATCATCAAATTCTGCTTATTGATAAAATTGGCGAGATGATTAAAAATGGCGAACCAATTAAATTGGTTATCATTGATTCTTTGACTGCGCATTTCAGGGCAGAATATGCTGGAAGAGGGCAGCTGGCGGACAGGCAGCAAAAGCTGAATAAATATCTTCATAATCTTATGAAAATGGCAGAACAGCACAATGTTGCAATTTATGTTACTAATCAGGTTATGGCGAATCCTGCGATGATGTTTGGCGATCCTACTACTGCTGTCGGCGGGAATATCGTGGCTCACAGCTCAACATATAGAATGTATTTAAGAAGAGGAAAGAAAGATTCAAGAGTTGCAAAATTAATTGATTCTCCAAATTTGCCTGACAATGAAACAATATTTTTCTTAACTACTCAGGGAATAAGAGACGGGGATGTTGAGAAGGAATAAACATCATTCTCTTTGCCATTTTTCACTTAGTTTTTCTTTGGTAGAACTAAATCTTTTATGTTCAGGAAAAATTCTCCAATCCCATTTTTCTGGAACTCCTGCTTTTACAGATATAATCTGCCTTAAATACTGCCTAGGAAATCTTTGGTTTAATTCAAACATCCACTTTTTTCCCTGCTGATTTTCATAGTAAAAATATTCTTTATGCTGATTTTTTAATTCTAAAATATCGATGATTTGTTTTGGAATTAATTTGCTGTGTCTTATAATCTCCTCAAAAATATCTAAATTAAATGGAACACAATGAAGATGAGCATGATTAATACAACAACTCCCATGTTCTTTTTCTGAAACTGCTCCATGCTCAAAAAATAAAGGACTACAATAAATTTCAGACAGCATCCTTTTGACTTTTTCTTTTAACCTTTCTAATTCAGCATAAAATTGTTCTGGTAATTGGCTGAAAGATAAAATATGCTTCTTGGTACAAATTAAGGTATACCCCTCTACGATTTGCCCGAGCGAAGGAGTGATATATAAGTTTTCTGATTCTCCAATTATCTCTTCTCTTTTTCTATTACAAAACTCGCAATCCATACTAAAATGTTTTTTTGTTGCTTATTTTAATTTCAAGTACCGGCATAGTACTAAAGTATACAAATTATTATAAATCCTAAAATTGAGAAAAATATATGGATAAAATTGAATTTTTTAAATCTCTTGGGTTTTCAGAATATGAATCAAAAACAATTTCTTCTTTGCTTAACTACACTGCTTCTTAAATAATCCCTACTAATAAGTTTCTACAATAGTACAATTTTACCAACGAAAAGCTTATATAGTTGTTGTCGCTAACTATATCTGGAGGAAAATAACATGGTATTTGAGAAAATAAGCATAGT
>JACPLT010000039.1 GCA_016186365.1 Candidatus Pacearchaeota archaeon | reverse complement strand
TATTTCTAAATCTGGGTTAATACCTTATAGCTTACTGTGGCAGATTTTGAATGGCCCTGGAAAAACCTGCGTTTTTCCTTGGAGATAGAAACCAAAAAATTGCTGTTTGCTTTGTGCAATTTTAGGGTGCTCAAGAACTGGGGAGTTCTTGACATTGCTAGGCAATTTCTTTACTTCAACTCTTTCAAATTATCAATCAAAACATCGACTGCTCTTGCCAAAATTTCATCAGCTTTTATCTGCCCAAATGACTCTATTGTAAAAATTAATTCTTTTCCAGGAGAAATTTTAATCTCGCTTTCCCCATCTTTCCGGCATACTTCAACACACGCCTCGCATAAATCGCACTTATACTTATCAGTTACTTCAATTTTATTCTTTTCTAATTTTAAAATTCCTTGAGGGCAGGCTTTAGCACAATCTGCACATTTTTCACAACCCTTCCCAATCTCAATTTCAGCAACATTTCTGTAAAAAAATATTCCAGGAGAAAATTTTGTATGCTCAATTCCTTTTCCTAACCTAGCTGTTGCAACAAGCTCAATCTCCTGCTCTTCAATCAAGCTTACAATTGGCATATCTTCATAAACCGCCTCTGCTTTTCCATTCAAATCCTTGGCATAAATAATCCCTGGACCCTTTGCAACCAATTTCAGCTGAACACTACATTTTGAACAGCCCTCATTTTTGCAAGTGCACTCCTCTCTTAAATTCATGTCTTTTGGAGTTTTCAATGGCAGCAATCCCATTCTTAATGCTATTACTTCATCATATAAAACAGAATCATTCTTGCTGAATTCTACTTCATCTACCGCTAAAATAGGAATTTCAAGAGCACTTCTCCTTATAGCATTTGCCAGGCTTTCTTTTGCTTCTTCAACAAATATTATTTTTTCTGGTGTTTTTTGTATTATTTTCATCTTGTAAAATTTAATGAGACAGAAATTCTCAAATTTCTGTATCTTGAGTTCCCCCGGAACGAAATTTTGTTAAATTTTTAAGGTTTATCTTAGTATTATTTTTTGCTAGTTTATAAATTTAATTTATACTCTTCTCCCTCTCTTTCCGCCTTTCTTCTTAGGTCCGCCTCTTGGAACGCAGGTAACATCAATGATACTTATTATCTTAAATCCCTCTTTCTGCAGCGATTTAATTGCCGCATGAGCTCCGGGTCCAGGCGCAGTACTTCCTGTTTGTGCTTTTATTCTTACATATAAGCTGGTTATTCCTGCGTCTCTTGCCACTTCTGCAGACTTCTTTGCAACAAACATCGCTACAGTAGGGTTAGCTTTTAATCTATCTTGTTTAGTCACCATCCCTCCAGAAGTTCGGGATATGCTGTTTCCAGCCAAGTCAGTTATATGAACTATTGTATTATTAAATGAGGTGTATATATGTGCAATTCCGGTTATTTCTTTTTTTTCACTGCTGCTCATTTTTTATTTCTGCCTCCATTTTTTTCATTTCGATTGTTTTTCCTTTGTCTACATGTATTTTTTCTTCTTCATCAACTTTAACTATATATCCTGGAATATTCATTATTCTCCCTGAAATTGAAACATGCTTATGCGCAATTAACTGCCTCGCTTCTTTTGGTTTTGCAAGATTTTTCTCAACAATAATACTTTGAAGTCTTCTCTTAAGCCAATTTTCTTTTTTCAAATCCAGAATATCTGCAATTTTAGCAACTTTAAATCCCATGCTATTCAGCTTGTTAAATAATTTTTCCTGCTCTTCTGTTTTGGCAGTAATCAATTTTTTTGCTCTTTTTCTTATCCTGCTTATCGCGGCTTCAGCTTTCCATATTTCTCTTTTATTCTTCAACCCATACTTTGCTACTAGCTCGTCTTCTTCCTTGATTCTTTTCAAGTCATATGCTTTTCTCGGTCTCGAATATTTTTTCTTTTTCCTTATCATCTTAAATTTTCTATTTTCATTTTGTAAAATTTAACGAGCCAGAAAATTCCTGATTTTCTGGATTTTAAATTTCCTATTTCCCTCTCGGGAAATTTAATGAGGTAAAAATTATTTATTTTTTCCCCACAACTTTCTTTGTGACTCCTATTGTTTTATTTTTTCTAAAATGGGATTTTGTTCTTTGTCCTCTTACCGGCTGTCCAAGAATGTGCCTTATTCCTTTATAACTCTTTATTTTTCTTATCCTTTTAATATCAAATTCTTTCCTTAATTCTAGCTCTGTCCCTGTTAGATGTTTACTCTCTCCGGTTTCTCTGTCTTTTCTTCTGTTAAGAAGAAACTCTGGAACCTTTGGATTTTTAATGAAGTCTGTTATTCTCTCCACTTCTTTTTCGCTAATTTCAGAGACTTTTTTATTTCTTGGAATCCCTAATGAAATGCATAAGGCATTTGCAAAGCTCCATGAAACCCCCTTTATCCTAGTTAATCCTGCATAAACGCTCTTGCTTCCCGGAATATCTGTGGAGAGAATTCTTACTATTACTGCTTCTGTATCTCTTATATTTTTTTCTTCTCTAACAGGTTTAGCATGCTTTTCTTCTGTTTTAGCATGTTTCTCTTCTTTAGCTTGTTTTGGATTTTCTTCTTTCATTTAGTCCTCGTAATTAATGAGACAGAAATTTTTTTGTAACCCTTATTTTACAAATAAATTATTTCTTTGAGCTGTTGTCAGCTCCTCTATTATCCTTTTCTCCACTGCCTTTTTTGGGTCTGGGAGATGAGGAAGTCTCTTCTTGATGTCTTCAAATGTTTCAAAAGGTTTTTCTTCCCTTTCTTTCAATATTTCAGTGGTATGTTTTTTTCCAAATCCTGGAAGTAATTCAATTTGGTGAACTCTTGTATTAATTGCATCAGACTTGTTGAAGAACTCAACAAATTCTTTTTCTTTTTCGTCAAGAAGACCTCTTGCAAAATCTTCTATCTGCATTTTTGCGCCTTCAGTAAGTTTTTCTTTAGGAAGTCTCCCAAGGATATAGTATATTTTATCTCTTTTCCCCTCGCCTATATAAACTTTTTCTTTTTGCTGCAAACTTATACCTTTTCTTGGAACTAATTGTAATAAAATCAAGCTGTTAACTCCAATAGCCTGAGCTATTGGCATCATTTTTCCTTCTAAGGGGTAACCATAAGGCAGGTAATCTAACACTATAGCATATTCTTCTTTTTCCATTTTGTTTATTTATATTTTTTAACAACCTCTAGTATTTTTTTAATTTCCTCTTCATCTAGACTTACTTCTGTGAATATTTTATTTAAATCTGTCGCGTCTTCTGGCATTAGATCTACTATCTTAACGATTTCTCCGTCTTTAACCTTTAATATTCCCAATTTTTCAATTTCTTCTCTCATTTCTATTGCAGTTTTTGCATCAAGTTTCGTAAACTTTTTAATAAAATCTTTTATTCCCTTGTCTTCTTCTACATCTTCGGATATCTCTTTCACTTCTGCCATTGTAAGGGGTTTCATTTCGTTTATCATTTTTCTATCTTCTTTAAGTGTATAGGGTCTATAATAAACTTTTTCTCCTGATTAAAGTCATTTATTTTTATAATATAAAATCTTCCTCTCTTGCCTTCTACTATTCCAGTTCGTCCTTCTATTCTTTTAGGAAAGCTTCCTGGAACCGCCAGCTCTCTGTTTATTCCCACTTTGTTTCCTTTTTTTAACTCTTGAAACATTCTGCTCAATTTTAATTTTCCTTTTTCGTGTGGTTTTTTTCCCTTACTCATCTTGTCTGTCTCCTTGTTCTGTGATAATGTTCAGCTTCATTCATCATTTTTTCAAATACCTCTGCAACAGCGGCAAATAAATTATAATCCGATGCTTCTGCGTTGAAAATTTTTCCTGCAATCATTCTTCCTTTAATCTGGTGCAAAAATGCCTTTCCATGTGCTGATTTTTTTATGCTTATTGTAATCTCTTCAAACTTAATTTTCTCACTTATCTTTGATTTATAGTTTTTTATAAGATTCTCTAAGATTGCCTTTTCTGCAGAGTCTGCATTTAACCCAGATACAACTATCTTTCCACTTTCTCCTTCTGTCATCTTTTAGCTTAATTTTTTTGCTTTATAAGCTTTTCTTTTATTTCTAAATCTGAGTTTAATACCCCTCAGCTTGTTGTGCCAGATTTTGAACCTTCAAAATCCATGATTTTGAATGGCCCTGGAAAAACCTGCGTTTTTCCTTGGAGACTGAAATTGTGGTTATAGAACAATTTCTTTATATTTTACTGCAGAATTTTACCCCAAATTGCACATATTTGCTTATGTCAGAAATGCTATTTGCCTCGTGCATTTCTGAGCAGCCTAAAAACAAAGGTCTTTACAAACTCTCTCTTTAAGGGGGAACCACATTGT
>JACPLT010000040.1 GCA_016186365.1 Candidatus Pacearchaeota archaeon | reverse complement strand
TTGTATAAAAGCCCTTGTCTCTCTTATCGCCCTCCTTTACGATCCATTTTATCTTTTTGGTATTTAGTTTCTTCATAAGCTCTAATGGTTTTTTAGAGCTTATCTGTGTTATCGAGAGGACATTATTTCTGGATAACACAATTTTTAAACATAACAGAAAAGTTTATAAAGAAATTGTTTTTAACTTTATTATGTTAGAAAAGAGACCATTCAAAGAAATTTTAGGAAAACTTATAGTGACTAAAGAAGGAAAGCGGCTTGGAATTGTTAAGGATATAACTTTTGAAACACGAGTTGGCGAACTTCTTCATTTAGTATTAAAAGACGCAACCTCTTATACAAGAAATTTGAATGTAGAAACAACAAAAGATAAAGAAATACTTATTCCTTATAATGCAATCATAGCAATTGGAGATTTTGTAGTTATTTCAGAAGAAGATCTTGTATAATATTAAATCTAAAGTTATTAAGTAAACCTTGTAAATTAACATCCTCACGAAAGACATATTATTCACAGAGAATTTGATTTTTCCCCCTCATTTATAGGGGTGAACAAATAAAATTCCTGCTATACTATTAATTTAACGCTAGATAGAGGATGTCAAGATTGATTGTTTAAATAAGAACATCATATTTAAAAACAACACAATTATTTATATAATCTAATTAAGGAGATAGAAAATGCAAATAATAGGATTCAATTTTGAAAAAATAAATTCAGAAAGAAAGAACATAATCAAAGAAGCAGATAAAGACAAGTTCCAGGTAAGTTCTAACATTGGCATTTCATCAGTAGATTATGAGAAATTAGAAATGGTAAAAGATAAGGTTACCCTTAAATTTAATTTTGATTTCAAAGTTTCGTATAAGCCCAATATTGCAGAAATAGACCTTTCAGGATATGTTCTGGTTATAATAGACAAAGAACAGGCAAAAAAAATCATCGAAAAATGGAAGGCAAAAAAAATTTCAGAAGATATCAGGCTTCCCTTATTTAATTTTATACTAATGAAATGTAATTTAAGGTCAATGCAGCTTGAAGAAGAGTTTAGCCTTCCAATTCATATTCCAATGCCAAGATTAAAGGCAGAAGACTCCTCTGGAAATGCGAATTATACTGGTTAATTTTTAGTATTTCTCTTTGTTTAGTACGCAAAAACCTAAACAATTCTTCATAATTACTTATCTGTCGCAAATAAACTCTTCTTTTAATAAATACAATAATCCCTCTGAGCGTTTAAAATATATTTTTTACCTTTTTTCTATTATAAACACAGAATCCCCCTTTCTGCAGAAAGGAATTTTTATCCCTACTATCTGCCCCCTGTCTGCTTCAGCTATCTTTTTATGTTCAATTTCCATACTTTCAACTCTCGCCCTGATTATTCCTGTTTCTTTTCCAGAAATGTAAATTTCATCCCCCAATTTCACCTTTCCAACTCTTATTTTTAGCGCAGCAACCCCTATTTTTGGCCAGTATTTTTCTATCTCCCCTAAAATTTGTTTTCTTTCTTTTGCCTCTCCGTTTTCTGAGACAGAAAAATCCTCTGAACATGGTATTTTAAGATAAAACCCAGAAGAAAATCCCCGATTATATACTTTTTTAAGTTCTTCTAATGAATCTTTTAGCTCTTCTTTAGAAAATTTTTTATCTAATGCCCTTCTATAAACTTTTGTAACAATAGAAACATATTCTGCAGGTCTGTTTCTTCCCTCTATTTTAAACGCCGTTATCCCCGCTTTTTTCAGCTTTTCTATAAATGGAAGCGTACACAAATCTTTGGCAGACATTACTCTATTATTTTCTAATTTAAGCTCATACCCATCTTTATCCCGAATATAATAGGCTCTCCTGCATGGGTGTGTACACTGCCCTCTATTAGCTGATTTTGACTGCAAAAATTGAGAGGTAAAACACCTTCCAGAAACAGAAACACACATTGCTCCATGAATAAAACACTCTACTGGAATAATTTTAGCTATCTCTTTTATCTGTTTTAAATTCAGCTCCCTTGCCAATATCACTCTTTCAGCTCCTATCTTTTTGTAAAATCCAGCAGATTTAGAATTAGACACAGATGCCTGGGTTGAAATATGAACCGGAATCTTATATTTTCTGCATAACTCTATAACTGCTAAATCCCAGCAGATTATGGCATCCACTTTTCCTTTAACTTTTTTTATTATTTCTTCCAATTTTTTTATCTCATAATTATAAATTATAGTATTAAGGGTTAGGTATTTTTTTACTTTTTTGCCGCAAATCTTATTTATCTCTTTCAAATCTGAAATGCTAAAATTTTTAGCAGAGTCTCTCATATTAAACTCTTTTAACCCAAAATAAATCGCATTGCATCCTGCTTGTATTCCCGCCCTCAAGCTTTGAAAATCTCCTGCTGGCGAAAGTAATTCGTATTTTTTCATAAGATTCTTAGTGAATACAAGTTTAAAAACTATTTCTCTTCCAGATAATCCAAATAGAAAGGTTTATTATTCTTGAATTTCTTTCCATTCTATGAACAACAAAACGATAAAATGCCGAGATTGCGGGAAAGAAGTAGAGGTAAAGCTCTCTAACAATCCCAGATATAAAAGGAAATATTGCGACAAGTGCTCAAAAGAAAGAAAAAAATCCTGGGACAACTTGTGGAAAGTCAAGATTGAAGATTGCGAAGATGAAGAATAACCTTTAAATAACCCTAAAAATTCAAACTTTAAAGAGGTGGTAGGTCCCAGAACCTAATTCTGAATAAAAATGCAAGCAGAAAATATAGACTCTAGCCAAAATGTAGTAGATATAGGAGATCTAGAAGAAATAGAAAAAACTCCAGATACTATAGAGTTTCCTTTAGAAAAAAACTGCTCAAATCCTTCTAATTTTGATCTTCTTTGCAGAAGAAATAGTTCAGGACTAGAAGTTTTAGGATTTTTAGTAGGAGATTATTTTAAATTATCAGAATTCAGTAAAATAAAAATTCATCATTATTTTGTTTTAACAATTCCATCAGAACAAAAAGAATCTTATGAAAATTATGTAAATAAAAAATATAAAGAAAAAAACTAAAAATGCCAACAGATTTAAGAGCAAGAAAATTAGCAAAAATAGCAGTAAATCACAGCATAGCTGTAAAAGAAGGGGAAAAAATAATAATTTCAGGAAATCCAGAAGCAATCCCTTTTCTTGTTGAATTATATAAAGAAATCATCCTAAAAAAAGCAATTCCTATTGTAAGGATCCATCTCCCAGAAGTAAATGATTTTTTCTATAAATACGCAACCAAAGAGCAGTTAGAATTCTTCCCAGATTACTGGTTCGATACAATTAAACAAGCCCAGGGTTATATTGGGATAGACACAGATTCAAATACAAGAGAGCTGACTTCAATAAACCCTGAAAAACTCTCAAAAAGGCAGAAAATAACTCATAAAATTTCAGATTATATTGTGAATACAAGAGAAAAAATAAGAAGAGTCACAATTGCTTATCCCTGCATCTCTCATGCCCAGGAAGCAGAGATGTCTTTGAATGAATGGGAAAATTTTATTTATTCTTCCTGCCTGATTGACTGGAGCAAATTTGCAAAAAGATTAAATAAAATAAACAAAATTTTTGAAACTGGAAACTCTGTTCATCTCTTAGGAGAAAATGTAGATTTAAAATTCTCAATTAAAGGAAAAAACTCTGTTGCAGACTGCGGAGAAGAAAATATGCCTGGAGGAGAAATTTTTATGGCTCCTGTAAGAGAGAGTTTGAATGGATTTATCAAATTTGAATATCCTGCAATTTATCTTGGCAAAGAAGTTTCAGATATCTATCTTAAATTTAAAGAAGGAAAAGTTATAGAATTTAATGCCTCTAAAAATAAAGATTTGCTTCAGTCAATTCTCAACACAGATGAAAATTCCAGTTATATCGGAGAGTTTGGAATAGGCATGAATCCAAAAATAACAAAATTCACAAAAAACTTATTGTTTGATGAGAAAATTTCAGGAACAATTCATCTAGCTTTAGGCATGGCATACAAGCAGAATCAAGGAGGAAATGATTCAGCAGTTCACTGGGATATTGTCAAAGACATGAAAAAAGCAAAAATAATTCTAGATAATAAAGTAGTTCAGGAAAATGGTATCTGGAGAATTTAAACCAGACACTATTTAAATTCTATATTCTCAAGAATAACCAAAATCTTTATAAATAGTACGTACTTAATACATACATGACAGAAGAATTCACTCATAAAATCTCCAAGGGAAGCAGATATAATCAGGTTTATATCCCGCAAAGCATGAAAAGCATTTTTGAAGTCGGAGATTTGGTAAAAATAACTCTTCTAAGAAAAAAATCAGAGTTATTTTACTCGAAAAATCTTAATTCTCTTAACAAATTCAAAAAAGATGCAGTAATTAGAATATTTTCTTCTCTCTCAAACATAAAAGAGATAAAACAAATATTTGTATTTGGCTCTTTCTTATTTAAATCTGATTTTAAAGACATAGATGTTCTTCTTATTGCCAATAATCAGAATAAAAACTTAGAAGAAAAAGCTTATTCATTGCTTTCAGAAGCTTTTGGCTTGAATTTTCATATAATTTTTATTCCAGAGAAAAATTTTAAAGAGTTGTTAAAATTCTGCCCTCTTACAAGAAGTATGCTTTACTATTCTGTCTCAAATAAAGAATTTTCTCTTCCTAAGCAAGAATATAATCCCGAGCATATAAACTTCTTGTTAATGATGCCCCAAGATTTGCTCAAATTAAATATCTCTTCTTCAAGAGCTTTTTATGACAATATAAGGAGATTATTAGCCATAATCTGCTTTTTAGAGTATAAAGAGTTAAATCCCATAAACATAGAAAAAAACCTCTCTAAATTATTAGATAATAATATTATTATCTATCAAATAAAAAACAATCTGCCCATAGATAAATCTCAAGTAAGAAAATTAAAAGATATAATAAGGAAGATGTTAAATAAAATAGGCAAATTGAAAAATGAGCAAAAAAGCTAAAATTAATGAATTAACAAACTTATTAGCAATCGCATTAAGGCATAAAATAGGAAGCATAGTAAATCAAAATGAGATTTATGCAGGAAAATATACAAAAGATGCAGAAGTGTTAATTGAACAGGCAAGAATAATCTCCTTAGAACTCAATCTTAACAATCAAGATAAGGAAGAACTAAAAAATCAGCTAAAAACAAAGCTAATAAAAGAGTTAGAGCAAAAAACTTTCATTCATAGCAGAAAGTTTGAATTAGTAGATGAAGAAATCATTCTTATTTTAAGGTTGTTGAATTTATCTGCAATCTAAACCAGCTTCCCCACATCTCCCAACTTCCCAAAATCCAAAACTTCTTCAGCAGAAACCGGAATATAAACTTCAAATTCCTCTAAATTCAAATCAATTCCCAAATTTGTATCCTCAATATAAACATCACTTCCCTCAACAAGAGGAAAAAAACTCGGCAAAATAACTACTTCTTTTCCCTTAAACCTCCCAACTAAAAAACACTTATACTTTTCTTCTTTTGCCACTTTTCTAAGGGAAATAGAGGGGTGAAGATGTCCTAAAAATATTCTTTTTATTTTCTTGTCTAAAATTTCAACAATATCTTTATCTCCATGAATAAAAATATTTTCTCCTGAAATATAATATTCTCTTAAATCCATTTCTTTTCTTTCTGCAATATACTTCAGCATATTATCATGATTTCCCTTAATCAAAACAATCTTCCTGCATTTTTCTTTTAAAAAATCAATAAAATCACTAACCTCTTTCCACTCCTGCCCCAAAATACCAGAAAATTCGTGCTTTAAATCCCCCAAAATTATAATTTCCTTAATTTTCCCAACAACAGCAAAAATCTCCTCCAGCTCAGAAATTATCTTCTTATACTGCTCTCTTAAAACAAATATTCCTTTCTGATTAAGCATCTCTTCATATCCGAGATGAATATCAGTTATAACTAAAATTCTCTCTTTCTCTAAAAACACCGATTTCCCAATAAATTTGTAATCTTTCATAGTTTTAACCAGAATAAGCTGTTTTTAAATCTTAATTATCTCAATACTTTTTCTTCTCATATCAGGATAGGGGTTGGGATAATGGGCTATTCTTATCTCTTTTAAATGCCTGATTCCTTTTAAATTTAGTCTTCCTCTTTTAAATATTTCTTCAGGAAAATAAGGTAGTAACCCAATTTCTATAAATAACGTTGAAAGAGGCTCCCATATCCAATCTTGTTCTTGCCACTCCAAACTATCCAATTCTTTTAATACAATTAACAAAAGCCCTAATGAGGCAGTAAGAAAAGAAATCATGAGTATAGAACTAACTGAGCCCGCATTTATATAAAATAAGCAAAAAAACATAATAATGTATAAACCAACTAAAGTTATCCACTCATAATTTAGCATTTTGTTTTTAATTTGATAATTTATCTCTTTTTGAATTTTTAATAATTCGCTTAAACCATCCAGCATTTTCTTCTGTAATTCCTCCTGTTCTCTAAACCTAGTATTTAATTTTTCTATAAATATAAACAAATTATCTATTTTTTTTGAGTCTACTTTATCAAAATCAATTAGTTTATAGTCTATCTGAGCGGTTAATATGTCTTCTATTTTATCTCTTATTTTATTTGAAACTTTCTTATCAAAATCTTTAGATAAAAGATATATTTCTCTAAAAACTGCATCCTGCTTTCTTAAAAATTCTCTGATAGAGCTAAGTCGTGAATGTCTATTTGCAATAGAAAAAGCAATAATTATTCCAAAAATAAATGAAGAAGTAGCAAAAATTATTTCAACAAATTTTGAATCCTCATTTCTTGGAAAAAGGTATAGCAAAACAAAAGAAATTGCAAATATCGCTAAAAGTTTTATCAAGATAGGAATCTTTTTCATATAACTATTAAAAAGTTTTATCTTATAAATTTATCTTATCTAAGGGGATCTCTTCACTTCTTCATCTTTCAAAAACCAATCTATTGGTTTTTCAGCTAACCTTTCCAGTCCTGCTGATTCCAATTTTGCCCGAATATCCTTCAAATATTCATTCTCAATTCTTCCATCTCCATAACTAAGCTGAACATCTGCCCTTACTCCAACCATCCCTTTATGAGCATATCCCTGAAATATTTTCATTCGTACAGGAACTCCTACTTCATTAAAATCTGCCTCCCAACTCTGCCACTCTCCCCCACTAATATCTTCACAACGAGCATATCTTGCTAACTCCACATGCTCTTTTAACCCCTCTCTCAATTTTTTAAGAAAATCTCCTTTCTTTCCTCTCCAATACTCTCTTCTAATTTTTGGTAGCATATCTTCTAAAAATGGTCATGCTTTAAAAACAAGTATATTCTGCGGAATATATTTTACTCTTTTATTTTTTTCTGGATTTCCTGATGTATTCTCTTCAAAAAATTAATCTTATCTTCCATCTTAATCAAATCATAATGCCCCTGCATGATTAAATTAATAGAAAAAGGGGAAGGGATGCTGCTTTTTTTATACTCTATCTTTATTTTGTCTTCTTGTATGAGCTTTATAACCTCTTTTGCATTCTCAATATCCATCACCTCTTCCATAATCTCTCTTCTTGTCTCTTTTAAAATCGGAAAATCTCCGCCCAGCTTCTGAACACTATTCAGCAAAAACATGCTTGCAACCTGCTGTTTTCCTGCACTCTTGTTTCTCCCTTTATAATTTCTTAGAATCATTAATGAACGAGCAGCACAATGCCTGAATCTTCTCTTAAAAACCTCAGTTTTGTCAATCACCTCTTTCAAAACCTCTTCCAGATTTTTCTCATTCAGAAAATTAATTGCCTTTTCTATTTTTTCTTTGTCTATTTTCTCTCCAGACAGATAAAATCCGTTATCGTTTATTCCAATCTCCACATCTCTCCCTCCAACTCTCCCAACTAAAAAAGCCAGCGCCCTTGACAAAGAATCATTCACCCTTCTTCCAAATAAGCTGTGAAATATAAAATAATCTTTTTCTCCAGAATAATTTTCAACAATAATTTTTTTGTAGCTAGGCATCCCGATATACTTATACTGCAAATTCATATAATCATATATTTTTCCAGCAGTGATATCATCACAATAGCAGAACTCTTCAATAAAATCAATTATTTTATCTTTCCCCTCTTTCTTTTTCAGTCTTTCTTCAATCAAGCTTCTAAATCTCGATATTTCCACAGCCAAATCAAAGCTTAAAGGCAGTGTTTCGGAAAACCAGGAGGGAATTGTAGGGGGTCTTGCAACGCTTCCTGTTACATATGCTTTCATTCCCCTAGAATACAAAAACATATACTTCTGCCCTCCTAAAACAAAGACATCTCCTCTTTTCATTCTTCCAAGGAACTCTTCATCTATCTTTCCTACACTCGTAGTCATATTGCTGGCAAGCATAACAGAAACATAGCTCTCATCAGGGATTGTTCCAATATTTGTCATATAAATAACTCTCGCTAATTTCCCTCTCTTTCCAATCTGTCCTGTTTTATTGTCATACCAGATTTTAGCATAAACATTCCTGTGTTCAAGAGCATACTCTCCTGATAAATAGCTTATCACTCCTAAAAAATCATCATAGCTCAATTCAGAATAGCAGTAGCTTTTTTTAATCAAATTAAACATCTCTCTTATATCCCACACTTTATAAATCGCCATCCCAAAAATTTGCTGGCTTAAAACATCCAGGCAATTCTTAGGAATTTGAACCCTGTCAATCTTTCTTTCACAAATTTCTTTTTTAATGATAGAACATTCTACTAAATCATCCCTGTCAAGAATAATAAACTTTCCTTTTGCAGTATCGTGAAGTTTATGACCTGCCCTGCCACAATTATGAACCACAATATTTCCAACAATAAAGTTATTTGGCTCTTTCTCTAGAGTTAGATTATACACTTTTTCCTTGTCCTCTAAATTTGTAATATCCTCAATTTTTGAATAATTAATAAACTTATCATACTCTTCTCTCAAAGATAGATAACCTCTCCAATTTTTTGTTATGTTTCTCCCCCTCATAGCTTTTTCCCCATAGCAAGGAATTTCTTCAAAAAATTTCTTCAAATCTTCTTTTCTTGAAAAAAATACACAATATAGGTCTCTATCACTCACTTTTTTTATAAGTTTTGAAGGTTTAATTTTGCTTTTCATTATAGAATTTTGATATCCTATTCTTGACAAAACTAAATGAAGCCCATTTGCGAATTTTTTGCTTGCAGAAAAGATTCTTACTACCCCGCAATTGCTGTTATTTTTGATATTTAAATTTCCATCACCTTCAAAAATGCCTTCAAGATAAGCATGAATTAATTCTGAAGAAAGAGAAAACACATTATTTGTTATGCTAATTTCGTAGCTTTTATTTTTGCATGGAATCCCTAAAGACATAAATAAGTATGCAAATAAATTTGAACCAAATTCAACATTATAAAATCCCTCTTTCAAAGACTCATAAGGTATTATCTCAAATTTTTTTATTATCTCTTTTATTCTGTCTATCATAATTTTGCTTTTATTTCCAATTTTTATTTGATAATATTCTGCCTGATTTTCTTTCTTGCTTTTAATGATACATCCGTCTGTGGCTACTATTCCCGCAAGCCACATTATTTCCTTTGTAAGCTTTAATGGCAATTTTGGCCATTTTGTTCCTTTAGTTTTTAGATTAGTCAGGCAAGCAAGATATTCTTTTTCAGGAATTTTACATATCTCACACGCTTTAAGAAAGTAGTCCAATCTTACACTTTTCTTTCTTCCAATAATCCTTCTGCAGTCTATTAGCCTAAAATAGGGCATGTTCATCTTTTTTGCAAAATCTTTAATGCTCATTTCATTTTCAGAAAGATATTCATCAATTATTTTTTGGAAAAAATTATCTTTATTAGCAACAAAAATCTTTTCTTTTGGCACTAATTCAAATAAATACGGGCTGTTATCCTCAAAATTTATAGTATGTCTTATCTCTGCTATTAAATCGCCTATTTTTAATTTGCTTGCTTCTTTCCACCCCTCTTTTGTTAGAAGGGGATGTTCTTTTGTGCATTTAATCTCTTCTCCGCATTTTAACTTAATTGAAATCAGTTTTTCTGGCTCATTTTCATGCCAAAAATTTATCTTATTTTTTATAAAACCTCTCTCTTTATTATAAGAAATTATTTCTATGGGTAGTTTTTGTTCTGCGATTTCCCCTATTTTTTTGTATTTCCCATCACTGCATAAAATTTGAGAGTCATAAGATAAACATCTCTGCATCGCTCTTGCACTAGATTTTGGGCTTCCTAGCAAAATAACTAAATCTACATAACCAATATCAATTCCTAATTCAAGTGAAGTTGAGCTTACTACTACTTTCAGCTCTCCTTTTCTTAATCTTTCTTCAATATCAAATCTATGCTCCTTGCTTAGAGAAGAATGATGTGCCCCTATCTGTTCCAAATATTTAGTAGGAAACATCTCTTTTAAATGATGGATTACTCTTTCTGTTGCCGCCCTAGTATTTGTGAATATGATGCTGGTTTTATGCTCCTGAATAAGTTTGTCTAACATCTTGTAAAGAGAGGTATGCATCTCTATGCTGTCTGTTTCGATTAAATCATTCACAGGGCTAAGCACTTCAATATCAACTTTTTTATTAAAATTAACATCTGCGATAAGGCATTCCCTATTTCCAGTCAAAAATTTAGCCATCTCTTCTATTGGAGCGATAGTTGCAGATAACCCTATCCTAACAGGAACAATTTTGCTCATTTCTTCCAGTCTTTCCAAGCTTAAGCTTAAATGAACCCCCCTTTTATTAGCTAAAGCATGAATCTCATCAATAATAACAAACTCTGTCGCTTTGATATATTCTGAAAATTTAGGAGAATTCATTATAATCGCCAGGCTTTCAGGAGTTGTAACCAGAATATGCGGAGAGTTTTTTGTTTGTTTTTGCCTTTCTTTTGTTTCAGTATCTCCTGTTCTAAGATTTACTCTTATTTCCTGCATTTCTATCTTGTTTTTCTTTGCTATCTCTCCAATTTCAGCCAGAGGTTCCAGCAGATTTTTATGAATATCGTTGCTTAGTGCCTTAAGAGGCGAGATATATACTGCATAAATTTTGTCTTCCAGCTCTTTTTTGCTTGCGAGCTCAACAAGATAATTAATAATGCTTAAAAACGCAGTCAGAGTTTTAGTCCCCCCAGTAGGAGCAGATACAAGAATATTTTTCCTTTCCCAGATGGGCATTACTCCATATTGCTGAGTTAAAGAAAACTCTTTAAACCGCGAAAAAAACCATTCCCTAACAAGTGGATGCATAACTTTCTCTATCTCTTTAGCTTCCCTTAGTCTTGCTTTATCAATCTTTCCTGTTTCGCTTTTGCCTGTCTTTAATTTTGATTCCATTTTCTAAACCTGTTCTGCACAACCTCTTTATAGAATAAGTTATTTATTAAATTATAAGAAATTTAATCCTCTAAAGTTTAAATATTTATGCTTCCAAAACATATTTAAACTAATACCGAATAACTTTTCTATGAAGCTATCGCAGGAAAAAAGAGACAAGATATCAGAACAAATTGTGAGTTTTCTCTATCATATCTATCCCCGTTCAGAGTTCACATCCTCAATCGCCAAGGAGATTATTCGCGACGAAGAATTTACAAAAGACCTTCTTCTCTTTTTAAAAGAAAAAAATCTGGTTATCCCTATAAAAAAGAATAAAAACGGACAGATATATTCAAGAAGAGTGAGATGGAGAATCTCCAATCAGGCTCATCAGGCATATAGTCAGCAGGCATAATAACCTATCTTCTTCTTTAACTAAATCTTTATATAATTCCTGTTTTATTCTTTTACATGTCCCAAGATATAAAAGAGGCCTTTGAAAGAGTAAAACAAGACATTTCTTATCTCTATTCAGAAATTCAGCTTATAAAACAAGACATAGCAGATTTCAAATCTACAATTCCTCAAATAAAAGAGCTATTTGAGAGCATAAATACTAAGATGGACTCTCTTTTAGCTGTTCAAAAAACCCAAGAAATTAAGGAAAATCTCTGTCCAACAGATATTCCGACACATCCGACAGAAGTTCCAACAATCCAACACATAAATCCAACACATTTTAACATTCCAACACATAACTTACCTTTATATGAGCTAAAAAGCCAAAATAACCCCATTTCCACAGGAAATGAAGGGGTTCCAACAGACAGACAGGCAGACAGACAGGCAGACCAACAGATACTCCAACACATCCCAACAAAGGCAGAAAATCCCTTAAAATCTTTAGATATTTCACTAATTAAACCAGAATTCAAGCCTCCTAATCATCTAGAAAGAGTTTCCGAAATTTTAGATAGCCTAGACTCTCTAAAAAAAGAGGTAAGACTAAAATTTAAGCGCTTAACCATTCAAGAAATGGCAGTTTTTTCTCTTCTTTATAGTTTAGAAGAACAAGGAGATATCGTCGATTATAAGCTCCTTTCTTCAAAACTTTCCCTCTCTGAAAGCTCAATAAGAGATTATGTTCATAAAATCATAGCTAAAGGTATTCCTATCTTAAAAGAAAAGGTGAATAATAAAAGAATAGTCATTCATATTTCTCCAGAACTAAAGAAAATCGCTTCTTTAGAGACAATTTCTCGACTTCGGGAGATATAATCTCTCATAAATTTGCAATTTTCCATATAAAAATCGCAAGCTCTCCTCATAAAATTCAGAATTACACGATGTAACGAATAAGTGTTTTCCTTGTTTCTATTTATTCCCTTATTCTTTATATTTTTTGCCTTTATAAGCTCTATAAAGGTAAATATTCTTACTCTCTCTTTCTTCTTTTTATTTCTAAATCTGGGTTCAATATCCTACAGCTTGCTGTGTCAGATTTAGAAAGACTGAAATTGTTAGGCAATTTCTTTATCACACTTTTTTAGTCCTTGTTTTTAATCTTTTTATCCTTTGTTTTATTCAAATCCTCACTTTTTGCCTATTTTTACCCTGTTTTTTGGCAACTAGCTGTTCTTAAGTCCAACACCTCTCACTTTTCATTGTTTTTGAGCACATTTTTAGGATTCTTCCCACTTTTTTGACTTTTTTTCCTCTCTTTTAACTCTCACTTTTACGTTTTTGAGCAGTTTTTCCTTAATTTCCTCAGGAATATACACTCTTTTCTTCCCATTTTTCTCAACTATCTCTTCTATTAATCCTTCACTTTTCTGTTTTATGCTGTTTACCTGCCCCCTTATAGTTGCCCTGCTTTTTCCCATCATTGCAGCCAAATCATCATAACTCAATTTCATTTCTGAATTCAAAAGTATAAAAATTGTAGCTCTTTCCATAGCAGATAAATTATTTAAGTTGATTTCACCTGTTTGAACAGCTGTTTGAACAGCTGTTTGAACAGCTACTTGAACACCTTCAACAGCTGTTTGTTTGTCATAAACACCCCGCGCTGTTTTAAACGCCTGTTTATTACCGCCCAAACTCATTAAAGAAATAGCATTTTTTAATCCTTCGACTTCATTTTCTATCGTCGATATCTTAGCTTCTAACTCTACAAACTTAAAATCCTGCTTAGAATCCTGTTCATTTAAGTGTTTAACCCATTTGCTGAGGTTTCCTATGTCCTGTTTAACATTACTAAAGCTCTGTTTAACCTCTGTTTTAATCTCTTCTACTTCTTTTCCACTCTTTTTATTAAACAACCATCCAAACATTATTATTAACATTAAACATCATTTATAAATCTTTCTATACATCATATTTAATTAACCTCTGGAAACTCAATTTATTCTCGGTATTTCCTTAGATTCCTCATCTGTTGGAGATTAGTAAAAATAAACAAAAAATCTGCCTGTTTACCAACATAAACAGCTAAAAGCAAAGTCATTTTATTTTTAAACAGCCAAATAAACGCCCCCAAACAGCCATAAACACTCTTATTATTAAAGCAAATCTTCATAAACACCCATTTAAACATCTACCAACAACCATAAACACTCTAAAAATTCAAGTAATCTCCAATAAACACCCTCAAACAACAATAAACAGCCAAAACAAAAAATATAAATACCCTCATTACTAGAGGATATAATAAGGAATTATGTCAAAAATGAAAAAAAGAAGACTATCCAAATTTTTAAAAGAGCTAAAAAGACAAACAAGATTAGCCATTGCCGCGGCAATTGGTTTTATTATCGCTTTTGCCTGGAGAGACTATATCCTCTTTCTCTCTTCTGATATCTTTAGAGACATATCCTCAGTAATGCCTCATACCTCTCGTTTTTTAACAGCTATACTTTTAACTTTTGTAGGAGTCATCCTTATTATTTTAAGCTCCCGTCTTCTCGAATAGTTTTACTCCTTTGTCCTATATCACTTAGCAACCCTAAGTGAAAATAATAGAATATCTAAATATTTAAAAACCTATTTTTCTTAAAAGAATTATGCCCGCAATATCATTGTTAGATTTATTAAGCAATCCCAACAATCCAGACTCAAATCCTGCTGGCAGAAAATTTGTTCATGGGCAGGAATTTGATTTATATTTTGTCTGCATCTCTTTTAATCACCAAACTGCAAATTTAGAAGCTTATTGTCTCAAATCTGGAGAAAGTACTGGCTCACAGAGAATAGTTTCTTCAGAACAAGCAGGAGAATATTTTTTATTAAAGGATCCAGAATTTCCTTCTCTTCGGGAACTTGTGCACCCTAATAATCCCTTGCTTTCCCTCTCTGAAGCTTTCGCCTAACAAACAAACAGCTGTTTAAAACAGCATAAAACCACAGGTTTATATACTTCCTGCTCATATAATATTAATGGTATTAGAATTAAAACTAACAATTTCTGCAACTCTCGCTATTTTAATAGGCATATTAGTCCTAATTTTTCCCAAACTTTTAAGATGGGCAGTAGGCTTTTATTTAGTTATCTGGGGAATTCTTCAGCTTTTATTATAATTCGGTATATTTTCTCGTCGTAGTTCTCGAACAAACAGCTTAAACAGCTGTTTAAGCTGTTTTAAACACCCCAAGTCTTTTGATTCTTTTTAATCTCACTTAGCAACCCTAAGTGAAATATATTCCACTATAATAATACTTAAATATGGATAATTCTGATGATTAGAATAGTCTTTTTCAGAATTATCCAGATAGAAAATTCTGCGGAAAACTTATTCAAATTAACAGAATTTTCTATAGTTAAGAAAATAAATAAAAAAATGGCAAAAAGAAAATTAGAAGAAGGATTTTACGAAGCTCATTTAAGAGATGATGAAGTATTATTTTGTTATGTGCATGAAACAGAACTAAGTTTAGTTGCAGAATTGCCTAGTGGCGAAACCTGGCCCGTTCATCCTACAACTTCTGTCTGGCCATATATATTAGAAGACAACTTAACTCCAGTAAACCCTGCAAAATATCGAGAAAAAGCAAAACAATTACTTGAATTTATTTCAAAACATTCCAATCCCAAGCCTAATAAACTTGAAATTGAAGCATCTGCACAAAGCCAACCTTCGTGCAAAGATGAATCTCCACAATTCCAACATCCCAATCTAAAAAAAGGTCCAGGCCCAACTCCTGATAAAAAGTATGGATAGATTTTGCACCCGCCAATCTCCAGTTTTAATTAAAAATCCAAAATCAGGTGAAACTCAATATTCTTTCTATTGCCCATTAAGAGCGAGATACTGCCATTACACCTCATCAGATATTTTTGAAATTGCAGGAGTAAAAAGAATAGGGCATCATCCAGAAGAAGGAGCAATCGTAAATATCTGCCAAGAATTTCATCCTATTGCACAAAGCCGACCTTTGTGCAAACACCAAGGAAATAGAAGTATAATTGAAGGTATGAAAATTAGAATTTATGTTGATTCTCCACCCTCATCTGCAAAAAGCTCACCTAAATGCACACCCCCCAAACAAGAAAATGAAAAAGACCCTGATTTTTATAATTCTTTTGACATTTACGGGTAAAACCCATAAAAACCCCAAATCATTCGCACAATAAGCATTGGTGGTATTACGCTTCTATATATGCGCACGTAGTCATTATTTAGTTTAAGCACAAATTTATATATGCGCACGTTTTTTTAATAGTATGTCTATCATTTGTTCTAAATGTGGAAAAGAAGATACGAACCATGCAAAAGGTCTTTGTTTTAATTGTTACCGAAAATATGCTTGGAAAAGAAAACTAATAACATGTAAAAGATGTGGTAGAGAAATGCCTTTACATGCAAAAGGTCTTTGTGGGGGATGTTATAACTTTATTTTTCACCTCCCATATAATAAAGCATGGAATCAAAAGAAAAATTATGGGCTAGGTATGGAGAACTACAAAAAAATAACTGAAAGATGTGTTCTTTGTGGTTTTGATAAAGTGGTAGATTTGCATCATTTAGATCAAAATAACAAAAACAATTCAGAAAATAATCTTATAGGGTTATGCCCAAATCATCATAAAATGTTACATGACTATAGATATAAAGCAAATATGTTAGAGCAGTTAAAGCAAAAAGGATTTAATATTCCAGAGGATAAAAAATTAAATTTCTCTTCTTTGTGAGCATTCGTCTTTCACTTAGCCACCCTTAGTTAACTCTTTCTTACATACCAAACATATGACTCTGCAACAATGCTATCAAATCCTTCAAATGCTTCTGGCACTAGATTTCCAATACAAACTTTGTCTCCTCTTTTGCTGTCTAAAAAACTTTTACCATACTTTCTTATTGCCTGTTCAGGAATAATTGCCTTCACTTCATAACCTGATTTAATTAATCTTTCATGCAAACTTTCATTTCTTTTTTCTCCAGACATAAAAACTTTCTACAAATTTTTCTTTTTAAACTTTTTGCCTTTCACTTATGTATAACTGCGTTATTTATGCTGCATCTGCTTCGCAGTTATACAGACTTCAGGAATTTGCTAATTTCTGACAGCGCTCAGAAATCGGGGATTTCTAACGTAGAGAACGGCATACAAAATCATATAATTAATGCAGTTCTCTATAGCTTCCTTAGTTAACCTTACTTACAAATTCTAGAAAGAACATATGTTCTTAGTATGACTATTCCTGTTGCCATAACTATTCCCAAAATCATCCCACCAAGAGGCATATTATATACTGCCCCAATTCCCAACCCTGCAAAAAAACTAAAGATTACATAAAGCATATTTTCTGCCCAATTTTCATCTTTCTGCATGGAACATTCTTTTGCCATCTTATTTAACCAGCCAGTTTAGATATATAAACTTTACAATAAATCACTCAGCCAAAAATATATAAACACCAAAAAATTTTTATTCTCATGAAAACAATAAAACAAACCCTAATATTTGACACAAACCCCCATAATTTATATGAGTACATAATAAATCCCAGAAAACAGACTAAGCTGACTAATGCGAAAGCCACAAATACTATGAAAGAAGGGGGAAAATTCAGCGCATATGACGATTATATTACAGGAACAAACCTAAAACTTATTCCAGATAAAAAAATCATCCAAAACTGGACTTGCTCAGATTTTCCCCCAGGAGTATTCACAGAAGTAACCTTTGAGCTAAAGCTAAAAGGAAATCAGACAGAGTTAATATTCACTCAAACCGGCATTCCCGACGATTATTATGAGGATTTAGTGCAGGGTTGGGAAGAATTCTACTGGAAACCTATTCGTGAAATGTTAGAAATAGAAAAAGCTGACGCTCTCTGGAAATAACATTATTTTTTCTTTATCTCTCTATATTTGAAATAAGAATAAACTATCAAAAAAACTCCGGACAAAATTATGGGTATTAGGACAAAGAACATAGAATACTCTCCAAAAAATATCCCAATTAATGAAATGCCTGCCGAAATTTTAAACAGCTTTCCTCCAAGATAATGAGTAGCATTCCAAACTCTTTCATCACTCAATGTCCAGGGAGTTCTTATTCCAACAAACCAGTTCATCTTTGATTTTTCTATTACTATTCCAAGATAAAAAAAGAAAATTGCAAAAGCAGGAATAAGCATAAATGTTATATTAAACACAAAATTGACATTAAGAAGAATACTTAAACTAAACACATAAAAAAGAAGGAGTGTTATTGCCAAAATAAGCCCGTGATAATACTCTTGGAATTTTTGAATATTCTTTTTTAGCGGGTCAATTAAAGGTATAAAGTAAAATAAAATAAGTATAACTGTCAGGATAATCGGAAATAAAAATAATGCCCAGAATTTTGGGAGAAAACCATCCGCCTCTCCTTTATAATTCCAGTGAGAAATCATCTTCTCAGGCATGGAGTTATAGAGAGATATTGCAATTATAAATGATATGACTATCAGGGCAATCGAAATTATAACTCCTCTTTTCATTAGTAAGAAATAAAATCTATGTTTAATAATCTTATGGATTAATAATTTTCTGAAAATATTTCATAGAACGCTTGAGGATGGAAGCAAGCAGGGCATTTTTCAGGGGCATCCTTCCCTTCGTGAATATACCCACAATTTCTGCATTTCCATTTAACAATTTTATCTTTTTTGAAAACTTTCCCATTTTTTACATTTTCAAGAAGTTTCCTGTATCTATTTTCATGCTCTTCTTCAACTTCTGCTATTTCTTTAAACGACTTAGCCACATCATTAAATCCTTCCTCTTTTGCTATCCTTTCAAATTCAGGGTAAATTGTTCCCCATTCTAATTTTTCTCCTTCAGCAGCATGAAGAAGATTATCTTGCGTATTTGAAATCTTTCCAGCAGGATATGTTGCAGTTATCTCTGCTTCCCCTCCCTCAAGATATTTAAAAAAAATCTTTGCATGTTCCTTCTCATTTTCCGCTGTTTCTAAAAATATTGCAGAAATTTGCTCAAGCCCCTCTTTTTTTGCCGCAGAAGCAAAATAAGTATATCTATTTCTTGCCTGGCTCTCTCCGGCAAACGCTTTCAATAAATTTTTTTCTGTCTTACTCCCCTTTAGTTTCATACTTCTCATAAACATGAGCAGTTTTTAACCTTTTCTATTTTTCTAAAATCGTAAGTATTATAAACCTCTTTTAACTACACTCTTTATTGAAAGGAGGTAAAAATGGCAAGAAGTGTTTTGGATTGGATTGCCTTAATCTTAGTGATTATTGGTGGCTTAAACTGGGGTTTAATCGCTATAAGTGACAGCTTGAATTTAGTTGCACTTATTTTTGGTGTAGGAGTTTTAGCACAAATAGTTTATGGTTTAGTAGGATTAGGTGCTTTATACACAATTTATTTATTATTTAAAGAATAAATTGTTTTTTAGTTTCTTTTTTTATGTTAGAAATGCTACATGTTTCGCGCATTTCTAATCAGCCAGAAAATCCCAGATTTTCTGGATTTTTCTTTTTTTGATGTCAGAAATGCTTATTAATATTCGCATTTCTGAGCACGTCAGAATTCCCCCGAATTCTGAGCGCCGTCAAAGTTCATAGAACTTTGAGGTCCTAAAAACCCAACGAACAAACCACATCATTTAGGGGGTAGTAAACTAAAGGGTTTTTTTGATAACAAAATTTATAAATGAGTTCGCACAATCTTTTGTATGTCAAAAGAGGTTCAAAATTATTTGTCTAGTTTAGAAATAAGTTTCCAGCTGTTTGAACACCCTCCTGTTTACACTTGTGAAGAGGCAGATAAATATTGCAAGGATGTAAGGGGAATAAAATGCAAAAACCTGTTCTTAAAAGGAGCAAAAACAGGCAGTTTTTATCTCGCGATAATCTCAGCAGACAAAAAATTAGACTTGAAAAAAATCTCCAAATTAGTTAAGGATAATCTTGAATTTGCACAAGATTCAGATTTAACTTCTGTTTTAAATCTCTCTTCAGGAGCAGTTTCTCCCTTCGGACTGCTAAATGATAAAGAACAAAGCGTAATTGTTTTGATTTCCGAAGAGGTATGGAATTCCGACTATGTCGGCTTTCATCCTAATATCAATACTCAAACACTCGAATTATCTTCATCAGGATTTCATAAATTTTTAGCTTCACTAGGGAATAAATTTTACCTAATTTAACATGAACAACAAAGAATTCCTAAAGAAAATTGAAATAGAACTTAAAATAAGCAAGAACTCTCCTTATACTATCAGGAATTATATGAATGCAAATCTGGATCTGCTGAATTTTTCCAAAAAATTTCCAGAGGAAATGACAAAAGAAGAAGTCAAATCCTATATGGCAGAAAATCTTTCAGATAAAGCCTCACCTTCGATAATTGTTTTTCTTTCTGCTGTCAGATTTGCTTATTCCAATATTTTAGGAACAGATATAACTGCAGGGATTAAAAGACCAAAAAAAGAAAGAAAACTTCCAACCGTAATGACAAAAGAAGAAATTAAAAAACTAATCAACTCTATCAATAACAAAAAAAGTAAATTAATGATAAGTCTGATGTATGCCTGCGGTTTCAGAGTCTCTGAAATACTCAATCTTAAAATTGCAGATTTGCATTTAGAGGAAAAAATAGGATATGTAAAACAGGGAAAAGGAAGAAAAGATAGGATGTTTAATCTTCCTAGCTCTTTGATAGAAGAGCTAAAACAGCAGGTTGAAAAGCAAAAACAAGTCAATCAGGAATATCTTTTTACAGGTCCAAAAGGAAAGCTTTCTTCAAGAAATATGCAGAAAATTGTAGCGACTGCCTGTCAAAATGCCCTATTAGATAAGAGTATCCATCCCCATACCCTGAGACATAGCTATGCCACTCATTTACTTGAAGATGGGGTAGATATAAGAAAGATTCAGGAATTGCTTGGGCATGCCGATTTATCTACCACTCAAATATATGCCCATGTTTCCACAGAAGAGCTAAAGAAAATAAAATCTCCGATTGACAGCTTGATGAATCATAAAGAATAGCTAACCATTCAAAAGTTAATTCATAACATTTATAAACTCCCCAAAACAAGACAAATTATAAGAATTAGCTTAAAAACTTGTTCTTATAACATAAATTTACACGGAGGAAAAATATAATGGAAAGAAGTTTTCGCGGTGGCGGTGGATTTAGAAGGGGCGGATTCAGAAGTTTTGATGGCCCTAGAGAAATGCACAAAATCACCTGCAGTGAATGTGGAAAAGAAGCTGAAGTTCCTTTTAAACCAAGGAAAGACACACCAGTTTACTGTAAAGAGTGTTTCATGAAGAAAAAGGGAATAACACCAAGAACAGAAAAGAAATCTGAAGAATCAGAAGAAACAGCAGAAGCTGAATCAGAAGAATCCGAAGAAGCAGAAGAATCAGAAGAAGAGCAATAAACTCTAATCTAATCAGACATTTTTATTTTTATTTTATTAATATTATTTCTTATATTATTTTATATTGAAAGAAAATTGAGAATAGAGGCGAAACTTACTCATAAAAAATAAGGGATAAGGAGATAACTTGAAACCTTGCTGTTTTTCCAGTTGTAAGCTATAAGATAGATTATTGATGCTATTATCAGTATTATGTCTATAAAAGCATAAGCTGGATTTTTCATCTTGAAGTAAAGATAACTCCAGATTATATTAAAGAAAAAATTTATGGAGAAAAGAAAAAACGTTTTTTTCTTATTCTTGTTATTTGCCAGGGAAAAATAAAACGAAAGGAATATCAAAAAGAAGAGAATATTCCAAGCAATAGGAAAAACATAATTTGGAGGGGTTATGCTCGGTTTTATTGATTCATACCATGCAGACTGGGTTTCTCCTGCAGTAAAAATACTCCCGATTCCTGCAGTAAGAATTACCATTATCAAGCTTAATCCTGCTATTTTCCATCTTATTTTCATTTTTTCTTTTTTTATAATTTATTTTATTCTCATTTCTTCCAGCTTTTTTTGAACTCTATTAAACAGCTCGGGATGAATTATCGCTGAATGTTTCCCAGCTGAAATTTGCCCGGCAAATTTCACCTTTCCCAGATAAGTAAAATTTCTCAAAATTTTCTTCAGCCCATTGAGACTAAACCCGTATTTTTTGCTCAATCTGTTCAGGCTGATATTGCTTTCTAAAAATTCAAGAAAAATCTTTTGAACAATCAGTTTCTCTTCTTCATTTATTATTAACTCTCCATTTTCTATTTTATACCCATAAGCGGCTCTTGAAACAACACTTCCCCCTCTTGCTTTTTTTTCCATTCCAACTGTAGTTATCTTTCTTTTTCCGCTTTTTCTGAAAGTTTCCAAAATTTTCCAGTCTATTCTTTCCTGCAGGTAGTTGCTAATTTCTTCTTCTCTTTCTGGAATAAAATTCTTGCAAACTTCGCATAGAAATAATTCTCTTCCCAGCAGCCCTATCTGTCTGTTGCCCTCTCCTTCATATCCACATTTTTCACAATTCATAATAATCATAATTTAAAACAGATTTTAAACCTTTCTTCTTAACTATGAGAATTAATATCATCCCTATATCTTGGACTTCTTTGGCTGTTATGTTCTGGTCCTTGATATATTCTTGTTCTGCTCTTAGGATTCATGAGATAAGCTATCCCCTGTTTTTCAACAGGGTCTCTGTCATCTTCAAAAATAAACACCATTCCAAGAGAATCGTTATCTAACCCTTTCAACATCATTTCCTCGCTTGCAACTTTTCTCTCATCTTCATTTGCTTTTCCCATTTTTAGAATAAACCTCGTTCAATGAGCCTCAGAACCATCTTCCTCTTCTGGCATTGTTTCAATTTCAGATAGTTCATGAATTCCTAGACTATTTAAATCATCAGGGCTGACAAAACCTATGTGTCCTCCAAGAATTACTTTCATAGAACGCTCTTGAGGACGATAGTGAGGAATATTCTCTCTCCTAGGTCTTCTTCCTGAATCGTATGCTGCTGGATCTGTTTTCATTTTATCGGTAAGACTTCTGTCTTTTTGCTCTTGCCTTAGAATCTCCGGGTTTGTAAGCTTCTTTAACCCTGATATCTGCGACAATTAAATTTCTATCATAATCTGAATATGCCTTCTTCAACTCTTTTGATTTAGTTGCTTCTACTAAAACTCTTGCAATTGCAAGCCTTGCAGCCTCAATTCCAGACTCTTGCCCCCCACCTCTTACTCTCACATTAATATCATAATTCAAACTTCCAAATTTCTCTTTTGCTATCCTTAATGGCTCTTCTATCATCAATCTTCTTACTAAAGGCAGCAATTGATATGGAACTTTGTTAATTGTAACTTTCCCGCTTCCAGGCAATGCTACTGCTTTGGCTACACTTCTCTTCCTCTTCCCAGAACTTACAATTTTATCAGTCATTATTTCCTCCTCTCAATAAAATAGAAATTTCTTTTAAAGTTGTTCCTGCTTTTTCTCTGCTTACTTTTATCATTTTTTCATTTTCAAATTCTTTTGGAATTCCTTCATAACATTTGACTCTGGCAATAGCCTCTTTTTCTCTTCCATATCTTCCAGGAAGCATTCCTTTTACTGCTCTTTTCAATATCATTATGGGTGTGCTGGGATAAAATGGCCCTCTTAAAATATTTCCTCCTCTAGCTCTTTTTTCTTCAAATTTTTTTATAATGCTTTTTTTTCTTCCTGTTACAATAGTTTTTTCTGAATTAACAATAACTACCTCTCTCTTTAAGAGAATTTGCTTAGCTGCATAACTCGCTACTCTCCCTATTACATTGTTTTCAGCATTTATGATTATCATTTTATTATTTTTATCCCCTCTGCTTTTGGATTAATCTCAATTTCTTTTTCTATACTCACCATCTCACACTTTTTATTCTTTAGCTTTTTCTCTGCTTCAGAAGAAAACTTAAATGCCACAACTCTTATCTTCTTGCTAATCTCTCCGTTGCTTAAAACTTTTCCAGGAATTACTACTGTATCTCCCTCTTTGGTATTCTTGTCAATTTTATCCAGATTAACTCCTATTCTATTTCTAGCCGAGCCCGAGATAATTCCCGCAATCTTCACCCATTTTTCATTTTTCTTTGCTTTCATTATTGTGCTGACTAATTCAGGATTAGTCTTTCTTTTCATTTGCTCGTCAATTTTAGTTTTTGATTTCATCTTAAATTTCCTATTTCTCTATCGGGAAATTTAACGAGACAGAAATTTTAAAATTTCTGTATTTCAAGTTCCCTATATACGAATTATAAATTAACAGAAGTAATTAACTTCTGCTAACGCTTTTAACTCGCAGAGTATTTCTCTCAACTTTTCAGCATTTATAAACTTAATGTTATGCGGGGGGTATGTATAACCAGCGGACATATGTCCTAGGCAAAACCGAAAATTAGTTCTCGTTTGATTTCTTCGGTTTTGCATGAAAAAAGAAGAAATAAGAAAAGAATTTTTCAAGCTGAAAAATAAAGGGCATACAAATAATCAATCTA
>JACPLT010000036.1 GCA_016186365.1 Candidatus Pacearchaeota archaeon | reverse complement strand
CTCTTTTTTCTGCTTTCCCATCGATTTCCTTTCCGAGATATTTGATTACTTTTTGTTTAACTTTCCCATTTTCGCGATAACCCTTTACCTCTGCAAGATATGTCCCGCTCTTAGTTTTTTTTTTTCGTTTTAATGTCATTTGTTATGTATAAGTTATACACAACGGGATATATAAGTCTTTCTATTTCTCGAGAATAATTAATGTTGTGTATAAAATGCTAGATTAATTCAGGTAATTAAGCGATACTACGTTCTAATTCTCCAGACTTCAGGAATTGATATTCCTGATAGTGCTCAGAAATCTGAGATTTCCGACATAGAGAATTTGGGACAAAATGTAACAAATTACCCAAATTGTCTATAGCAGAAATTTGATTTTTCTCCCCTACCAAAAAAACTCTATTGAATTATGAGTTTTTAGGGTGCCAAGGAAACCTAGGGTTTCCGGGCACAGAAAATTGCACAAATCAATGGCGATTTTCTTGCTTCAAAATTCGTAGAATTTTGACAGCTCTCAGAAATCAGGGATTTCTGAAGTGATCAGAAATGCACGAGGCAAATAGCATTTCTGACATAATGCGGGAGAACAAATAAAATTCTCTGTCAATAATATGCATTTCAGGGGGATGTTAATTTACAAAATTTGCTTAACATCCTCTCCCAAAAATTATTCTGGAAATTCTCCGAGACTATTCAAAAGCTCTTTAACTAATTTCCTCTCCTCTCCCGTTTCAACCATTCCAACTTTCTCTCTAAACTCTTCAAGTATGCCGCAAACCTTTTCCATAGCCCTGTCATATTTAATAGCATACACTAGATCAGTTTCCAAATTAAATTTAACTCCCTCTAATTGTGTTAAAACCAGGCTTCCTTTCATTACTGCTTGTATCATTCTAATTTCAGGAGTAATATCCTTAATGTTCATTACTGGCTCTCCAATAAAAAAACTTATAACTTCATCAAAATATAAAATCCTTCTATCTCTGTTTTCCAGCCACCTCTGTAAATCTCCCAAATTATTTATTGCAAAATTAGGGTCATATAAAGAATATCTCACCAATCCTCTAGGAACATAAACTTCTCTTCTAAAAGCCCATCTTCTCTCTTCAGCTAATTCTCTATTTCCCTGAATTTTTATATCTCTTCTTTCTTTTAGTGTTTCTTCTAACTTTAATGGATTTTCTGGAATGCACAAAAGCCCGACATGAAAATCTGTTTCGTCATTTACTCTGGCTAATCTCTCGTCTCTCCATCTCTTTTCAGAAACAAAATACCTATTTTTTTCAGCCCAGCTTACTAAAATTTCTTCATAGGGCGTATTAATTTCTCCCATTAATTTTCAATTCAGCAGGGGTTTAAAAGAATTATTATACTGATTTACTGGTTCAGTTTTAAGCTCTTCTTTTTCTAAATATATTTCTTCATTAACAATATCGCAAACAAATTTATATCCCTTTTCTAAAAAGTCTATTCCTAAAATATTGGGAAATCTGTCCATTTCTTCTATGCGTTCCATTTTTAGTGAATTGGGCTTAAGTACCCTTACTGGAAGTATTTCCTTAATTATTTCTTTTTCAGGCGATTTAAATATTATTTCAAAATTATTAAAAATATAACTCTGATAAACTCTGCCACCCATTCTAATAATCTCAGATTTTGTAACATGAGGTATTCCTAATCTTAATGAATCAGAATAATTTAATATTGTATGGGGACTTCCGGTGTCAAAAATAAAATTAGAAACAATTCTATTACGAGAACTCTTTAAAACAGATGGAATTTTTATTTGTTTCAAATTCTTATCATAAAAAAGTTTTAGTTTTATCATAGAATTATTATTTCATTCTTTGCTGGAACTCTTTCAATCAAAATTTCAGAAGAATCTATTCCCTCTTTTTTAAGGGTTGAAAGCAAAAGGTTCATATTATCTGCGCTTGCTATTATTTTTTTGCCTTTAATTGCTATAATTTTTCTTTCAAACTTTTCTTGAATTTGCTTGGAGTTTTCTTGAAACCATTCCAAATTTTCTTCAGAATAATCTAATAACTGTAAATCGCTTAGCATAACAAACATAATATCTCTTTATTTATAAACCTTATTACTGGTTCTCAGCCAAACCCTTTCTATCTCTTATATTTTTGATTGATTCTGCCTGGCTGTCAGAAGGCGCTTTCTCAAATTTCTGGTCCATTAAAGAAGAAACTCCTCTTCCTTCTGTTGCTGACCTCAAATCAGAACTCCATCCAATCATTTCTGCGACAGGAATTTTAGCTTTTACAATTAAAGTCCTGTCTTGTTGAACATCAATTAACTGCCCTCTTTTTCCTGCAATCAGTTTTGTTATTTCAGACATAAATTCTAGAGGACTTTCAATTTGATGTATTTGAACAGGCTCGAACAAGCAGGCTTTTCCATCTTTCATAGCTCCGTATAGTGCGTCCCTTACAGCAGGATAAACTTGCGCAGGCCCTCGGTGTATCGCATCTTCATGCAGTTTAATATCTGACAAAGAAACTTTCATCTTCATGCATGGTTCTCTTGCCAGAGGTCCGGCATCAACTACCTGCTCAAAAGCATCTAACACAAGTTCAATTACCTCTCCTATATTTACCTCTCCTTTTGTTCTGTCTAAGAAAACATTCCCTTTGTAAATATTTCTATACTGTCTTATCTCTTCGTTATCCACTCCAAGCTCTCTTAATTTATTTGTCAGAGCATCATCTTTTTTCTTTATTCTTCCCTCTCTTAAATTCCCCTCTTTAATTGCATTATACACCTCATCTTCAAGAGGCTCAACTTCAATAAAAAAATCATTATGCTTATTTGGAGATCTTCCGTTAATTGATTGGGATTTCTGCATTACTGTCTCTCTATAAACTACAATTGGAGGAGAAGTTCTTACATCAACTCCTTTTTCAGTTTTAATTCTATTTTCTATAATCTCTAAATGAAGCTCCCCCATCCCAGAAATTAAATTCTCTCCTGTCTCTTCATTGATTTCTATTTTTACGCTTGGATCTTCTTTTCCAACTTTTCTTAAAACTTCAATCAGCTTAGGCAAATCTGCTGCCTTGTTGACTTCAATCGCCTTGGTAATAACTGGTTCAAATATATGTTTAAGCTCTTCAAATGGAACTTCTGGCTCTAACGTAACTGTCTCCCCAGATTCTCCCATTATTCCTGACAATGCTAAAACATTTCCCGATCTAATATTTTCAAGTTGCTCTGGCTTGATTCCATTATAAATTAAAACCTGCTGAACTCTTTGTTTTTGTTTTGCAAGATTAAGATAAACTTCCTGCCCCTGCCTTACTGTTCCTGAAAATAATCTTCCTGCACAAATTTCTTTTCCACTTCTAGGATCAATTACAACCCTAGTTATGACAAATGCGAGCTTTCCATTTGGATTGCAGCCTAACAAGTCTTTTCCCATCTCGCTGTCTAAATCTCCTCTCCAAATTTTAGGGATTCTGTATTTTTGAGCTTCCAAAGGGTTTGGCAAATGCTTAACTACCATATCAAGAATTACTTCGTATAATGGAGCATTCTTCCATACCCATTCTTTTCTCTCTTCTTCTGTTAAATCATACAATTTTAACACATCTTTAAAATTAACATTTTTCTTTTTCATAAATGGAAGAGACAGCGCCCAGTTATCTCTTGCAGAGCCAAATGCGACACTTCCAGAATTTATATCCACAAGCCATTTATCCCTTAGCTCCAGCTCGGCATATTTGCTTATCAGATCATTGAACTCTTTGAATATTCTTATGAATCTTTCCTGCATTGCTTCTGGAGTCAGCTTCAATTCTTTTATCAACCTGTCAACTTTATTAATGAATAATATTGGTTTGACTCTCTCTCTTAACGCCTGTCTTATAACAGTTTCAGTCTGAGGCATTATTCCTTCACTTGCGCATACCAGGACAATTGTTCCGTCAATAGCTCTCATTGCTCTTGTGACATTTCCTCCAAAGTCAACATGCCCTGGAGTGTCAATAAGATTAATCAAATATTCTTTATCCTGAAAAGAATGAACCATTGAAACATTCGCAGCATCCACAGTCATTAATCTTTCCTGCTCGTCAGAATGCTGCCAGGTTGCCATCCCCTCATCTAAATCTCCTGCATTTTTTGCTGCCATCTGCCCTGCAGCTGCTAAAAGATTGTCAGTAAAAGCGGTGTTATGTATCACAATCCCCTCAGCAACAAAATTATGGGTTCCAGGAATAGTAAAATCATAAACTATATCTTGAAAACTATCTTCTATCTTTTTAACTTCTATAAATGCTAAATTCTCAAATGAAATATCCCCTATCTTTTTCTTAATTATCATTACTTGATTTTTAACCGCGATAGTATCACAAACTGCACTTCCGGAAACTTTATTGGTCAATATTTTTAATTTTTCAGATTTCTCTTTCATTAAAAATCCTATTTCTTTTTCAAAATTTATTGCAGATATTCCAGATATAGAAAGTGTATTATCTTTTTCTTTAATTGCAACACACCCAAATCTCAACAATAATAGATGCAAGTCTTCAATCATTTTTTTGCTTGCAGAACTTATTGTTATTGCTCTCCTTGATTTTTCTACACAACCATCTGTATCAAAATATCCTTTTAAGAATTTAGAAACCAGCTCTTTTTCCCTTGTCCACAAAAATTTAGACACGCGAATATTATGCGATTTCTTTTTATCAGGATAATCAAATAAGCTTCTAAACATTTCAATAAGAGTTTGAGTAGTATGTAATTCAGGAGTTTTATCTGCAAATTGAAATCTTTTTGTTTTTACTCCAATTTCAGAGCATATTTCTTCAGCTTCTTTTGCTAACTGCTCTTTTCCAACGATAAACTTTTTACCAGAGCCATCTCCAAAAAATAACCCTGCTAAATAAAAAAATTTCTCAAAATTTTCAGGAAGTTTCATTGGCAGTGAATTCTGCCCTCTTTGCTTTCCAGTCCTGTAATATATCTGTTTTATATTGTTATATAAAGTTTTATGGTTAATTGAAAATATTTTAGCTATCTCTAATAAATCTTTTAAATTATATCTATTTTGCCATATCCCATGATAAAATGATTTTTGCTTTATGCCAACTTTAATATTTTTTATGCCATAAGATATAATTTTCTCTTTTAATATTTTAGAAAAATCTTCATTGAGATTAACATAAAAATTATTTTCAGCAAACTTTTTTATAATCGCTTCTTTAATACTTTCAGAATTGTTATCTGCATTTATCTTTCTAGGGCAAATAATCCTATCTCCTAATTTTACATCTTTTGCTTCGATATCTTTAAACCCGTCCCTATAAACAATATATTTATGTTCCGGAGTAGTTTCAATCTCAAACCCATTTCTAAGGCTTATTTTGATTGTTTTTCCTCCATTTAATCTCCAGGCATACTGTATCTCTCTTTTTTCTATTTCTCCTGTTCCTTTATTTAAAGAAAATATTTTTATTTCTTGTTTTGGCTTAAACACCGTATGTTCTTCATTTTCTTCATAAACTTCTCCATCATTCATTGCTTCTTCATATATTTGTCTAGCAGTTTTTATTTCTCCACCTGCTAATAACACTCTTGAATCTCCGGCTATGCATTTTCCATGGTGAATATGAGCAGAAGTGCATATGTTTCTGATATTTTCCTGAATAGGGCTTATTCTTCTTATTTTTTCAAATTGTGTTTCTTTTTCTGTCATATTGAGTTCCCCCGGAACGAGATAACCAGAAAATCCCCGATTTTCTGGAAGTTAATTACTCCATAAATTTGCATTCCTCAAATTTAGAATAATAATTAATACGAAAAATGCTTTTTAAATCTTCTGATTATTCTTCAAAATAAAACATTTTCTCATTTTCTCTTAAAACCCTTAAATCATTTTTATGCCCGCTAAACTTGCATTCAACATGAACTCCAGAAAGAGAATATCCAAGTAATGCCAGTGCTCCAATCCTGTCTATAATTGTGTGATACCCAATCTCTCCCCTTTTTCCAAAATAGCAGAACTCTTGCTGTCTCCATTCTACTCTCGTTTTTGGAGGGATAAAAACATTTCTTTCTGTAAAGCCATGCCCTATTCCAAAGTTAGGATATGCCACCATTGCTAAAATATTCATAATAAACCTTGGTGTTCCAGGATTAAACTGTTTTACACAAGCTCTCGCAGAAGAAATTCGTTTATACTCTCTTGGCCCAACAACCAGCTTAACTGACTCTTTCCCAACAGGAGCATACTCTGTTGTTGCGCGAATTGTTAGCCCCTCATGGTCTACAGGAGATAACATTAATTTTTCATTCCCAATCTCTTCTTTTAATCTTAATCTTCTCCTTTTGCAATTTTGTTCTGTTAATCCTACATCTTCTATTCTTTCACATAAAGTTCTTTGCAATTTTGGCAATGCGGGGATAACTTCAATATCTGTAGCTAGTCCAAACCAGTTTAAAATTTTAAAGCTTAAAGAAGGAAGTCTTTCAACCTCTATTCGAGCATTATCAATACCATAAACATATAGTGTAGCTAACAAATGTTCAACATTAAGAAATCTTGCATCCTCATTTTGCAGCATAATAGAATATTTGGAAGGGACTGCGCAGTCTAATCTTGCTTTTACTTTCCCTCTTTTATTTGCAAAAAATATCCCAGTATTCTCATCTGCAGGAGAGAGTGTTAGCTTGACATAATTTCCGCCATAAAACTCTCGGTCTACTAACTCTATTCTCTCTCGAATTGTTTGCTGGTTCATAATTCAAAAATCTTTCGCTCTTTTTTAAATCTTATCCTTTTAAACTACAAAACTATCTCGCAGAATCCGCCTGTTTTTCAGTATCAATTCTTTTTTGAACAGCAAAGCTTTCGTTTGTATTCTGGCTCGCCAGAATAAGCTCATTTGCCAGAGCATCTTTCATTTTTGTTTTCTTTCCAAATGCCTTGTCATAAGCTCCATGAACAATATTTCTTAATGCAATTGTCAGTCTTCTTGAAGGGGCAGTGTCTATTGCTTGGGGATATCTTGCTCCTCCATATTCAATTGTTGTAACTTCATCTCTGCATGCAGAATTTTCCACTGCTGTAACTAGAACTTGCATAGGATTGTTTCCTGTTTTTTCATGTATCACTTTAAAAGCATCTAGAACAATTTTTGCATTCTTGCTGTATTTTCCAGAACTCCATGAAGTCTGTATCTTGTGCTTCTTTCCCCTGTGCCCGGGAACTCCCAAAAGAGAGATTAATCTTTCAGCAATATTAACTTTCATTCTTCCGAATTTTTCAGTATGCCTTCCATGACTCTTCAGCACAAGTTTTCCGTCTGTATTGATATATTTTTTCAGCCCTGCGTCTTTCACAATGATATTCTCTGCTTCGTATAAATCAAATATTTTCATTTTGTTATCCTCATACCCGAAGGCATTTTCTGCAAATAAAATTCCAAATTTACAAATTCTCCATTTGGACTTTTTTCACATACCAGCACAAATCTTCCCTCTGGATTTTTTTCTTCATCATAAACATCTACTCCCTTGCTCCTAATCCAATTATAAGCATTTTTACAACAAAATTTAACACTTTCGGGTTTGCTTTTATAAGGGCAGTTTAATGGGAATTTTTTCCCAACTTCTAACTCGTTGAGTTCTGCTATCAATCCAGAATCTTCCTCCACTCTCGGAACTTGTTCAATTATATGCCCGCTCATTTTAACTTGCCCTCTCTGCTTTTTTTATAAATCTCATTATCCCTCTTCCTTCATCATAGTTACAATCGTGAGTATCATGGAGATGTTCCTGCACATCAACAATAGTATTTGCAGAACTTTCAGTTCCGTCATGTCTCATGACAAAATCTCGAGCATCTCTTAAGCTGTTTAAGGTTACCTCTAACGTATCTCCAGTCGGAAGCAACACAGGCATGTAATCTCTTTGATAAGTTGATTCTGAATCTCCCATTTTATCTTCTACCCTTCTCTATCTTGCCCTTCCATAATCTATGCAACGGCTGATCATTTACTTTTATAATCTTGAATCTGACTCCTGGAATATCCCCCTTGCTTCTTCCCTGCTTTCCCCCAATTCTTTCAACAATTACTTCGTCGTGCTCTTCAATAAATTTTTGCGCAAGATTCCCAGGAATAAAAGCTGTAACTCCCCTGCTGTTTTTTATAAGCTGGACTCTGCAGCACTTTCTCATCGCTGAATTTGGCTGTTTTGCCTCTTTTTGAACTTTTTCTATTACTATTCCTTTTGCTTGATTCTTTCCTTCCAGAGGGTCAGACTTGCTATATAAATCAAGTTTAGCTACCTTGTATTTTTTATCTTTCCATCTAAACTTTCTGCTTTTCTTCATTAATCTCCCTGCATTCATTAATCCCATTTTATTCTATTGAAAATTTGCTTTTTAAAGCTTATTATATAGGAAAAACAGGGTTTATAAATCTAATATTCTTTTATGCTTAATGTTCAGCAATTTAGAGGGATTAAAAGAGTTTCTTACAGGACTAAAAGAAGAAAACATATTTTTTAGCAGGCATTTTTTTGACAAAAATGCGGATAGACCTTATCTTTCGGAAAAACTGGTTATTGACAATATAAAAAATACTTCCATTTTAGTGGGATTTCAGAAACAAATTATTAATCAGGAAGAAATATGCCGAATTGGGTTAAAGCTAAGCAGTAGATATACGCTGGTTATAGTTTTCAAAATCAAAAACAACAAAGATTTATATATTATTACTGCTTGGAAAACAGATAAAAAATGGCAGAAATCAATACAAAAATAAGCTATGATAAGGAAGAAGATATTTTAGATTTGTCTAGAGGCATCCAGTCTAAAGCCTCAATTGAAGTAGGCGATTTTGTAATAGATATAGACTTTGAGGGAAAGGTTTCATCTTTAGAAATATTAAATGCAAGTGAAAATTTAAATTTGAATAATGAGTTGTTAGAACAGGTTAAAGAAGCATCTATGTCAGTATTTTACAAGCCAAATTCTCTTAGTATCATTCTTTCTATGAAATTCCAGGAAAAAGAAAAAGAAGTGGTTATCCCACTATCCATAAACTTGGGGCACAAAACAATAAAGAAAGAAGAAACTTTATTTGCTAGGTAGTTCTTTAGACTAACATGAAAATAGAATTTGACAAAGAAATTGATGCAGCATACATTTACTTGGGAGAAAATATAGAGCCGGGGCAAGCATCAAAAACAATATGCATCAATGAGGACATAATTTTGGATTTTGATTTAAATAATAAGCTAGTTGGAATAGAAGTTCTCAACGCAACAAAGAATTTATCCAGCATTCCCAAAGAAATAGTTAAATAATATTTGTTTAACTACACTGCTTCTTAAATAATCCCTACTAATAAGTTTCTACAATAGTACAATTTTACCAACGAAAAGCTTATATAGTTGTTGTCGCTAACTATATCTGGAGGAAAATAACATGGTATTTGAGAAAATAAGCATAG
>JACPLT010000038.1 GCA_016186365.1 Candidatus Pacearchaeota archaeon | reverse complement strand
ATAAAAGCCCTTGTCTCTCTTATCGCCCTCCTTTACGATCCATTTTATCTTTTTGGTATTTAGTTTCTTCATAAGCTCTAATGGTTTTTTAGAGCTTATCTGTGTTATCGAGAGGACATTATTTCTGGATAACACAAATTAATTTGGGGTTATAAATATTTATAAATTAGAATTATATTCAATCAGAAGTCAGCAACCCTCTAGCAATACGTTTCTAGATATTGAAGCACTAAATAAATAAAAAATAACAAAATATTTTTTATTTTGAGATTCTTCTTTTTACAAATTTTTGTAATTGTAATTTTTTTGAACTTGGATCGAATTCTACAATCTGTGATAATACCCACTCTAGTGTAGGTTTTATCATTTGCAACTCTTTGGCGATTTCTTCCGGGTTTTCTTGGCTTCGACTCCAATTATAGCCATATTCTTTATATTCCCAGATTCTTGTTGGAGAATGACCTACCCATTTGCCTTCATACCTAAATATCTTTTTAAAATCTATTCCCAACCTATGCTTAGAAATTAAACCATCGGGAACTCTTTGAGTATAATGCACCAAGTAAATCCTACCAGTTGAATCTGTATCATACTTGAAGTCAAACTCTACCGGAGTGTAACCAAAGCAACCAATTATTTTGCCCCCATTGCCTTGTACTGCTGCAGTAAAAGGCATATCTTGTAAGGCAACCAATCTACAAGAATTTTCCAATGTAGAATAACCCAAAAGATTAATATGAAATTCACGATCACTAGTATCACTTCGGTTAGCGTTATGCAAATAAAATGGGACTGCCAATTTTTGGTCGACATACTTGATTTTTTGCAGATTCATCCTTTCAGCTATGAACTCATATTCTCTGTTAGTTAACTCTGTCATTGAAGTACTAATAATTTTTACCATATTTTTTGTTATAGACTAACCTATTTAAACCTTTGGGTATGTTACTACTTTAGAATTAATAAATTATCTCCGACTGCTTCTTCCACGATTATCGCCCCACCACTGCCTTCTTCCTCTCGGGCTTTCTTTTCTATCTCCACTTCTTCCAAATCTATCTCCACTTCTTCCAAATCTATCTCCACTTCTTCCATAGCTCTTTCTCTCACCACTCTCTCCATCCCCTCTTCCATAACTTCTCCCCCCGTCTTCACTTGACCTTCCTCCAAATCTTCTCCCGCTCGACCTTCCGCCATAACCTCCGCCACCAAATCTTCTCCCTCCAGATCTCCCTCCAAACCCTCTTCCTTCACTTCTTTCTTTAGGTATCCATTTTATCCTAAATATCTTGAATTCAGGATTTTTTTCACTATCAATTTTAATCTCGCTGCTCTTCAAAACCTTGTCAAAATTTTCATAATCTCTATTGGATAAAAGACTTACTGCTTTTCCTTCTTCTCCTGCTCGTGCAGTTCTTCCAATTCGGTGTATATACTCTTTGCTGTCTTTTGGAATATCATAATTATAAACATGCGAAACTCCCTTAATATCCAAACCTCTCGCAGCGACATCTGTGCAGACTAAAACAAAAACTTTTTGTGCATGGAACTGGTGCATAATTCTAGTTCTCTTATCCTGCGATAATCCTCCATGTATAGCTATGGCATCAATTCCTGCATATTTCAGATTATTCGCAACAAAATCTGTATTCTTTCTCGTATTGCAGAAAACCATCGCCAGTTTTGCTTTTTCGTTCTCTAATAAATGAACTAATAATGAAAATTTCTCATTATTTGGAATATCATAATAAACTTGCTTCAATTTGCTGGGGTCAACATAACTTTCAGCAGAAACCTCTTCAGGATTATTCATATACCTGCTGGAAAGCCTTATAACATCTGGAGAAATTGTAGCTGAAAAAAGCATAGTCTGTCTTTTTGCAGGGCATTCGCTGATTATTTTTTTAACATCATCTATAAATCCCATGTCTAACATTCTGTCTGCTTCATCTAAAACTAAAATATGTATATTTTCAAAATTTATGCTTCCCCTTTCAATATGGTCTAATATTCTTCCGGGTGTTCCAACAACCACATCTGCTGTTTCTAAATCTTCCATTTGCGGGTTAATTGAAACTCCACCATAAACTACGGCTATTTCCAGCATTTGGTGTTTTGAAAAATTCTTTAAGGATTTTGAAACCTGTTCAGCCAACTCTCTTGTGGGAGTTAAAACAAGAGCTTGCAACCCCTTTCCTCTTACACAATTTGTTATTATTCCTGCCCCAAATGCCAAAGTTTTCCCGCTTCCAGTAGCAGAGCCAGCTATGACATCCCTGCCTTCTAAAATAATTGGAATTGATTTTTCCTGTATTTCAGTAGGCTCTTCAAATTTCTCTTCTTCTATTACTTTTAATATAGGCTCAATTAGGCCCAATTTTCTAAATTTTTCCATATTTGTATATATTTTTAAGAAAAAGTCTGATGCTTTTTCTTTAACAGAATAATTAATCTCTATTGATCTAATTAATCTTATTTAATACAATAAACACAGAAAACTATGCTTTTTAAGCCTTTGCTATAGACAATTTGGGTAATTTGTTACATTTTTTTCAAATTATCTATGTCGGAAATCTCAGATTTCTGAGCACTATCAGGAATATCAATTCCTGAAGTCTGGAGAATTAGAATGCAAAACCATTTAATTAACCTAATTCTCCATATTCGCTTTTTTCTATCAATTTTCTTACTATTTCTTCATCTTCAGGACAAGTCACCCCTATACATCTCTCTTCAGCAGGGATAAGCTTTATGTTGAGTTTCCCATTTTTAATCAGGTTTGCCAGCTCAGTTGGCAGCAGGCATTCAGCTTTCCTTTCATTTTGATTTTCCTGTTTGAATTTTTCCAATTTTTCAGCAAGCTCAGACACAATTTCAGGTTTCAACGCGAAAATATTCATGCTGCAGAAATCCTCTTCATTCAAATTTCTCTCTTTAAGTTTTGCTTTTTCTATATTAAACTCTTCTTTTATCTCTGTAATATTCCAGTCTTTATCCTTCTTTATTATTCCCCGGTTGCTTGCCCCTTTATCCGGCAGGACATCTAAAAGTTTCCAGCCAACTGTAGCGCATTCACTATTTCTGGCGCATTCTTCAAGTTTTTTAAATGCTTTTTCTCCATAAATATCATCTCCATTACAGACAACAAAATTGCAGTCAATTATATTTTTAGCAGAGCAAAGAGCATCATTTGTTCCCCACGGCTTATCTCTCTTTCCAGCATCAAATTCCTGTTTTGCATATAAAATAGGAATTCCATTATAACTATCCCCAAATTTCTCTTTGAATGGAATTTCTGTTTTTTCTCCAACAATAAAAATTATCTTTCCAAATCCCGCTTTCAATGCCTGATTCATAGAATATTCAATTAAAGTTTCATTATTTTTTCCAATCAGGGCAAACTGCTTTATTTTTCCTCCGAATCTGCTTGCCATTCCCGCTACCATGTATACTATTGCTGTTGTCATTTCTTTTTCACCTTCCAAACACAGAATGTGGGATAGTTTATTGTTTTTTTATAATCTTTTGGATAACTTTCTTTTGATTCTAACAACGGCTTGCAATCTTCATAATCTATAATCTCAAATCTGTGAGCAACTAGCAGTTTTATAATTGTGCTGTAAGTTTTATGATAATGAATCATCTCAAAATTCTTATTTTCTTTCTCCCATATTTTTATTATCCTCTCCTCTTCAAAATATCCGTTTAACTCTCTGAATCTTTTAAAAAACCAGTTATGCTTTATATTTTTTTCAGTAACCGGGTTATGATAAGAAAAAATAAATAATCCTCCTTTTTTTAAAACTCGATAAATTTCAGATAAAACTTTATTCCATGATTTTAAATGCCCGAGCATTAAAGGAGACAAAACAATATCAAATTCAAAATTCTTATAAGGCAGTTTTTCTGCATCTCCTATTATGAATTCTGCATGAGGTGCTTCTTTTTTAGCTATCTCTATTGATTTTTCTGAAATATCTATCCCTTTTACGCTTGCTCCTTTCTCTGAAAGGACTTTGGCATAAATTCCAGGCCCGCATCCCAAATCCAGCACTTTCTTTCCTCTGATATTCCCTAATAATTTTAATGTTGTAGGCATCTCTAATAATTGATTGTAGAAATAACTTGTTCCTTTTTTATCTTTTCTTGATTGGTAATATTCTTCCGCAAGGATGTTATATCCTTTCATAATTTCTTTTTCTGCCATAAATTAATAATTAATATTTTGTTTTTATATCTTTTTATCTGGCTAAATAAGAATACGCCCGCAAACTCGCAACCTCGCTCGTTAATCATCTCATTTTTCTCTCGCGAAATTGCTCGCCAGGAACTCGGACCAGCGGTCCGATTCTGCAGTATTTTAAAAGGAATTTCATTTTATTCAATTCCTTAAAACGCCCGGACCAGGAATCGGACCTGGAAACTTCAGAAATCTTTTATGGATTTCTGAAAGCTTCAGGAATTGATATTCCTGATAGTGCTCAAAATCAAAAGATTTTGACATGCTCAGAAATGCACGAAACAAAGAGCATTTCTGACATCCTTGCAAGCAAGGATTTCCACTTAATAAGAATACGCCCGGACCAGGAATCGGACCTGGAAATCCTTGCGGAAAACAGATTTTTGTTTTTTCATCCATGTAAGGAAGGTAGTGCGGTAGGAAACTATAGAGTTTCCTTCGCTTAGCAATCTGTCGCCTTACCATTGGGCCATCCGGGCTGAAAAATTAAGAATTAATGAGGTTTTAAAGATTTTGTTTTATTCTTTAAGCAGGTATTCCAAGTTTTTCTAAAGCTTTTTCTAATCTTGTTAATTCCGCTTCTATCCCTGTTTTTCCATGTGCTAAATAAGTATCTGTCTTCTCTCTTACAAACCATACAGTTTCACAATCAGAGGTAGGAACAAACCCGCAGTCTATTCCCATCTTCTTTGCTAATTCCTCTACTCTTCTTTGTCTTTCTTTATAATC
Source organism: Candidatus Pacearchaeota archaeon (assembly GCA_016186365.1). Classification (GTDB taxonomy): domain Archaea; phylum Nanobdellota; class Nanobdellia; order Pacearchaeales; family GW2011-AR1; genus JACPLT01. The sequence continues at coordinate 12,331 of JACPLT010000038.1, read as the reverse complement.
TGGCTCGTATCTGTTATACCAATAAACAATTTTTTTAACACTTAACATTTTAAGTTTGTAATCTCTTGCATTAATAAATATTTTTATTCTGGACTATTTCTTTTTCCTTCTTAACTAATTTTTCAGCCCTAGAAATCATCTCTCTTTTTAACCCGATAAATACTCTCCCCTCTTTTCCCTGAACATAACTGGCTTCTCCGGGTTTTATTATCTTGTTTAATTCATCTAGTTCTATATCTACATGGGTAACTCTTGCATTTGATTTTCCTTTAAGATGAATATAGACATCTGCTTTTCCTATTTTTATTTTTCCTTCACCCGGACCGGTCATGATAATTCCTCTATTATTTTTGGAAGATAGAGTAATATAACTCCAGAGATTATTAAACATATGCCTATCAGTTTTGGCCATAGATTTTTATCTCTTGTCATTTCTTCTTTGAATCTGCTGGCTATTCTTTCAAATATCAAAGCAGCAAGGGGCTGTATTGCTGCTGCACTTGAGACAATTGTGGCTTCTAGTCCTGCCATTGCAAGATAGGTTGTAAATACTGCAAAAAATGTGAGGATTTCTGTAAAAACTGCCCAGCCAAAATTTCTTAATTCAGACGGGAATAATTTTCTTGTTTTTTTATGAAATAATATGCACAGAACTGTTAATCCTAAGAATATGCTGTTAATTGCCATGCCATTTATTTCTGGAATATTATTCGTAGAAATTTTAATGAAGAATTCGTATAATGCTACTACCACTATCATTACAGAAACAATCCATAAACTTACTTTCATTTTTATTTTCTTCATTCTTAGGGAGAGCAATAAAACTCCTGTCAGAATTAAACATATTCCAAAATAGCTAATTAGCGGAAGAATTTCATTTAAGAAAAGGAAAGATAAAAGAGCAACAAAAACAGGATAGACATAGATTAAACCGACTAGATTGCTGGCATCTTCTTCTTTTAGAAATATGTAATAGAAGAAAAATTGTGAGCCAAGAAGAATTCCTGCGATTGCAGAGTACAGCAAGTTATTTATTGCTATTCCTTCCCAGCTTATGAAAACAGCAAGAACTATTCCTATAAGAAGATTAACAAGCCCTGCAAGAGCAGAATAACTCAATGGAGATTTTGCCTTGCAAGAAACTACATATTTATCAAGAATATTCATAAATGCCCAGATAATTGGAGATAATACTGCAAAAATCAATGCCCAAAATGTGTTCATCTTCTTTTTACCTCTCTCATGAGTATTAAAATAGCGGGGGTGGGATTTGAACCGCACGACCTCAGGGTTATGGGCCCTGCGAGCACTCCAGGCTGCTCTACCCCGCTGTAGTCATTCTGGGTTATTCTCTCTTTTAAAGTTTTGGTTTTTTCTCTTTTTATATCAATAACAAAAATGAAATAAACCTAAATGGTTTTCCTATGGATAATTCGGTTAGTTGTATGATGTTTAATCGAATTATCCAGATAGAGAATTCGGATGGATGCATGACATTTCGTGTCGAATTCTCTATAGATAACTTTTCATTACAATAATTAATTTAAACTTCCTCTTCTTTATTTGATTTATGCTGAAAAAAGGATTGCTGGAAACTATGATGTCACAAGTTGAAGTTTTTACTCCAAAATATGCCCGCGTTATTATTCCTCCATCAAAAGACATTATTCATTTAATAAGGCTATTTTATCAGGGATTAAACCAAACAATTTTTTCAGGAGATTTAGAATCTCAAATTGAATTAAATGGAGCAACTATTCAGCCAGATACAACTGATTATAAAAGGCAAAGGTATATAGAAGTTAAAGCAGCAGGCCACACTAGAAGAGTAATGTTAAAAGACAGAGAAATTTTTACTCGGCTTGAATTGCAGTTGTCTTCTTCTCCTATCCCAAATCCAAGAATTTACTACTCTCTATATCGTTATGGAATGAAAGGTATTTTAGGCAAGTTTAGGGATTCCCATTCAGAAGAGGTAACTCAATTTCTTGCTGAAAACACAAAGTTTATGGTGGGCTTGCCGTTTAGTGTAATTCTTCAGGTTTATCTTGCAGGTTACGAACCCCATGAATTTGTCTCAAGAAAGTATGGAAGAGGAGTTCCAGCAACGCATTTTTCCTCTTCTTTATTTGATTTATTTCTTTCAAGCCCAGAACAGGCAATAACATCATTTGGCTTCAATCCTGAAGATTTTATAATAAAAAAGAAAAAGCTTGCTGATAGAGTTTCATTAAATGGTTTTAATGTTAATCCCTTTCCGCTAGTTTTAATTAAAGATACAGATGAATTTCATCAAGCCTGGATTGAGACTATAAAAAAATAAAAAAATGCAGAAAATATTTGTATTTTCTGCCTTTCAATATCCCAAGGATATCTAAAATAAAAAAATGTTTAGTTGTTTTTGCCTTTTTCTTCAGCTTCTTCAGACTGCTTCTCTTGACTTTCTGTCTTGCTTTCTTGTTCTTCAACTTTTTCAAGAGCTTTTTCTTTATTGCTCTCAGCTTCTTCAACAAGCTTCTTGACTTCTTCAGTCTTGTTTTCTTCTCTAGCTTCTTTGATTTCTTTAACAATCAAGCTGGTGCTTCTGCCATAGTTGTTAATCTCTTTAAGAATCTCTAAAGCTTCAGAATACTGCTCATTAGCTATTCTATTCCTTGCTTCCTGAAGTTTTGATTCTACTTCTGTTATCTGAGACTTAACAATCTCTCTGTTAGCTTCATCAAAGTTAGCTTCATTCAGTTTGTTTCTAAGCTTGCTTAAGCTGTCTTCAGTTTTCTTAACCCATCTTTCTGCAAGTTCTTTTCTTGAATCAGTCAGCCCTTCATTATCTTCCATTTGTTTCATCTCTTCTTTTATCTTTTCTTCGCTCTTTTCTGTTTGGGCTCTGAGTTTTGTTTCAATTTTCTCTTTCTTCTCTTTTATATTCTCAAGAACTTCCTTGTTCTTTTCCTGCAGTTTCTGGATTTTTTCCTGAACTTTTCCTTCTTCTTCAGCACTCAAATTGCCTTCAGCAATAATATTTTTAAGAGCCTCGATTCTCATCTCATGGCTCTCAACTTTCTCCTGAAGATTTATGACTTTTTTTGCAGTTTCTTTTATTTTCTCTTCTTTTGTATCTTCCTGCATTTCAGCTATCCTTTCTTTAACTCTTTCCATCTCTTCGTTATGGTAGGCATAGGCTTTTTCAGCTTTATCAAACTTCTTTTCTGCAATCATTGCTTTCACTTCTAAAAGCCTTTCTTTTGCATGAAGAAGCCCTTTTTCAGCTTTTCTTTCTTTGTCAAAAGTCAGTGCTCTGTCTATACTTTCCATAGCTCTATCAAGCCCATACAAAGCGGAATCAGGGGTTACTCCTGCATCTCCAGCTAGCTCAGTTTCATCTGAACTTATTGCTTGCGTTTCAGCTATTACCGGAAAAGCTGACAACACCATCAAGGCAATCAATGCTATTCCTATTGTTTTCATTTTCATTTTGTATACCTCCCATGATTTATTAATAAAATATATAGAAAAAATACCTATATAATAACTTCTTGAAACAAGAATGGAACAAGATGAAACATTATTTCTAAATCTGGATTTAATACTTCGCAGCTTGTTGTGCCAGATTTTGAAAGACTGAAATTGTCATAAGGCAATTTCTTTATTTCAGCTTTATCTTATTGGTATTGCCAAATGGGATTTTTTTAGTTAATCCTCTCTCTTCAAGATTTCTTATAACCCTGCTTAACTTTGCCTTTGAAAATCCTGTCTTAATCTGAAGCTGTTTCTGCCACATTTCTTTTCTTTCTGCTTTTTTAATTTCTTCTATAACTTTTTTCTCTGATTCAATAAGATAGTTATAATCTTTGCTTCTAAAATATTTAAAATACATAAAAACAGCTAATAAAACTAAAACTACTCCTAAAACTAGATATGTATATGTAAACCTTCTCCCAGTTTTTTCAATAACCGCAAATATAGGAAAATCTTCATTATCCATAATGTGAGTTTTCCATTTCACAACAATATTTCTTCCATTGCTGCTTATCTTAAAATTTTTAGGATAAATATTTTCTCTCTCTAACACAAATCCTTCATCAAGCTCTAGGGCAATCTCCATATCAGATTCATACCTGATATTGTTCTTTGAAACAAAATAATATTTATTCCCAGATTTTTCTATTAATTCAGAGTCAATATAACTTAAATAAATATTTTTCCCAGTCAGCTCTATATTCCCATTATTAAGCGTATAATCCACATTTGAATTAATAGACTTTGGATTTCCAGCTTCAATTGTTATCTCACTCTCATTATTCAAACTTATGTTATAACTGACTAAAAATTTATCTCCTACTTGTTCATATTTAATTTGATACTCTCCAAAAACAGCCCCGCTTGATAAAATAATTAATGTAAAAATGATTATACTCCAATATATATTTTTCATTATAATACTACTCTTTTCGCATATATAAATTTTCCCAAATGTTTTATAAATACTGAAAAATATCCTTATTCATGCTAATATTGGGGATAGACGATGCTGGAAGAGGCCCAGTCATAGGTCCAATGATTCTAGCTGGCTGTTTAATAAATTCCAGCTTAGAAGATGAATTCAGAAAAATAGGGGTTAAGGACAGCAAAAAAATCCTGCCAAAAAAGAGAGAAATTCTAGCAGAAACAATAAAAGAAAAATCCGTCACATTTGAAATAACTCTCACATTTCCAAATGAAATAACTTCCAAAAATAAAGAAGGAACAAATCTTAATACAATAGAAGCAATAAAAACAGCAGAAATAATAAATAGAATAAATAAAGGATTTGAAAAAATAATGGTTTATGTTGATTGTCCCTCCCCAAATATTAAAAAATGGCAGACAGAAGTTGAAAGTTATATAGAAAACAAAGAAAATCTAGAGATTCATTGTGAGCATAAGGCAGATGTTAATCATGTTGCTTGCTCTGCTGCCTCAATTTTGGCAAAAACCACAAGAGACAGAGAAATAGAAAAAATAAAAGAAGAGATAGGCATAGATTTTGGCTCTGGCTATCCTTCTGACCCTCTAACTTGCAAGTTCTTGAAAGAAAATTCAGAGAAGCATAAAGATAAAGGAATATTCAGGGAAACTTGGAGTACTTGGAAAACTGCATGTTCAGATAAAAAACAGAAAGGGTTGGGAGAGTTTTGATTTATTTAAACTGCACAATATACCTAATCATATGATTATTACTATAAACGCCAATTTCTCCTAATATCCTTTTCACTACCATCCCATTTTCATCATACTTTCCTTCCCCAGGATATTCTGCATGAATATAAAAATTACTTCCTTTTCTTATACATCCCCCAATTTTTTTAATCACCTCTTCTAATCTCTGCTTGCTTAATCTCTCTCCTTTTAGACTCTCCACTAAATTTTTAAACTGGGATAAATCTCCCATATAAACATCCCAATCTGCAAAATCGGTAATAGTTCTTTCTACTTGATAATCTAAGCAATCACATCTCGCACTATTTCCGCAGCATTCACTTCCTGTTTCAGGGCATTTTGGAGTTATATTCCCGCTCATATTAAACTTTAAATATACTCCAAGTTTATTCTTTTCATGGTTTATATAAAAAAACTGGTGATGAAGGGCTTTAAAAGCTTTGCCAGGGAGACAGAAATTCCTATCTCTAATGGAATGAATGTAATTGTCGGCCCAAATGGCTCAGGAAAATCCAATGTTACAGACGCAATCTGCTTTGTCTTGGGAAGAATGAGCATAAAAAGCATGAGAGCTGCCAAGGCGGCTAATTTAATTTTCGCAGGGACAAAAGAGCACAGGTCTGCAACAGAAGCCTCAGTCAAATTATATTTGGATAATTCTGATAAAAAACTTCAAATTTCAGAAACAGAGCTGATAGTAGAAAGAGTTTTAAGAAATAACGGGCAGAGCATCTACCGCCTTAATCACGAGCCGAAAACAAGGCAGGAAGTTCTCGAACTTCTTGCAACAGCAGGAATTGACCCTTACGGATTTAATATTGTTCTTCAGGGAGGCATTTCCAACATAGTAAAAACCACATCAGAAGAAAGAAGAAAAATAATAGAAGAAGTTGCAGGAATATCTATTTATGAGATGAGAAAAGAAAAATCTCTCAAGGAAATGGAAAAAACAGAAGAAAAACTGAAAGAAATTCGTTCAATCTTAAGGGAAAGAACCGCCTACTTAAGAAACATTGAAGAAGAAAGAAAGCAGGCAATGAAATTCAAAAAATTTGAAGAGCTGGTAAAAAGGTATAAAGCCAGCATAATAAACAAAAAGCTGGAAGAAAAAAATAAAGAAATTTTAAATGAAGAAAAGAAAAGAGAGGACAAAGATAAAGAAAAAATCCTTCTTAAAGAAAAGCTGGAAAAAATAATGAGGAAAGTTGAAGAATTGCAGTTAGAATCTGCAAACATTAACTCTTTGATAGAAAAATCTTCAGGAATAGAGCAGGAGAAGCTTCAAAGCGATATTTCAAATATTCGCGCAGACTTAGCAGGATTAAATGTAAGAAAAGAAAATATAAATGCAAGATTACAGGAAACCCTTTTAAGAAGAAACAGGATAAACGAAGAAATAAAAAAAATAGAATCAGAGCTTTCTCTTATAAAAAAAGATTTCCCCTCTCAAGCTAAAAAATATCAGGATTTAGACAAAAAAAAGCAGGAATTTGCAGAGATAGAAAGGCAGAAAAAGTTGTTGTATAACACAAAAGAAAAATTGCATTTCCTGCAAGTAAGAATTGAAGATAAGAAAAAACAGCTTAACAAAAATAGCAATGAAACCTCATTTATTCTAAGGGAAGTAGAAAGAATCTCAAGCGGAATGGCATATTCTGATTTTTCTTCCTGCAGCAAGGAGCTTCTTTCGCTGAAATCAGAACAGGAAACTTCTTTAAAAAATCTTGAAAAATTTGAATTTGAGCAGAAGGAGGCAGAAAAAATGCTTTATGTTTATTCTTCTGAAATTTCATCTTTTGAAAAGATAAAAAAACAGGTTTCAAGCATAGACATCTGCCCATTATGCAAAAGCAAGATGACTCCCGAGCACATAAAGGAAGTTTTTAATGACTGCGACATCAAAATTTCTTCATTGAATAAAAAAACAGCTGAAATCAGAACAGGAAATAAGTCAGAAGAAATTTCAAAATTAAAAGAAAAAATAACTCTCCTTAAAACAAAAACAATCCAGGCAGAATCAGACTTAATCAAGCTAAAAAATATAGAAGAGAAAAAAGAACAGCTGAAAACCCTTAAGTTAGAAGAGTCTGCCTTAAAGCAGGAAAGCGTTTCTATTGAAAAAGAGAGAGATACAATTGAAAAAAGATTCCTTGAGTTTAAGGATGTTGAGGAAAAATATGACAAGATATTCATAGAAATACAGGAGATATCCTCAAGAACAGAAGAAAATCTGGATGCAGAGCTGGAATACAAGAACCGGGAGATGGAGAAATCCAAGGTTCTTCTTAATCAAAATATAAGGGATGAGCATTCATTAAGAGAAGACCTTGCAAATGTAATCAAAGTCACAGAGCAGAAGCAGAAAGATCTAAGCAACTTTGAATCCCAGGAAAAAGAGCTGGAGAAAAAATTTCAAAAGCTTATTGAAAAGAAAAATTCCATAGATAAAGAGATATATGAAAACAATTCTTTTATATTTGAATTCAGAAGCAAAATCTCTCTTTCAGAAAATGACTTAAATAATATAAAAATTGAAAAAGCAAGGCTTGACGCAGAAAGAGAAAATCTTGAGATAGAGCTTCAGGCCTACCCTAATTTGGAAATAATAAATTCTGCTTTAAATCTGCTTGAAGAAAAGCTCATAGAAACACAGACAAACCTTCAAAATTTAGGTTCAGTTAATATGCGCGCGCTGGAAGTTTATGAATCCATGAAGCTGGAATACGAGTCAATATCCCAAAAAGTAGAAGTATTAGAAAAAGAAAAGATTGAGTTAATGAAAATAATTGAGGAAATTGACATGAAAAAGAAAAAAACCTTTATGAAAACCCTTAATTCCATAAATGAGCTTTTCACAAGAAACTTCTCCCAGCTTTCAACTAAGGGAACTGCTTTCTTAGAGCTTGAAAATCCTAAAGAGCCATTTTCAGCTGGATTGGATATAATAATAAAAGTAGGGCAGGGAAAATATTTTGATGTAACTTCATTAAGCGGGGGAGAGCAGACTTTAATAGCTTTATCGTTAATTTTTGCAATACAGGAATATAAGCCTTACAGCTTCTATATTTTTGATGAAATTGATGCAGCTCTTGACAAAAGAAATTCAGAACGCCTTGCTTTGCTCATAAAAAAATATATGAACAAGGGGCAGTACATTATAGTTACCCATAACGATGCAATAATCACAGAATCTTCAATTTTATACGGAGTAAGCATGCAGGAAGGAATTTCCAAGATTTTAAGCCTGCAGATTTAGTCATTATCTACTCGGACAATTCTTTTCTTATAATGCCTTTTGTCATCTTCTTTAAAACATCTATGCTCTGTAGTATATAATTCATAGCATGCAGGTTTATGGCAAAAATATAATCTTCTCGTTTCAGATTTTCCACTTCTTAAGTGCACTCTCCTTTCTTCAACTTTTATAAATCTGCCCATCATCCTTTCAAGAAGGCTTATTTTGATCTCACATTCTTCACATTTCATTTTATTCTCCTTAAATATAACTCCCCATATATAAAAATATAAATAAAAAAATAAAAAATAAAAAATAAAAATTTAGTAGTAGCTCTCTTCAAGCTCATCAGTTTTTCTAGGTTTCCTTGTTAAAAGAACGATTAACACAACTAGCAAAACAACGAATGTTATTGCTAAAATTACTGTTAATATTGCAACATTTCCAGTAAATGCTTTCTTTGCAACAACTGCGCTAAATGTTACTTTAGTTACAGGTGCTTCATCCGAATTTACATTCACACTGAAAAGATGTGTTCCTTCAGTTACTCCCTTGACACTTACTTTAACTGTTCCAGTTTGTCCAGCAGGCACGGTTATCATAGGGTTTTGCACACTAACGATAACGCCTTCAGCTGCTTCAGGAACTACTGTGTAGATTCCTACTTTGCTTCCAGAATTAACAACAATTAAGTCGTATTCTCCTGTCTGCCCAGCAGCTATTTCCTTGCTTTGTATTGGTGCGATTACTTTTGTGTTTTCTTCAACGCCAACTACTGCAATAGTCAATTTCTGTGTTTCTGAGACATCAGAGTTATATGCTCTAACACTTAATTCGTAAATTCCAGTTTTTGTATTTTCTGGTATTCTTAAGAATAGCTGTCTTTCAGCACTATCTCTTCTATCTTCATCATCTAATGAAAGAAGATCTTCGAAATAAGCTTTCTTCTCTACTCCTAATTCAGCAATACTTGCTATTACGAATGTGTCATCTAAATTTTCATATCCGATGTTTTTAAGAACAACGTTTATTGCAAGGTTGCTTCCTACATTAACTGTCTTTGATGCATCAACATCTAAGATACTTAATTTGTAAGAATCTCTCTGCAAATTTAGATGATAAGAGTTTTCATAACTCTCTGTCTTGGTTTCTATTCTGACATACAATGTGTACTCTTCTGATGGTTCGGTATCAGATGGTAATCTCAAAGATAAAAGCTCTGAATAAGTGCTTCCATCAATAAGGTTCATTCTCTTGGTTGATTGAGCAATGTCTGTTCTATAGCCTGCAATCCAAGCTTTTATTCTTGCATCGCTTGCATTAGTGTCAGAGTGAAAAACAATTTCTAATGGAATTGTTTCTCCTGCCAATTGTCCAATAACAATGTTTTGATTCCCACTGGTTACTTCGATTCCGTCAATAGTCACACTTGATATAGCAACATCCAAATCATTTGATGCTAAAGCACCAGAGATTTGCAATAGAGCCATAACTGTCATGACTGCTACAAGGGAAACCAAATATGCGGTTTTCAATTTTCCTCCGTTTCAAATTTAATTTAACTGAAAATGCATTTCTGCATTTTCTGTTTATTAGCAATATCTAAATCAGTTTATAAACTTTGCGGTGACAACAAAACTGATACCATTTTATAGTTAAGTAGAATAGATAATTTTAAAAATAGTTATAACTCTGTTATAACATGGAATTCATAAAGAAAGCAATCAAGCTTGGAAACTCGGCGGGGGTTATTCTCCCAAAAAGACTTCTGGGAGCAGATGTAAAAGTAGTTGTAATAAAAAGGCCGATTCACCTTAAAAAATTAGTTTTTGAGCTTCTCGAGGGTAATCTTGCAGATATTTTATCCGTATTTCTGATAGGGAAAAAGCCGTTGGAAGTCTTGGCAGTCTCTCACTCATTGGAAAAAGTTATAGAAACACCTCAAATTAAGATAAAAATAATCCCTCTCTCTTTAATAAAAAGAGAGATAAAAACGAAATCTCCTATAAGAGGAAAAATAATAAATTCCTCTCCAATAATGAACAGCCACCTCCTTTCAGAGCTGAAGCGAGAAATAAAACTCTCCTCTCCAAGTCGAGTTTAACTTGTTATAACATTGTTATAACATATTATAGAGTTTAAGAGCTTTTACAGAATCTTCAACAGGCATAGGGCTTTCGTTAATTACCACTATATTTTTATTTTTTGGCAGGGCTTCAATTAATTTTCTAACTTCTTTTTCTTCAGTTATCTTATGTTTTATTTCCCCTTTCTCTCCCCACTCAATTCCAGAAAAATGAATATGCATCTCATCAAAATTCTTGAACTTTTCATATATCTCCTTATAGCTGATTTTTCCCTGATTTCTCGCAAGAATGTGCGCAAAATCCACACAAAAAAAACATCCTGTATCTTCAACAAGCTTCAATATTTCCTCCTCTTTTCCAAACACATTAATTTTTCCAGTAGTTTCAGCAGAAATTCTTATTCTTAATTTGTTATTTTTTATCTCTTCTTGTATCTCAATTATTCTGTTTTTTATGTTTTCATAACTTTCTTCTTTGCTCATCTTTCCGTAATAGCCTGGATGAAATACAATAGTATAAGCTCCCAATTTCTCCCCAATTTTACAGCAGTCTATTATTCTTTTCTTGCTTTCTTCCACTTTCTTTTTTTCATTAGAATTAAGGTTAATCCAATAAGGAGCATGAATGCTCAGTTTAATGTCATACTTTTCAGCAGCTTTCCTTATCTCTTCAGCTTCTTTATCCTTAATATATATCCCATAAGTGAAGGCTATCTCGCATGCTTTTAATCCCAGCCTGCTAAACTCCTTTAAATTAGAAACAGCCTCTCCTACTCCTCCCAAACCCGCAGGCCCAAAGCGAATCATATTGTCATTGGCTGGCTTAAAGTTTTAAACCAGTCATTATATCTTTCTCTTTCTTCAGCTGTTAAACTTCTTTCATAAAACCTGCCACATCTATGGCATCTTGTAGTAACAGCCTGCATTCCTCTTTCATCTAAATGAGGATTTTGAGGATATAAAACCCCCCCATCTACATGCCCCATTCTTTTGCAAATTCTTGTCTTTTTCACAAAGTTTTCTATTGTCATGTTTCACTTATTACTCCTTTGTCTATTATATATTATCAGTAATATATTTATTTAAATTGCTGATAATTCTCTCCTGCATCTCTTCTTTCAGTAATCCATGGCATCTCTGGATATTATTCGCAGGGTCAGAAACAACACTAAGGGGAATAGAACATACCATTTCTTTTCCCTGCATTCCTGCAAATTCTTCATTGTCTCCTTTTATTTCTTTCAAAATAACTTTTATATTGCAGTTTCCATCACTCTTTCCAATAATGCTGTAACTCCACACTGCTTCCTCTGTATCTTTGACAAGTCTTGCCCTCTGGCATTTTTCCATATTTATATTAAAACATCCTAAATCTTTGCAATTACGGGTATAAAAAAATAAGAGATAAGCAAGTGCTATTAAGATTAATGCTGTCAACACAATCAAAGCCGTCCTCTTTTTATTCATTCTCATCTTAATATTGCGAGATATTTAAAGCTTGTGCAAGAAATCCGTCTTTTTTAATTGCCCAGGATGTTACAGGAAAAGTAATTTAGAAAATCTTTCCAAAATTCGTAAGGTTTAAATACCACTAAATAGTGATAAAATAAACATAAATAAATATATAAACTTGGGAGATATAATAAGAATATGGCTGAGAATTTGGAAAATGAGTTAAATACACTGCTTCTTAAATAATCCCTACTAATAAGTTTCTACAATAGTACAATTTTACCAACGAAAAGCTTATATAGTTGTTGTCGCTAACTATATCTGGAGGAAAATAACATGGTATTTGAGAAAATAAGCATAGT
>JACPLT010000037.1 GCA_016186365.1 Candidatus Pacearchaeota archaeon | reverse complement strand
CCTTTACTATGCTTATTTTCTCAAATACCATGTTATTTTCCTCCAGATATAGTTAGCGACAACAACTATATAAGCTTTTCGTTGGTAAAATTGTACTATTGTAGAAACTTATTAGTAGGGATTATTTAAGAAGCAGTGTAATTAAGCTACTCCGCGTTCTAATTCTCCAGATAGAGAATTTGGGGTAAAAAGTAACAAAATTATCCAAATTGTCTATATCTCTCTTTCTGTTCTTCCCCATAAGGGATTTTCATATTTCCTTTTACTCATAAGAAAGTTATTTATTTTAAGTTTAAAAATATTATTATAGAAAAGTATATATCTTACTCAATAATTCTGCTTATCTCGTCAATGCTAGAAACAATAAAATCAGGCTTAGCGTTCATTATTTCTTTTCTTGAATCCCACGAACATTTCCCAGATATAATTATGCTTTTGCATCCAACTTTTCTTGCAAGTTTTGCATCTGCAGCCCTATCTCCAACATAATAACATTTATTTTTATCTATCCTATTCTTTCTTAAATATTCCATAATAAACTGCTCTTTGTTAGAAAAATCATCTGCACAATAAATTTCTTCAAAATCCTTGTTTATTCTAAGATGATTAAGAACAGGTCTGACAAATTCAGATAAAGAATTTGAAACTAATATCTTTCTTGCGTTTATTCTTTCAATTTCATTTATATCTCTGCATTTTTTTATTTTTCTAACTCTAGAAATAACCTCTCTCATTATCTTCCTTCTTATCCACCACCTATAAATTCCAATTGGAACAAATTTCTTTATGGTCTCATTTAAACTCAATCCCAAATCTATTGCTCTGTCTACCTCTTTCCTGCCCATCCCTATAACATTTAGATTTTTATTAAAAGCATGATAGTATGCTTGCTTAGAATCAACTATTGTTCCGTCAAAATCAAATATCAATAGAGGGCTTTGAATAACTCTCATTTTCAGAGAAAATCGCTTCAAAGTCCTTCTTTGAGAGTTTTGAATTTTGGAGTTTTTCAAAACTCTCAATAATTTTTTACCCATTTCTTTTCAGGAAATCGCTGATAAACTGGCTGTTTTTCTCTCTTTCATTAATTTTTAATATATGATAAAATGAAACATCTTCTCTGTTTTCTTTCTGCCCCTTCAATTCAGACGTAACTTTCTTAAAAAATTCTTCTGATAAAAGAGCTTCCTCATTTGAAATATCCGAAATTCTTTTTGCAAGAGGCAGAGTATTTCCCAAACTTGTAAATTTAAGCCTGTCTTTTTCCTTCTTCAGGATAATTTCTCCTGTATTAACACATAGTCCAAACTCAATTCTCTGCTTGAACTTTTTATTGTGCTCTTTTAGCTCTTTCTCTATTTCTATCGCACTATCTATCGCTTTTCTGTCATTCTCGAAAGTTTTTGTGCTTGCAGACGAGAACAATCCGATAATAAAATTACCAGTCCTATATATTGTTCCCCTCTTCTCCTTTATTATTTCTTTCACTTTATTTAATGTATCATGAGAATTCCTTTCTAATTTGTCTAAATTTTTTACCTTGATGCAGACTAGACTCGCTCTCTCCTTCCTTCCATCTAATACGATTGCGTGTTCTGCCTCTCCAACTTCAATTTCAGGAGCATTAAAATTCTTTATCATTTCCTCTTTCCTTTTTTCCTGCTTTTCTTTTAATTTTGTATCGCTTTCTGCATCTTTATCAGGAGCATAAGAATAAGAGCTCTTTTTAATAATCTTTCTGCTCATAATATAACTGAATAATCCCAGAACTCCAATTAAAAATATCCACATTACAGGATATTTAGAGAAAACTCCAAACCCAAGCTGATTTTTATTAACCCCTACTGTTCTTCCTGTAAGCATTACCTCTTTTTGGCTAAACTTGCTGTCACCTCCATCATTAATATTCACTTCATAAAGCCCGTCAGGAGCAGATAACGATAAATAAACTGACTCTCCTATTCCAAGATTAAGGTTTTTCACCTCGCTATAATTCCCAATTGAAATCTGTATAGCTTTTCTATAAACTACATTCCCTATATTAGTTATTTTCATTTTTTTATTGCTCATCTCAAAATCTATTTTTTCTAAACTATTGATATTAAACACATTTTCAGAAACCAAATCGAATCCCTCTGCTTTTATTTTCCATATTCCTGGGGTAAAATTAGTCTCTGTCTTGAAGCTTTCAATCTCCCCAGAATTTAATTTTTGTAAAACAGAATTATTTGCAGGATCAAAAATCTCTATTTTTGTATTTCCCAAATATATCTCCCCTACCTGGTCTGTTATCTTAATATTATAAATCAAATCATTTCCAGGAGTTAATCCTTGCTCATTTTCAATAACTTCAATTTCAATATTTGTAGGCACCTGATTAACATGAATTGTAACGTTATTATTGCCAAAATTTACTATCTCATTATTATATTTTTCATAAACTTTTATCTCAACATTATAATCTCCTGACTTTGTAGCTTCTGGAAATGAAAACTCTATATTATACTCCCCATTCTCCATGCTTCTGACAATATTAATCCCTTTTTCAGGAATATTAAGCTCAACATATCCTTTTGCATTCTCCCCATTGGCTTTCACTGCACTTCCTTTTGCAATTGCTATCTTTTCAGGGTTGATATTCAAGCTTTCTAAGCTATTCTTAACTAAAATAAAATCAGAAAGCATAAATCTCTGGCTTTCTGCTCTCTCCCCATTATAACTGGCAGTGATAACACAATTTTCTTCACTAGCCAAGCTATAAAATTTTGACAAGAAAAGCCCAGCATCAAAAAACTTTTGTTCTCCTGTTTTTAATGTTACAGGAACTTTGTAAAAATTATTGTTTAACCCCCCGCAAACAATCTCCATTATTAGAAAATCATTTGAATCCGCATCCGCACTTAGAGTAGCATTTATCTTAAGAATATCTCCAAAATTATAAACTGAATTTGGTTGAGAAAGCATAATTTCTCCTTGAACAGCAATCATATTAAGAATGACTACACTGATTATTAAATACCAATATCTCCTCATTTTTCTTAACCTTTATTTCAAAATCTGGGTTAATACCCCGCAGCTTGCGGTGTCAGATTTTGAAAGACTGAAATTGCCCATGGCAATTTCTTTATTTTGCTATACTCAAAATAATAAGATATATTTAAACCTTTTCTATCATCTGCTATTAAATTAAAAATTCTAAATATTTATAAATAACCTTATTCTCTTGAATAAATGGAAAAAGAGTTTAAGGTAACCCCATGGGAAGTTTCAGGAGAAATCGATTATGACAAGCTTATCAAGGAATTTGGGATAACTAAGATTGACAATAAGCTGTTAGAAAGAATAAAAAAATATGCAGGAGAACCTCATTTTATGCTTAAAAGAGGAGTTTTTTTTGCTCATAGAGATTTAAACTGGCTTTTGGACGAATATGAAAAAGGTAAAAAGTTTTTCTTGTATACAGGAAGAGGACCCTCTGGACCGATACATCTCGGGCATATAGGAACATGGATTTTTACAAAATGGCTGCAGGACAAGTTTGGAGTTGAATTATGGTTCCAATTTACAGATGATGAAAAATTCTTATTTAAGGAAAAGTCTTATGAAGAAATACAAAAATGGACTTATGAAAATATGCTGGATGTTATAGCTTTAGGTTTTGATTCAAAAAAAACAAAATTTTTAGTTGATACTAAAAATATAAATTTAATGTATCCCGAAGCATTAAAAATAGCCAAGAAAATAAATTTTTCTACTGTTAAAGCAGCGTTTGGATTTACAAATGAAAATAATATAGGAGAAATATTTTATACAAGCATGCAGGCAGTTCCTGCAATTTTGCCGTCAGTAATAAAAAAAGAGAATATTCCCTGCTTAATCCCATTGGCAGTAGACCAAGACCCTCATTTTAGAGTTGCAAGAGATGTCTATCCAAAATTAGGGTTTTACAAGCCTGCAATAATTCATGGAATCTTTCTTCCGCCATTGGCAGGAACAACAGGAAAAATGGGAAGCAGTGATGGGGAAGAAACTGCAATATATACTACAGATACCCCCGAACAAGTGGAGAAAAAGATAAAAAAATACGCATTTTCAGGAGGCCAACCCACAACAGAAGAGCACAGAAAAAAAGGCGGAAATCCCGATATAGATGTCTCTTATCAATATCTAAGAATGTTTTTTGAGCCAGATGACAAAAAACTGGCAAAAATTCATGACGATTATAAATCAGGAAAACTTTTAACAGGCGAGTTAAAAGGTATTCTAATAGAAAAGGTAAACTCTTTCTTGAAAGAACATCAAAAGAAGCGGGAACTGGCAAAAAAACAGATAGACAAATATCTAATCAAAAATTGAGGATAAGTTAAGTAAACTATATAGCATAACCTCCCCTAACCCCTGTAAAACTATTATTCCCAGAGAATTTAATTTTTCTCCCTTATTAAAAGGGGAGAATAAATAAAATTTCTGCTATACTATAAATCCTAAACTAAGGGGGGATGTCAAGTTTGCTTGTTTACTTAACAGAACAATAAGGTTTTTAAACTGCAAAATCACACAATAGCTACATAAAATGACAACAGTCCCAGCAACTGTTTTTGAACCATGCAAAGATACCCTTTATTCTGAAAAAGGACAAAAGGTATTAGGATTATGGACTCTTCTTTCAGTTAGAGAAAAAAGCAGAGACACAATTATTGCAGAATCTTCTAACCCTCAATTATCTACCTGAATTAATCTAGCATTTTATACACAACATTAATTATTCTCGAGAAATAGAAAGACTTATATATCCCGTTGTGTATAACTTATACATAACAAATGACATTCATACGAAAAATAAAAACTAAGAGCGGGACATATCTTG